>JAUWLU010000048.1 GCA_030613545.1 Desulfuromonadales bacterium
ATCGATCAGCCTGAGGCCCGGTTGCGCACCATCGCCGAGAATACCGTGCAGCAATTGCGGCGGGAACGGGATCTGGCCCGGCCGTATTTCGACGTCGCCGCGGTGATGATGGTGGTGCTTGACCGCGAGGGCCGCATCTGCCAGCTCAACCGCAAGGGGTGCCAGCTGCTCGGCTTTCCGGAAGAAGAACTGCTCGGCCGGGACTGGTTCGACAGCTGCCTGCCGCAACGGGAACGCCTGGCCATTCGCCAGCTCTTCGCCGACATCGTCCGCGGAGAACTGCCCCTGGGGCAGAAGGGCGAGAACTGGGTGCGAACCCGCGATGGCCGGGAACTGCTCATCAGCTGGAGCACCGCCAAACTGACCGACGAACAGGGCCAGGTCAGCCACCTGATCAGCTGCGGGGAAGACATCACCGACCACCGCCGCGCTCATCAGGCCCTGGCGGAGAGCGAGACCCGCTTTCAATACCTGGCCCACCACGACACCCTGACCAACCTGCCGAACCGACTGCTGTTCTACGACCGCATGGAACACGCCCTGGAAAAAGCCCGCCGCTATGAACGCAAGGTGGCGTTGTTCTTCCTCGATCTGGACCGGCTGAAAAACATCAACGATTCCCTCGGCCACGGAGTCGGCGACCAGGTTTTGATCGAGGTTGCCCGCAAACTGCAGCAACTGATGCGCAAATCCGATACCCTGGCGCGACTGAGCGGCGATGAATTCGTGGTGCTCTGCGAGGAAATCAGCTCCGTCGACCAGGCCGTGCAGCTGGCCGACAAGATCCTGGCGGCCTTTAACAGCCCCCTGCAGGTGACTGAACACACTATCTTCACCCCGGTCAGCATCGGCATCGCCCTGTTCAATGAGGAAATGGAAAAAGCCCACGACCTACTGCGCGCCGCCGACATGGCCATGTATCAGGCCAAAAAAGCCGGTGGCAACCGCTATGTGTTCTACGATTCTGCCGCCAACAGCCGACGGCGTGAGATCTTTCACTTGGAGAGCCACCTGCGCCGCGCTGTCGAGCTGGGCGAAACCTTTCTCCATTACCAGCCGCAGATCGATCTGCGAAGCGGACGGCTGATCGGTGTCGAAGCCCTGGCCCGCTGGAAGCACCCGCGCATGGGCCTGATTTCACCGGGAGAATTCATCGCCATCGCTGAAGAAACGGGCCTTATCGTGGCCCTCGGCGACTGGGTGCTGGAGACAGCCTGTGCCCAGAACAAGGCCTGGCAGGATGCCGGTCTGGCCCCGATCACCATGGCCGTCAACATCTCCCCCCATCAGCTGAGCCAGGCCGACTTTCCCGACCGAATTCAGCGCATTCTGTGCAAAACGGGCCTCGACCCCCGCTTTCTGGAGATCGAAATCACCGAAACGGCGATCATGGACAATGTCGAGCAGGCCCGCAAGAGCATGCGCGGCCTGTGCGATCAAGGGATCAGCTTTGCTCTCGACGATTTCGGTACCGGCTATTCCTCCCTCAGCAACCTGCGCTATCTGCCGCTGAAAAAACTCAAGATCGACCGCTCGTTCATTCACGACGTTCCTCACAGCGACCAGGACGTACGCTTGGTCTCTTCGGTGCTGGCCCTGGCCCGCAGCCTCGACCTACAGGTGGTGGCCGAAGGGGTCGAATCGGCCCAGCAACTGGCTTTTTTGCAGCAGAAGGGCAGCGAAATAGGCCAGGGCTACTTTTTCAGCCGGCCCGTTGCCGCCGAAGAACTCACAGATCTGTTGCCTAAAATCTTCCTCTGATTGCCGGACCAGGAGCCAGCATGCAATACCGCCGTCTGGGCCATTGCGCCCACAACGTCTCGATCCTCGGCATGGGCTGTATGCGCCTGCCGGTCATCGATGGCGACGAAAGCCGTATCGACGAAGCCCGAGCGACCGACCTGCTGCACCGCGCCATCGACCGTGGTATCAACTATTTCGATACCGCCTACCCCTATCACCAGGGCCACAGCGAAACCTTTCTCGGCCGGAACCTGCAGAGCGAAGGGCTGCGCAACCGAGTGCTGCTGGCCAGCAAGCTGCCTTCCTGGGCCATCGAAAGCCGCATCGACTTCGACCGCTATCTCAACGAACAACTGCAACGGCTGCGCACCGACCATATCGACTGCTATCTGCTGCACGCCCTCAAAGCCGACTGGTGGTACAAACTCTATGACCTGGGGGTGCTCGATTTTCTCGATCGGGCCATCGCCGACGGTCGCATCGGCTGCGCCGGCTTCTCCTTTCACGACGAACTGCCGCTGTTCAAAACGATCGTCGATGCCTACGACTGGAGCTTCTGCCAGATTCAGTACAACTACATGGACGAGGAGATTCAGGCCGGACGGATCGGCCTGGAATATGCGGCCGCCAGGGACCTGGGGGTAATCGTCATGGAACCGCTGCGGGGCGGTCACCTGGCCCGTCCGGCGCCGCCGGAGATACAGGCCCTGTGGGACCGGGCCGCGGTGCGGCGCAGCCCGGCCGAATGGGCCTTAAGCTGGGTCTGGAATCGGCCCGAGGTGACCTGCCTGCTGAGCGGCATGAACGATCTGCAGCAGATCGAAGAGAACAGCCGCCTGGCCGAGACGGTACAGCCGGATTCACTGAGCGCCGAAGAACTGGCCCTGATCGGCGCGGTGCGCGAGCAACTGCGGCAACGGATCAAGGTGCCCTGCACCGCCTGCGGCTACTGCCTGCCCTGCCCGGCCGGGGTCAACATTCCGCGCATCTTCTCCATCTACAACGACTGCTTCATCTACGGCGAGCGGCTGTTCCCGCACCGCATCTACACCATCACCATGAACGCCGCCGAAGTGGCCAGCAACTGCACCCGCTGCGGCCAGTGCGAAGCGGCCTGCCCGCAGCACATCCCGATCATGGAGATGCTGGCGGAAAGCCATCGGCTGTTGAGCGAGAAACCTGAGCACTAAGGCTAGACAGCGGCCCGATGCGACCCGTCGGACCGGGCTGGGCGGACGACAGCTCTTGGAAACGAGACAGGCCGGCCACTTCGAAAAGTGGCCGACCTGTCTGTTTGCCGTTAGATCCCCTGTGAGTGCTGCCGAACGGAGGGATTTTCATTCGGAATCACTGGTTTTCTTCGCGCCTTCGCGGCTTCGCGTGCAAAACAGATCTTCCCGGCTCTGTCTCACGCGAAGCCGCGAAGAACACGAAGAAGATCAGCTTACAACTTATAGCTTGCGTCCCACCGGCCATTTACAAAACTGCTAAAGAAACAAAACAGGCCGGCCGCTTTTAATAGCGACCGGCCTGTATATTTCCGTCGATGGTGCCGAAGCAACGCCTCAGTTAATCTGCACGATATTGCCATTCTGCACCTGCAGCAGAAACAGCACCTTGCGGGCATCACCCTGCTCATCAAAAGAGACGGCGCCGGCAACCCCGGGGTAGTTCCGCAGGCGGCTCAGAGCGTCGCGCAGCTCTTCCCGCGACGGTTCCTCGCCGCGGCTGAGCTGCGCCAGCAGAATGCCGGCCGCATCGTAGCCCTGGGCTTCGAGGATGGTCGGTTCTTCGCCAAAACGCTCGAAGTAGCTGTTGACGAAGGCCTGAACAAAGGGATAGGGGCTGTAGCGGTAAAAGCCGTCGGTAAAGACCGCTCCCTCCACATAGCCGTTGGCCAGGCGCAGCAGCTCCGGATCGTTCCAGCCGTTGATGCCGAGCAGGGCCACATCCCGCACCCCGTAATAGGCCAGCTGCGGCGCGATCAGGCCGACCCGCTCGGCGTAATCGGGAATGAACAGCGCCTCAAAGGGTAGACCCGGCTGCTCTTGTTCAGCCTCCGGCGTCGCGGCCGGTTCCGGCGCATCGGGATCCTCGCCCTTGAGCAGCAGAATCTGGCGACGGAAATCGGTGGCCTCGGCGGCGTAGCTGCGCGAAGCGACGATGCGACCGCCGCGTTGCTCGATCTCGGCCGCAAAGCGGCTGTTCATCTCCCGCCCCAGACGATTGTCGGGCGCCAGCACCGCAAAGGTGCGCAGGCCCCGTTCCTCGATGGCGTAGCGCGCCAGGGCCCGGGCCTGCAGGGCGCTGGTCAGAGAGCTGCGAAACACATAGGGGCCGGTCTCGGCCAGACCGTTGCGCTGGCTCAGGGTCAGCAGCGGCAGGCGCTCCAGCTGCGCCCGCGCCGCCGCCGCTTCGGCGGCGGTTCCGGTGAGTGGGCCGAGCACGGCCAGGACCTGCTCGGCATTGGCCAGCTCCGATACAGCCCGCGCACTGCGATCTGCATCTCCGGCGCTATCACGAAACAGTAGTTTTACCGGATACTCGACACTGCCGAGCTGCTCCAGGGCCAGTTCCATGCCCCGCCGCACCGCCTTGCCAAAGGCAGCGTAACGCCCCGACAGGGGCAGAATTACCCCCAGCACCCGGCTCTTGACCGGCGCCCCGGACAGGCGATCGCGCAATTTTACAGCTTCTTCCCGGCCCGGAAAGGCGTTGGGCTGTTGCAGCACCGTTTCGATCTGACGGCGGGCTGTGACCGCATCACCGGCACGCCAACTGCGCAGAGCCAGCTGCAGCCCGGCGGCCTGGCCAACGGGCGAGCCGGGAAACATGAAGGCCGCTTCGGCAAGTTGCGCTGCACTGAGCTGCTCACTTACCACTTCACCGGCCTGGTCAATCAAATTGTCGGCTTGATGCTGATCGACGGACAGGGGCAGATAGGCATGGATAAAATAGAGCGCCTGCAGCCAGTTCTGCTGATCGAGATGGCCTTCGGCAAGAGCCGCCAGTCGCCGGCCCTGCTCATTACGCGACAGGCTCTTCTCATCCAGGCTGCCGAGCAGAGCGATGCCCTCTGCGCTGCGGCCGAGCTTGGTCAAGGCCGAGCCTTCAAGCAAGCGGCTTTCGCTGCCCCGCAGGGCGGCCGGGATACGCTGTAGGTAGTGGAGGGTCTGGTCGTAGGCGCCCCGCTGATAATAGATGCGGGACAACACCAGGGCCGCTTCCGGTTCTTGGGTTGAATCGGTCTGGCCGCCCATGAAATCGAGCAAGAGCGCCAGAGCCCGGTCCAACTCGCCGATGCGGTAATAGTGCAGGCCCTGCTGCAGAGCATCGGCAGCCGGTTCCGTCGCCCCTTGCGCCGTCCCGGATGCCATCGAGAACAGCACCAGAGCCAACAGCAATGCCAAGATCGAAGCCGGGCGCTTGCCCGGCGCCAACGTTCTTTTCGCTACCCTGTGCCTGAACGATATCACCTTCGCGCTCCCGAGCCTGGGTGGTGGCCAATTCAGCCGAACAGTTCCTTGACCTTGTCGAAAAAGGTCTTGCCCATGGGGTGGATGTCCTCCCCCCCCTCAAGGGCGAATTCTTCCAGCAGTTCCTTCTGCCGACCGGTCAACTTGGTGGGGGTTTCGACCCGCAGCACCACCAGCTGATCGCCGCGGGCATAGCCCTGCAATGAAGGGAATCCCTTGCCCGGCAACTGGACCACCTTGCCCGACTGGGTACCGGACGGGACCTTGATGGTCATTTTTTCTTTCAGGGTCGGCACTTCCAGATCGCAGCCGAGGGCTGCCTGGGGGAAGGAAATAGGGATCTCGCAGATGATCTCCTGCCCCTCGCGGCGGAACAGAGGATGTTCCTGGACGTTGATCACCACATAAAGGTCGCCGGGCGGGCCACCCTGAAGCCCGGGCTCCCCTTCGCTGGTCAGTTTGAGTCGGCTGCCGCTCTCGACCCCGGCGGGGATCTTCAGGGAAATGTTCTTCTTTCCCTTGACCCGGCCGTGGCCGCCGCAATCGACGCAGGGCTGGTCGATGACCTGGCCGGCGCCGTTACATTCCGGACAGGGGCGAGTCAAAGAGAAGTAGCCCTGCTGGTAGCGCACCTGGCCGGCCCCTCGGCAGACCTGGCAAGTGCGGGGGCTGGTGCCCGGCTTGGCGCCGGAGCCGCCGCAGGGCTCACAGGTCTGGTAGCGGGGAATCTGAACCTTGGTTTCGAGACCGAAAGCCGCATCCTCGAATTTGATGCTCAGATTATAGCGCAGATCGTCGCCGCGCTGGCCGCGGCTGGTGCGACCACCGGCCCGACCACCGAACAGGTCGCCAAAGATGTCGCCAAACAGATCCTCAAAGGGGCTGCCGCCGAAACCGCCGCTGGAGAAACCACCGCCGCCACCGAGACCGGCATGACCGTATTGGTCGTAAGTGGCCCGCTGCTGGCGGTCGGAAAGAACCGAATAGGCTTCGGAGAGCTCCTTGAAGGTCTCTTCGGCCTCTTTATTGCCGGGGTTCTTATCGGGATGATACTTAATGGCCAGTTTCCGATAGGCCTTCTTGATCTCGGTTTCGCCGGCGTTGCGGTGGACGCCGAGCACCTCATAATAATCGCGCTTTTCCAAGTCCGTGCCCCTTGGGGAATAACCGCCGGGCAGGCACCCGACGCAGAATCAATGAACAGCAACAGGAGCCGGGTTTCCCCGGCTCCTGCCGTCATGGTTACAACATAAGCTTTGAGGCGGGGTTAGCCCTTGTCTTCGTCCACTTCCTCGAACTCGGCGTCGACTACCCCTTCCTCAGCGGCCTCTGCCTCTTCAGCAGACCCTTCCGGACCGGCGGCCTCCTGCTTGTACATGGCCTCAGCCAGCTTGTGAGAAGCCGTCGCCAGCGCTTCGGTCTTCTGCTTGATGTCGTCGGAATCGTTCCCTTCCATGGCCTTTTTCAACGTTTCAAGAGCCTGCTCGATATTCTTGCGGGTCTCTTCATCGACCTTGTCGCCATGCTCCTTGAGGGACTTTTCGGTAGTATAGACCATGCCGTCGGCCTGATTGCGCACCTCGACCAGCTGCTTTTTCTCCTTGTCCTCGTCGGCATGGGTCTCGGCGTCCTTGACCATCTTGTCGATCTCCTCGTCGCTGAGACCGGACGAGGCGGTAATGCGGATCGACTGTTCCTTGCCGGTGCCGAGATCCTTGGCGGAAACATGCAGAATGCCGTTGGCGTCGATATCGAAGGCGACCTCGACCTGCGGCACGCCCCGCGGCGCGGCGGGAATGCCGACCAGCTCGAAACGGCCGATGGTCTTGTTGCCGGCCGCCATCTCCCGCTCGCCCTGCAGCACGTGGACCGATACCGCCGGCTGATTGTCGGCTGCGGTGGAGAAGATCTGGCTCTTCTTGCAGGGGATGGTGGTATTCTTTTCGATAAGTTTGGTCATCACCCCGCCGAGGGTTTCGATGCCCAGGGACAGAGGAGAAACATCGAGCAGCAGTACGTCCTTGACGTCGCCCTTGAGTACGCCACCCTGAATAGCGGCGCCGACGGCCACCACCTCATCGGGGTTGACCCCCCTGTTGGGGGTCTTGTTGAAGATTTCCTGCACCCTGCTCTGCACCGCCGGCATGCGGGTCATGCCTCCGACCAGCAGCACTTCGTCGATATCCGAGGCGGACAGCCCGGCATCCTTGAGGGCGGTACGGCACGGCTCCACCAGACGATCGAGCAGGCTGGCACAGATGCTTTCCAGCTTGGAGCGGGTCAGCTTGATGTTCATGTGCTTGGGCCCGGACTGATCGGCGGTGATAAAGGGCAGGTTGATATCGGTCTCCATGGAGCTGGAGAGTTCGCACTTGGCCTTTTCGCAGGCTTCCTTTAGGCGCTGCAGGGCCATCTTGTCGCCGCGCAGGTCGATGCCCTGGTCCTTTTTGAACTCGGCAGCCACATAGTCGATGATGTGTTGATCGAAGTCCTCGCCACCGAGGAAGGTATCGCCGTTGGTCGATTTGACCTCGAACACACCGTCACCCAGTTCGAGAATGGAGATATCGAAGGTGCCGCCGCCGAGGTCGAAGACCGCAACCTTCTCTTCGCCCTTCTTGTCCAGGCCGTAGGCCAACGAAGCGGCGGTCGGCTCGTTGATGATGCGCAGTACTTCGAGGCCGGCGATCTTGCCGGCGTCCTTGGTCGCCTGACGCTGGGAGTCGTTGAAGTAAGCCGGAACGGTAATGACCGCTTCGGTCACCGGCTCGCCCAGGTAGTCCTCGGCGGTCTGCTTCATCTTCTGCAGCACCATGGCCGAAATCTCCGGCGGGCTGTATTTTTTGCCGCGGGCTTCGACCCAGGCATCGCCGTTGTCGGCGTTGATGATCTTAAAGGGGCTGATCTCGATATCCTTGCGCACCGCGTCGCTGTCGTACTTGCGGCCGACCAGGCGCTTGATGGCGAACAGAGTGTTCTCGGGATTGGTCACCGCCTGGCGCTTGGCCTGCTGGCCGACCAGCCGCTCACCGCTCTCGGCAAAGGCGACCATGGACGGCGTGGTCCGGGACCCTTCTGCATTGGCGATGACAATGGGCTCGCCCCCTTCCATGATAGCAACACAGGAATTGGTGGTGCCGAGGTCTATACCGATTACTTTACCCATAACTTTTTATATCCTCCTTGTAGATGTCTCTATATGGCTTAACGTAAAACTGAAGGCCGGTTATTGCTAGTCCTTGGACGGAACCGCCGGGGCCTTGGCAATCATCACCAGTGCCGGCCGCAACAGCCTGTCGTTGAGGGTGTAACCCTTCTGCATCTCTTGCACCACGGTGTTCGGAGCCTGCTCGCTGCTCTCCAGCTGACCCATGGCTTCGTGGCGCTCGGGGCTGAAGGGCTCGCCGATCGCGTCCACCGGCACGACGCCGAGGCGCTCCAGGGTCTTGCGGAACTGTTCGAGGGTCATCTGCACCCCTTCGAGCAGGCCGCCTTCCGGCTCCTGTTCGGCGTGGTCCACGGCCCGTTCCAGATTGTCGAGAATCGGCAGCATATCGCGCAGCAGGTTTTCGTTGGCGAAGCGGGCCAGGTCCTCTTTTTCGCGCTGCATGCGCTTGCGGTAGTTCTCCAGCTCGGCCCGCTCACGCAGATAGAGGTCCCAGTTCTTTTGCGCCTCGGCCCGACTTTCGGCCAGGGTCTCTTCCGCAGAGGGCTGTGCCTCTTCGGCGGCTGGCGCTTCCCCTTCCTGGGCAGCCTGATTTGCGACTGCTGCTTCGTCCTGTTCGTGTTTCTTTTTCTGTGGCAAGGGCTTTCTCTCCTTTATTCTTTATTCCGATTGGCTATTCAAAATATCGCTGACCAGGCTGGCGGCATAGTCGACCAGGGGAATGACCATCGCATAGGGCATGCGCGTCGGGCCGATCACTCCGAGAATACCGGTCGTGCCGCGGTGGCTGGAGTAACAGGAGGTAACCAGACTGCAGCCTTCGATTTCGCTGTGGTTGTCGGCGCTGCCGATAAGAATCTGCACCCCTTCAACCTGCTGAGCCTTGTCGAGCAGCTCGACCAGCAGAGCCTTCTGGTCAAAGGTCCGTAACAGACGCTTCATGATGGACAGATCGGCAAACTCCGGTTGTTCAAGAATATTGCTGGCCCCCTCGACAAACACTTGACCGCCCAGATCGTGCTGCAGCACCCAGCTGGAAAGGAGCAAGGCTCGTCGTTGCAGGCAGTCGAACAGGGCCTGCTCCTGAGCCATATCGCCGGCGATGCGGCTCTTGATCTCCTGAATGGACAGCCCGGAAAACTCCTGGTTGAGGTAGTTGGTCACCTCGTCCAGTTCGCCCTGGGTGAGGGGTTCCCTCACCTCCACCAGCTTGTGCTGCACGATGCCGGTCTGGGTGATAAAGACCACCAACACCCGGGTCTGTGCCAGACGTACGAACTCGATACGGCGAAACACCGTCGAAGTAAAACGCGGCACCATAACCAGACCGGTATAGTTGGAGATGGCGGACAGAATGCGTCCCGCCTCCCGCAGCACTCCCTCGGTATCCAGCTCGCGAAACTGGCATTCCTGCCGCAGATGTTCACGCACTTCGTGGCTCAGCTGCTGAACCCGCAGCAAGCTGGCCACATAAAATCGATAGCCCTTGTCCGTCGGTATACGCCCGGCGGAGGTGTGAGGCGAAAAAAGATAACCGAGATCTTCAAGATCGGCCATGACATTGCGCACCGATGCCGGCGACAGGTTGATGTCGGTTCGACGACTCAAGGTCCGCGACCCCACCGGCTCACCGGTGGCGGTATAGTCTTCGATGATCGCCTGCAGGATCAGTCGACTGCGTTCGCTCAGCTCTTCGCTCATCGCATCCACCTGCCCTGTGCCTTTCGCCATGGACGAAAAAGCACCCGCTGGTTCCCCTGAAGGAAACGGCCCGAAAAAAGTTCAAGCCGGAAAAACCCGGCTGATCCAACCTGTTAGCACTCATCCAAGCGGAGTGCTAACGGAGCACAACATAACAACGGCCCTGGGCTTTGTCAAGGGAAAGGGAGCGGGGAAATGGCCGCTTTTTTCACAGAAAAAAGGAGATGAAATGATCGTACAGAAGCCAGCCCTGCAGGTCGAAACGCCAGCGTCCCCCATCGAGAGTAAGACGCTCCCCGCAGCGTCGCAGCGCCTCCGGAAATGCTTCGGCGACGCCGAGGCCGAACCGGCGACGAAAATCGGCGTCGGCGACCCCTTCGCGGCAGCGCAGACCGAGATAGAGGGTCTCGGCCATGGCCCCCTGTCGGTCGAAGGTTTCCAGGGTTAGCGCCGGATCGCGGCCCTGCTCCAGAGACCGCCGGTAGCGCTGCAGGTCGGCTGGCACCGCCCGCCGTGTGCCATAACCGCCGGCAGTAAAGGAATGGGCTCCGGCGCCGACGGCAAAACAGGTCTGGCGGCGCCAGTAAGCGAGATTGTGGCAACAGGCGTGTCCCGGGCGGGCATAGTTGGAGATTTCGTAATGCTCAAAACCGGCGCCGGTGAGCTGCTCATGAACGGTCAGGTAGAGCTCGGGAAACTCATCCTCATCAGGCAGTTTCAGCGCTCCGCTGAGCTCCAGTTGTTCAAAGGGGGTTCCCGCCTCCACCGTCAGACCGTAGCAGGACAGGTGGTCGGGTTGTAACTGCAACAGCGCGGCAAGATCCTGCAGCAGTTCGCCTCGGCCCTGGCCGGGCAGGCCGAACATCAGATCGCAGCCGATATTGCTGAAGCCAGCCTGGCGAGCCCAGGCCACCGCCTGCACGGCCTCCCGGGTCGAATGGCCCCGCCCCAACAGCTGCAGAGCGCCGGCCTGCAAGGACTGCACACCAAAGGACAGGCGGTTGACTCCAGCCTGCCGATAGCCCCGCAGACGAGCCAGATCGACGGTACCCGGGTTGGCTTCGAGAGAAATTTCTGCGTCGCCTGTCAGTCCAACCGTGCGCTGTAGCTGGTCGAGAATTGCGGCCACCTGGCCGGGAGTCAGTAACGAAGGAGTGCCGCCGCCGAAAAAGACCGTCCCTAACGGGGAGGCAAAGACCTGATTATCCCTCAACCAGGCCAGATGCCGCAGCAGCAAGTCGACATAGCCGTTGAGCTGTGCCTGGTCGGCCACTTGCGAATAGAAGTCGCAATAGGGGCATTTGCTGCGACAGAAGGGAATATGCAGATAAAGAGCGGGGTTGCTGTCGCATTTGGAGAGTGTTTGGTTTGACACGGGGCGTTCACCCTACAGGCCTCAGATGAGGAACAGCAGCGACATCACTGCCAGATAGAGCACCGCCAGCAGCACGCCGATGCCCACCGGATAGGTGCCGGCCCGGCTACGGCATTCAACGGCCCTCGAGGAGGCCTGCAGGCGATCGCTGCCAAAGCCGAAGATCGCCAGCAGACGCAGACCGGCAATCTGCAGATAGCCACCCGGTGCCTCGAAAAAGTGAACCAGACGCGGCATGGCGCGGCGAAGCAGCAACTCCTCGGCCCCGGCGTTAAAGCCATTGAGCAGCCGGTCGGCCAGCCGGTAGAAGAGCAGTGCACCGCGGCGATAGAACCAATCGACATCGAGATACACGGCGGCGCCGACAGCGGGCCACAGCCGCCAGCGGCGCAGCAGTACAAAAGCGAGGCCGGCGAAGCAGAGCAGCTGGCTCTTAGTCAACACATGAGCGGCGGTATAGGGATGCAGGGGCAGCCGATAGGGCATGAGGCCGGCCAGAAAGTCGGGATAGACGCCGAGCAACACACACATGAACGCGGCTCCGGCCATAGCCAGCAGCATATGGCGCGGCGCCTCCGCGGGGCGCAGGCCGCTATCGCGACCAAAGAAGGTGAAATAGGGGATTTTGATGCCGGCATAGAGAAAGGTGCCCGCCGAAGCGGCCAGCAACAGCAGCCAGACGATCTGCCGATGCTCGTGGGCCACCGCGTCCATGATCATCGATTTGGTGACGAAGCCGCTGAACAGGGGCACTGCAGAGATGGCTGCCGAGCCGATCAGGCAACAGCAGGCAGTCAGTGGCATGGACCGGTGCAGCCCCCCCAGTTCGCTGGCCCGGCAGCTGCCGGTACGGTACAGGACCGCGCCCATGGCCATGAACAGCAGGCTTTTGTAAAGGATATGGGCATAGGCGTGACAGACTGCGCCATTGATGGCCATCTGGCTGCCGATGCCGATGCCGACCACCATGTAGCCGACCTGGCTGATCAGGCTGTAGGACAACACTCGGCGCAGATTATCCTCGAGCAGAGCATAAAAGACCGGAAAGGCGGCCATGGCGGCACCGACCCAGATCAGCGCCTCGGTGCCGGCAAAACCACGGGCCAGCACATACACGGCACTCTTGGTGGTAAAGGCGCTGAGAAAGACCGTGCCGGCAATAGGCGCCTCGGGGTAGGCATCGACCAGCCAGGTATGCAGCAGGGGCCAGGCGCAATTGAGGCCGAAGCCCAGCAGAATAAAGATCGCCCCCGGCGAGGCCCAATCGATGGCGCCAAAGGCGATGCTGCCGCTGGCGGCATAGTGGAGCAGAATGCCGGTCAGCAAACAGAGGCCGCCGGCGATATGCACCAGCAGGTAGCGCAGTGCAGCGCCCCGCGCCCGCTCAGTACCGGCGGCGGCGATCAGGAAGGTGGCGGCGATAGTCAGCACCTCCCAGAACAGAAATAAACTGAACAGATCGCCGGCAAAGGTCACCCCCTGCGCGGCGCCGGCATAGAGCAGCGCCACCCCGTAATGGCTGCGTTCGTGGTGATGCAGGGAAAAAATCAGGCCGAGCAGGGTGATGAGCTGAAAAATGTAACCGAAAATGCGCGCCAGCGGATCGATGCGGGTCAGCACCAGATCGAGACCGATGAAGGAGATCTGGCCGTAACTGCCGTCGGCCGTGGTCCACAACAGGGCAAAGCCCGCCACCGGCACCAGCAGAGCGGCCATTTTCATTGTCCGGCCCCGCAGCAGAACCGTCAACAGGGCACCTAACACAAAGATCAGCGCCGGCGGGAACACAACACTAGCGGTCATAATAGTCCTCGTCCCGCCTTACCAGCGGCCGTAGCAGGTAATTGGCGATCAAAACCAGCAGCAGCGCGGCCAGCAGCCCACAGGCCGGATAGAAGCCGAACCATTCTTCCATCGAAAAGGCAACGTGCTTATGAACCAGCAGATCCAGGCCCAGCAGCGCCAGCAGCAACAGAGTGAATCCGCCCCCCAGGAGCTTGCCCCGCGGGGATGGCGATTTTTTTAAGGGTTGAGACATGGCCGTTCCTTAATCGGGCTAGAGAGCCAGAGCCTGCCGTACCAACTGCAGCAAGACATCGGGAAAGAAAAACAACCCCAACGACACAGCCGCGGTAGTCAGCAGCGGAATCAGGCAACACAGCGGTGCCTCCTGAATACCCGAATGCTCCTGACCCTCGGCGGGGCGGACAAAGAAACCGCGGTAGATGATGGGGAAGAAATAGGCGGCATTGAGCAGCGAACTGACCAGCAGCACCACCAGCAACAGCAGCTGGCGGGATTCTATGGCGCCGAGCAGCAGATGCCACTTGCTGATAAAACCGCCCAGTGGCGGCATGCCGATGATGGACAGGGAGCCGAGCAAAAAGGCACCATAGGTCAGGGGCATGCGCCGGCCGAGTCCGTCCATTTCGCTGATGAACTTCTTGTGGCTGGCAACGTAGATGGCCCCGGCACAGAAAAACAGGGTGATCTTACCGAAGGCGTGCATGGCGATGTGCAGCAGCCCGCCGGTCATGCCGGCCGCCGACAGCATGCCGGCACCGAGGATCATGTAGGAGAGCTGACCGATGGTCGAATAGGCCAGCCGCCGCTTGAGATTGTCCTGGGTCAGAGCGATGAGCGACGCGACCAGAATGGTCACCGACGCCAGCACGGTGATCAGGGTCCCCAGGTCGAGGTTGCCGAGCAAACCGGGGCCGAAAATGCCGAAGATCACCCGCAGAATGGAGAAAACCCCGACCTTGACCACCGCCACGCCATGGAGAAAGGAGCTGACCGGAGTCGGCGCCACCATGGCCGCCGGCAGCCAGCCGTGCATGGGCATCAGGGCGGCCTTGGCGAAACCGAACAGGAACAGCACCAGCAGCAGGGTCAGGGTGGCGCTTGAAGCCTGGCCGGCCAGAATGCCGCCGGGAGTGAAGTCGAGGGTACCGGCGACCGAATAGGTGATCAGCATGGCCGGCAGCACCAGGCCGATGGAGGTGCCGAGGATATAACTCAGATACTTGCGCCCCGAGGCCCGCGCCTCGTCGTTCTGCTTATGGGTCACCAGGGGGTAGGTGGACAGGGACAGCAGCTCGTAAAAGAGATAGAGGGTCAGCAGGTTGGCCGAAAAAGCCACGCCGATGGTGGCCCCGATAGCCACCGCAAAGGAGGCGAAATAGCGGGTCTGGGCATGCTCCTGCAGGGAGCGCATGTAACCGATGGAATAGATGGAGGTACAGATCCACAGAAAAGAGGCCACCAGGGCGAAGAACATGCCCATGGCATCGACCCGCAGCTGGATCGGCACCCCGGGAATCACCTCGGCCAGGGTCAGGACGAACCCCTGCCCGGCCAGAACGCTCGGCAGCATCACCGCCACCAGGCAGAACTTGCCGATGGCGGCCAGCAGAGTCCAGGACTCGCGCAGGTTCGGCTTGCGGTCCGACAGCAGGATGGGCACGGTGGCCAGCAGCGATACGCAAATCGCCGCCAGCGGCAAGAGAGAGGGGTGATAGCTCATGATCGTTTCGGCACTCTTGGCGCCATCTCCTTGGCAGGCTGTTGTTCACCAGCCTGTGGAGCCCTTGAAGGGGCGACCAGCATCCGCTGGGGTTTGCCCGACGGCTGGTTTTGCGAGGTTAGAGAAAAATCCAGAGGCTTAAACCACTGCTGAAAAGGCCATGGATGGACCTTTCAGCAGCCTTATCAAGGGGCGATACCCGGCGGCAGCGCCAGCCGGATCACCTGGCTCACCAGGGGCCCGGAGCCGATGCCGACCGCCAGCAAAGCGGCGGCGGCCACCAGCAGCGGCGTGAGCAGCAGCAGCGGCGCCTCGCCGGCCAGAACACCACCGGCAGAGGGTTGTGGATCCGCCTTGAAGTAGGCGATCTCGATGATGCGGAAAAAGAGCACCGCATTGATCAGGCTGCTGATCAGCAGGGCCACCACAAACTCCCAATGGCCCGCCTCCACGGCGCCGAGGATCAGGTACCATTTGCTGAAGAAGCCGCAGGTCGGTGGCACGCCGATCATGGAGAAGGCGCCGACGGTGAAGGCGGCCATGGTCAGGGGCATGCGCCGATAAAGGCC
>JAUWLU010000360.1 GCA_030613545.1 Desulfuromonadales bacterium
GTCAAGCTGGTCAACCTGATTCTCACCGATGCCATCAAGAAGAAGGCTTCCGATATCCATGTCGAGCCGTACGAAAAGTCTTTTCGGGTGCGCTACCGCATCGACGGCGTGCTCTACGAAACTATGACGCCGCCGATGAAACTGCGGCCGGCGATCATTTCCCGTCTCAAGATCATGGCCGAGATGGACATCGCCGAACGGCGTCTGCCCCAGGACGGCCGTATCAAGATCAAGCTGCCCGGCGGCAAGGACATGGACTACCGGGTCAGCTGTCTGCCGACCCTGTTCGGCGAGAAGATGGTTCTGCGACTGCTCGATAAGTCGAACCTGCAGCTCGATATGACCAAGCTCGGTTACGAGGAAGAGCCCCTTAAATGGTTCAAGGAGGCGATTCACAAGCCTTTCGGCATGGTGCTGGTCACCGGCCCGACCGGTTCCGGCAAGACCGTTTCCCTCTATTCGGCTCTCGCTGAGCTCAACGACAGCACCCTCAATATCTCCACTGCGGAAGATCCGGGTGAATTCAACTTTTCCGGCATCAACCAGGTGCACATGCATGAGGAGATCGGTCTCAACTTCGCCAATGCTCTGCGCTCCTTTCTCCGCCAGGATCCCGATATTATTATGATCGGCGAGATCCGCGACTTCGAGACGGCCGAAATTGGCGTCAAGGCGGCGCTGACCGGCCACCTGGTGCTGTCGACCCTGCACACCAACGATGCACCGAGCACCATCAGCCGTATGCTCAATATGGGCATCGAGCCTTTTCTGGTGGCCTCGGCGGTAAATCTGATTACCGCCCAGCGACTGGGCCGCCGGGTCTGCTCGGAATGCAAGGTCGTGGAAGATGTCTCCAAACAGGCCCTGCTCGATGCCGGAGTCTCGCCGGAAGAGGTCGATGACTACGTCTGCTACAAAGGGCAAGGCTGTTCGACCTGCAACAATACCGGTTACAAGGGCCGGGTCGGCATCTACCAGGTCATGCCGATGTTCGAGGAAATTCGCGAGCTGGTTCTGGCCGGTGCCAATACCGCCGAAATCAAGCGCGAATCGATGCGGCTGGGGGTTAAAACCATGCGCCAGTCGGCTCTGAGCAAGTTGAAGGAAGGAATGACCTCCTTTGAGGAGGTGTTGCGCAGCACGGTGGCGGATGATTGATGATGGCGTCGCAAAAAGTCCGCCCAGCTGCGTTGTAGCGCTTTTTCAGGACTTCGACATACCTGTGTATGCCTTCACCCCCGAAAAACCACTACGACTTGCAGGCCGAAATTTTTGCTTAGCCATCTCATGACTTTTTGTGAAAGAATCATTAACGGCTATCGGCTATCGGCTATCGGCTATCGGCTATCGGCTATCGGCTATCGGCTTAAGGACTTGGTCCGGTTTTTGCTTTACTTCGCCATGTTGTCTGAACGGAAGATGTTTCGATGGTAGGGAGTCGTGAACTGTTGAAAGCGATGGGCGAAATGGGGGCCTCCGATCTTCATGTTACTTCGGGGGCGCCGCCGCAGGTACGTATTGACGGGGAGGTCAAGGCTTTACAGCATCCACCTTTTCAGTCCCAGGATACCAAGCCGCTCTGGTACAGCCTCCTGACCGACGCCCAGAAGCGCAAGTTCGAGGAAGAAAATGAGCTCGATCTTGCCTTTGGCGTCAAGGGGCTGGCGCGTTTTCGCGGCAATATCTATTTGCAGCGCGGTGCGGTGGCCGGCGCGTTCCGCATGATCCCCTACAAATTCATGTCCTTCGAAGAATTGG
>JAUWLU010000345.1 GCA_030613545.1 Desulfuromonadales bacterium
GCAAAAAGTCCGTCCTCCGGCGTTGCAGCGCTTTTTCAGGACTTCGACATACTATATGTATGCCTTCACCCCTGAAAAACCACTACGCCTTGTAGGCCGAAGTTTTTGCTTAGCCATCTCATGACTTTTTGCGAAAGCATCTTTCATAACCCTTTGACATAAAAACATAATTTTCAACGGGGCTCACACAGCCTTCGTCGGTTGCCCCACGCCAGCACCAGCAGGCCGGCCAGCAAAGCACCGCCGGCGACCAGAAACAGCACCGAAAGACCGCACCATTCGCCAATCAGGCCGAGCAACAGCGAGCCGCTGAAGTTGCCGGCATCGAGGGAGCCGGTATAGATGCCGGTGACCTTGCCGCGCACCGTAGCCGGTGCATTGCGAATGGCCCAGGAATTGAGGGCCGGGTAGAGCAGGCCGTGGCCGCAACCACTGGCCAGTCCCGCCGCCGCCAGGGCAATATGGCCATGCACCAGGGGCAGGGCCAGCAGTCCCGCACCGGTGATGGTCAGGGCATAGGGCAGAATACGCCGCTCGCCGATTCGGTCGGCCAGCCGGCCGCCCAACAGACGAACCAGCACGGCCGCCGTAGAGTAGCAGAGGAAATAGAGGGAGACGAAGGCGATACGGCGCTCGGCGGCCAGCGGCGCGACAAAATTGCCGGAGCCGGCCAAACCGAAACCGAACAGTACCGCCAGAATCGCTACCAGCATCATCTTGCGCTGTCGCAGCACAGCGAAGAAGCTGATGCCGGCGTCCGCCCTGCCGCGCACCAGGGTTTCGGCCAGGGGCAGATGACAGACCAGGCCGACGGCGGCCAGGCCGCTGGCGGTGAGAAAAAAGGCCGGCTCGGACCAGCGATCCAGAGCCAGCTCGGCCAGCACGGGACCGACCGCCAGGCCGACCAGCCCGGAAATGCCGAACATGCCGATCCCCTCGTTGAGACGGGCCGGCGGAACGATATCGGCGACATAGGTGAAACAGGCGGTGAAACAGAGAGCCAGGCCGATGCCGTGGACGATGCGCAGGGCCAGCAGGGGCAGGTAGATGGCCGCCAGATCGTTGCCGAGGACCATATAGCCGCAGGGCAGCAAGGTCATCAGCAGGGAACCGATGGTATAGCTGTGCTTGCGCCCCAGGCGGTCGATGAGCTCGGCGACCCAGGGCCGGCAGAGGGTCGCGGCCAGGGCGAAGATGCCCATGATCAGACCGATATCGGCCTTCGAACCGCCGTAGCCTTCGATCACCAGGGGAAACAGAAAAAAGACCCCGAAGCTGGCAGCGGCAGCGAAGTTGGCCACCGCCATGGCGACAAACGCAACGCTGTAGAGGCGGGGTTGCGACAGGTTGCTCATGCGGTCTCCGCGGCGGCAAAAAGAGGCAGCCGCCCCTTGCCATTAAAGGAACCCTTGTTTAATATTTTCAATAAGCCCGCTGTCATCACACTACAGGAGCCCGTTAAATTGGTCATTGCAGTTACGCCTCTCATCCCTTAAGGAGGAAACATGAACATGGAAACCGTCAATTCCTGGTTGACCGTCTACGGCATCCGGCTCGTCGGCGCCATCGTGATTCTGGGGCTCGGCATCTGGGCCAGCAAGCTGCTGACCAAACTGATGCGCAAAATTCTCAACAAGCGCAATGTCGATCCGACCCTGGTCGGCTTCTGCGGCAACGTGGTCTATTCGGCCCTGCTGGTCTTCGTCGTCATCGCCGCCCTCAACCAGATCGGTTTTCAGACCACCTCACTCATCGCCGTGCTCGGTGCCGCCGGCCTGGCCGTCGGCCTGGCATTGCAGAGCTCCCTGTCCAACTTCGCCGCCGGGGTGATGATGATCATCTTCAAGCCCTTCAAGGCCGGCGATTACATCGAGGGGGCCGGTACCGCCGGTACCGTCGAATTCGTCCAGATCTTCAGCACCCAACTC
>JAUWLU010000380.1 GCA_030613545.1 Desulfuromonadales bacterium
GGCCGTAGCCGCAGTGGCGCAGCAGTTCGTCGAACAGACTGCAGAGGCGGGATTTGATTTCTTCACTACTGCTGATTTGGGACATGGCGGCTTTCCATCGCAAGGTGGTGTTGATCCTTCTTGAGGGCTCTTTTTAACCCATTCCGGGGGATAGGTCGGTGATCTGCGTCACGAAAATGATAACTATTTTCAATTGGCGGGCTGGGGGATCGAACGCTCCGGATCGGCGGCCGGCTCGCGCAGGCTGGCGCGGTCGCGAACGAAGACGTTTCCCCGCCAGTAGTCGATCAGTCCCGTCTTGGGCATTACGGCAATGGCGGGAATAATTTCCTCAATTGCGGGACATGGGATTCAGTATTCACAGGCTGGAGGCGAGTTCACGCAGGCCGGGGCGATCGAGAACGAAGACTTTGCCCCGGTAGTAGTCAATCAGTCTGCTCTTGCGCATTCCGGCGATGGCGCGGGAAAGGGTTTCGCGGGCGATACCCAGTTCTTGGGCCGTCATACGGACGGGGCGCAAGTCGATCGAGGCCTCGTGGTCCGGCATGCGTTCCAGCAGATAGCGGGCGACCAGCACCGGGGCCGAGCGCGCCTGGCACAGGCAGGCCTGCTGGCCGGCCCGTTCCAGCGATGTCGCCAGTTGCGCGATGAGGTTGTGCGCAAGGGGAAAGCAGTTGCGCAGCAGCTGCAAGAAGCCGGCGCTTGACAAAATCAGCAGGCGCAGCATCCCGACCGATTCCCCGAAGGTGCAGCACAAAGCCGCGGACCGGCTCTTATCCAGAGGCGGGCACAGCAGTTCGCCGGCGTCGGCAAAGCGCTGCCCCCGTTCTTCCCCGTTGCTATCGAGATGGTACAGCTTGATCCGCCCCTGCAGAACGAGCAAAAAGGTGTCCTGGCGGCAGTCGGGCGAGAAGACCTGTTCGCCCTGGCTGAAGCAGGCCAGGCGTCCGGATTTGAGCGCCTCCATCACAACTTCGGTGGGCAGCCCGACGAAAATCGGCGCCGCCGCCGCCTGCCGCCAGTCGCGCAGGTGGAGTCCGGGTGGCAGCCAATGTCTGTTGCTGTCGTCCGGAGAGGAATCCGTGCATTCCGCTGATCTGTTCATGCGAAAGCCTCCTTGACTGCCAAGCGGCAATACGATTGCAGGGGAGCTGTCTTTAGCGGGGCAGCCGGTTCAGCTGCTCGGCCATTTCACTCCAGCAGCGTCGGCAGTAGAGGGACGGCAGGCCGAGCTTTTTGGCCTGCGACTTGAGCGTGCGCGCTGCCGAGTGGTGCAGGAAGTCGGTGAAAAACAGCACCGCATCGACATGATTGGGAATGGTGTTTTTGGCAACCTTGCGGTTACGGGCCGGCCAATGAGTGATGCGGGTGGCCCCCAACTTTTCGAGGCGGGGAACGAGAGCGTTGATACGGGCGGCGCCGATAATAAGGATGGACATGACGGGTAACTCCTTGCAGAGAGAATCATTGAAGGCAGGCCGGT
>JAUWLU010000140.1 GCA_030613545.1 Desulfuromonadales bacterium
CCTTACGAAAAATTGCTCGTTTCCAAATCAGAAACTGGCCAGTGTTCATCCGGAGTTTCCGGCTGAACACTGGCCTCTGCCGGAAGGGGAAGCGTTATGCAGGTTCTGCGTATGACCGGCGCATGCAACAACCGCTGTCGCTTTTGCATGGTGTCCCGCGAGATCGAACAGGGCCAGCAGCCGCGATTCGACGAACTCAGCAGCCTCCTGGCTTCGCTTCCGGCGGGGGAGCGGGTCGACTTTTTTGGCGGCGAGCCGACCCTCTATCCCGGTTTCTGGGAGCTGCTCGAATTTTCCGCCGCGCAAGGACATCAGATCAGCCTGGCCACCAATGGGCGCTATTTTAGCCTGCCTGAAGCGGCTGAGCGCATCGCCAAATTTCCGGTGGCGATGCGTTCCTCCTTGTACGGAGATGATGCTGCGCTGCACGATTTTTTGACCCAGGTGCCCGACAGTTTTGCGGAAACCTGCGCCGGGCTAAAAAACCTGTCGGAGCGTGGCTGCAAGGTACTGGTCAATATCGTCATGCTCCAGGAAAATATGGACCGGCTCAGCGCCATCACCCAAGTGCTGGCGGCATGCGGAGTGAGGCGGGTGAAATACTCCATGCTGATTGATGGCTGGAACTTCCTGCCCTCTATCGCACCGATCGATGGGTTGCGCGCATCGCTATGGGATGCTATCGAGGTCGCTCTTGCGGAAGGGATGTATTTTGTTCTGGAAAAAAGCCCCTATTGCTTACTGCCCGCCTTTCTTACCCAGTGTCACCCGGAGTCGGATCCCAAGATGATCAGCTCTTCTTCGAAGCTGTACGCCAAGGCGGATATCTGCGCCGATTGCATCGGCAGAGATCATTGTCTGGGGGTGGAAAAAAGCTACTTGGCAAAATACGGCGAACGGGGACTGGCGCCGATGAAGACCTGGCCGTCTCACATGATTCAGAATCTCGCCCCAGCGGACCTTGCCTGCTATCGGCCGCGTTACCCGACCAACCTCATTCGCTTGCACCTTCCGGAGACTGCCGCAGGGATTTGCGGTGCGGGCCTTGAGCAGCAATGGGCACAACTGCAAGAGCAGTATCCCGGTTGTTGCCTGATCAGAACGATTTGACAATTTGAACCTTTCGCAGTCACCAGCACAGGATTCAGCTATGAGAAAAACATCGAAGGCGGTTCCGCATGGCAAGATGACCTGTGATTTAAAGTTGGGTTATTCCTGCAACAACGACTGTATCCATTGCGTCATTACCGATAATCGAGACGCGCTGCAGGACCGATCGCTGGCTATCGACCTGACCTCTGAAGAGGCGTCCGAACTTTTGGCTGCATACAGCGAGGAAGGTGCGGCCCGCGTGGTTTTGACGGGGGGCGAGCCGACCATGCGCGAAGATTTTATCGACCTGGTTCGGCAGGCGGCCGCGTACGGCTTCGCCATCGGGGTTCAGACCAACGGCCGGGCCTTGGCCAGCGAAGCCATGTGCGATGCGCTCAGCTCGTTTGAGCAGGTTTCCTATACGATTGCCCTGCATGGCGACAACGCAGCCACGCACGATGCCATTACCCAGAGGAACGGCAGTTTTCTGCAAACCGTCAGCGGTATTCGCAATCTCCGGCAACGCCATTGTTGGGTGGTCGGGAAGGTGGTTATTTCGCAAAAGAATTGTGCCGAATTAACGGGGATTTTGCGCCTCTTTTCTGAGCTGCAGGTCGACAAGGTTAATTTCGCCTATCCTCATGCGCTGGGCAACGCTCGTAGAAATCGCCATTTCCTCCTGCCGCGTTATCGCGACCTCAAAGAGCCCTTAAGTCAGTTGGTCCAGGTGGCAGATCAGCTCGGTATGACGATCGATTTCGAAGCAGTGCCCTTCTGCGTCATTCCCGAGTACCCCGAGGCGGTGAGCGAATTGCATGAATTGCGGGGCACAAAGAAGTATTTTACCCCGGTTCATGGTGGCACCAGGGATTGGAACAATGTGCGCCAGGCGATCAAGGCCAAGGGAACCAATTGTTTCCGCTGTGCCTATGATTTGATATGCGAGGGCCCCTGGGATGAATACCTCGAATATTTCGGGGATGCCGATTTGGAGCCGGTACCGTTTGCGCCGCAAGAGGCGGAAAAATTGCTGGCCAGGATTATCAGCATCTGTGGCCATTGAGAGATGACATTCATACTGCTGTCGAAAGCGCCTTGGCCACCGGGCCGAGCGCTTTTTGCATGCCATCTCCCTGCTTTGCCCACAGGAAGGGGGCTGGCCTCACCCCTCCCAGAACAGGTAATGGGTATTTTCCGCCAGGAACGCCAGGCATTCCTCGAGGGTGCCGGTGAAATCGATATGCTCCCAGCGTTCCTCCTGGTGAAAATATTCCATCCGCCACAGGTCCGCCTTTTCTGCCGGCAGCAGGCGGGCAAAGCTCTCGCCGTCCTTGGAGAGATGCAGTTCGTTACCCTGGGCGCTGATCTCGAATTTGGCCAGGTGCGGGTCGGATTGGGCAAAGCGGACGGCAGCCTTCAGAATCCGTTTCATGACTTCCTCCACAAAGGAGCGGCATTAGGGGACATTCTTTCGTGGCTTCACTATCAATCCTAAAAGAGCTTTGAAGGCTGTCAAGAAGGCCTCTGTTGTCATGCGTTTCTCTGCTCGTGCAGTTTGACAGTCGGTAGTCGACTGGTAACGTGATAATAGATGCCGGTGCGCGGGTCGGCTGCCGAAAGGGGGATTCCATGAACATTGCTGTTGAACCGTTGCGTGCCGAATCGGCCAATGAGCGCCCCTTCGAGATTGTCGAGCGCAAAGGCCAGGGGCATCCCGATACCATGTGCGATGCCATGATGGAGGCCATTTCTGTGGCTTTGTCTCGGGTCTATCTGCGCGAGTTCGGCCGGGTGCTCCATCATAATATCGACAAGGGGTTGCTGGTAGCCGGTGCGGTGGAGAAGTGGTTCGGTGGCGGTCGGCTGGTCAAACCGATGCAGCTGGTTATTGGCGATCGCGCCACCCTCTGTTGTGAGGGGCGACATCTGGATGTCGGGGGAATTGCTCTGAGCGCGGCTCGCAGCTGGTTGCGAAAGCATCTGCGTTTCGTCAATCCCGTACAGCATCTGCAGTGCCGGGTGGTGCTGGGCGCCGGTTCAACGGAGCTGGCCGACATCTTCGCTCGGCCCGGAGCGGTGCGCGGAGCCAACGATACCTCGGCGGCAGTCGGCTATTATCCCCTGAGTCCCACCGAAGAGGCGGTCCTGAAACTGGAACGCTATCTCAACTCAAAGGGGTTCAAGGACCGTTTCCCCGGTACCGGAGAGGACGTCAAGGTGATGGCCGTTCGCCGGGCCCGGGAGGTGGAATTCACCGTGGCCATGCCGCTGCTGGCTGGCTCGGTGGCTAGCGAGGAGGACTATTTTGCCCGCAAGGAGCTGGTTCTGCAGGATATGGAATCGTTTGTCGGCGGTTTTTCGGGGTTGGAGCGGGTGCAGGTTAGTTACAATGCCCTCGACCGGCCCGGCCGCGGTCTGGGTGGGGTCTATTTGAGCCTGCTTGGCACTTCGGCCGAAGATGCCGATTCCGGCCAGGTCGGCCGCGGCAACCGGGTCAACGGTCTGATCGCCGTGGGGCGTCCCCTCGGCACCGAGGCGGTAGCGGGCAAGAACCCTGTCAGTCATGTCGGCAAGATCTACAACGTTCTTGCCCACCGCATCGCCCGTAATATCTACCTGCAGGTAGGCGGCCTGAAAGAGGTCTACGTTTACCTGGTGAGCCGCATCGGCGCTCCCATCGATCAGCCGCAGCTGGTGGCGGTGCAGGTGCTGCCCAGCGAAGGTCTGAGAATCGCAGATGTTGCCGGTCCGGTACGGGAAATTTGTGCCGCAGAACTGGCAGAATTGGACGGCCTCTGCATGGCGCTGGCTCGGGGAGAGGTTTCCATCGGCTGCTCCTGAAACGGCCGCTGGCAGGCCTGAGGGAGTGAGGTGTCCTTGGTGTGAACAACAGGGCCCGGCTATTGTGCCGGGCCCTGTTGCTGTTGAACGGGGTAGCGGATCTGTCGCAGCTGGCCCTCGAATTCCCTCAGAATATCCGTTAGCGCTGCGTTCCAGGCTTGTACCAGGGTGGTCGGTTGTTTGTCCGCCAGGGGCAGACTACGACGATAGAGCCGGTCGACGACGGTGTGGGCTGGAGCGGCGCTCTTGTCCATGAGGGTCAGCTGCAGTTCCAGCACCGCCATGGGGGTGCGGCCCGGACGGTAGTCGCCATGAAGGGCGACGATGCGGCCCTGCAACAGGTCGCTGGCCGGCGGGTAGCCGCTTTGGTTGATCTGGCCGAAAAGCCCCGTTTGCTGCAACCAGCGGCGGCATTGCTCGGTGAGCATGGCTGCCGGTGGAGTAAAGAATTCGTGGTAATAGTCGCTCTGCCAGGTCTGCTCGCCAGTGCGGTAGACGAAACCCTTGCTGCGATAGGCCGGGGCGCTGTCAAATTTGCCAATCTGCAATACCCGGTTCGAGCGCGGCTGCTGCGCTGCAGCGCTGCGGGCTGCAGCAAGGGTATAGGCGCTCTTCTGTGGATAGGGTTTCTCCAGGCGCAGACAGCCGGCGAGCAGCAAAAAGGCCGGCAGCATCAGCCAGGGCAGGCGTTGATAGCGGACGCTGATCATGGGTTACGGCTCCACGGGCGGTGGCGGGGCGCCGAGCAACATCTGCGCCGGATAGCGGCGTGCGTCGTCAGTGATGTCGCGCAGGTTTTCCGACACCTGTTGAATGTTGTCCAGGGTCTCCTCGATGGTCTGCTGTTCGGCAGCCAACAGGCCGTTGAGGCGGCGCAGGGTGCTACCGAGGGGGGCGATATTCTCCGGCAGATCGCCAGCCAGGGCGTTGAGCTGCGCCGTCAGCCGGTTGAGGTTCTGCACCGTCTCCGGCAGCTCCTGCATCATGTTGTTGAAGGGGGTTGCGGCCTTGGACACTATACGCTCCAGACGCCGGTTGGTGGTGCGCAGTTCGGTCAACAGCTGTACCGTCTGCTGGCTGATTTCGCCCACCTGGGCCTTTTCCATGAAGCCGTTCATCGCGGTCAGGGCCTTCTCCAGGCCGGCGCCGATGGCTGGAATGTTGATCTGCTCGATATTCTTCAGAATCCGGTCGATGGCCTCGCTGTAGCGGGTGATGGTGCTCGGCGCCGAGGGCAAAAAG
This sequence comes from Desulfuromonadales bacterium, assembly GCA_030613545.1. Classification (GTDB taxonomy): domain Bacteria; phylum Desulfobacterota; class Desulfuromonadia; order Desulfuromonadales; family Syntrophotaleaceae; genus Syntrophotalea_A. The sequence goes on from JAUWLU010000140.1 coordinate 5,176, forward strand.
GGGTAGGCCGGCTGCCAGTCGATGCTCAGCCATGGGGCCCGTTCGGCTTCCAGGTAGTCCGCTTCGAGGTAGGCGGCCCCGGTCACCCCCTGAAAGGCCAACCGGACCCGCAAGCCCTTTTCCACCTCGCTGTCGACGAAGCGTTTCACCTCCGCCTGGCTCAAAGCGCCGATGGCGCTCTGATAGAGGGCGACCCGCACCAGCACGTAGCGCTTTTCCGTCGGGTACTCGGCGCCCACCAGGGTGATGGCCTCGACCCGGCCGATCTGTACGCCGCGAAACTTGATGGGCGAGCCGATGTCGAGCCCCTGCACCGATTCTTCGAAGTACGACTCGGCGTAGAATTTTTTCTGAAACAGCGAGCTGGCCCCGAGGGCCATTAGCCCCACCACGGCGATGGCCGCGCCGCACAGCACGAACAGGCCGATTTTGAAGTAGTTGGCACGTGCACTCATCGCGACAGCCTTCCCCTCCTTTTGTCAATCAAGCAAACGTTGATGGCGTCGCAAAAAGTCCGCCCTACTGCGTTGCAGCACTTTTTCAGGACTTCGACATACC
>JAUWLU010000319.1 GCA_030613545.1 Desulfuromonadales bacterium
GCTGAAGAACTCGCTGACGCCGAAGCCGAGAAGCCGAAAAAGGATTCCCCTGCCAGCGGTCCCGACGATCCCCGTTTCGTCAAAGAGTGTCTTGATCACAACGAGCGCGGCGACGGTATTCTCTACGCCTCCCTGCACGACGGCAAGTTTGTCTATAACAAGACCTCCGGCAGGTGGCTCAGCTTCAACGGGCATCACTGGGATGACGATACCTTCGACTCCTCGGCCGACAACGTCGAAGAAGTGGCCCTGCGCTACCAGACCGCAGCCGACGCTCTGATCGACCCCATCGAAGAAACCCGCGAAAAGCTCGATGCCGCCAATGTCAAAGCATCCGCCGCCGTCAAGATGGGTAAGATTCTAGGCAAAGGCGGCTCCGCCGAAGAACAGGGCGCCTGTGACCGCGAAGGAAGAGCCGCCGCAGAAGAATCCGCCATCGCCGCCACCCCCCTGAAAAACCTCACCAACCAGCACAAAAAATACCTCACTCGGGTTGACAAGCTCCGCAGCAAGACCGGCGTCGAGCGCACCCTGTACTTCTCCCACATTGCCGGGCAGCTGCGCCTCCGGTCCGAAGACCTCGACAATCACCCCATGCTGCTACCCTGCCAGAACGGCGTCATCGATCTCGAAACCGGGCGCCTTATTGCCGGATTGCCAGAGCAATATCTGTTACGCGCCATTCCAGTGCCGTTCCACGGCATCGACAACGTCAACCCCGACTGGCGGCCGTTCCTGCTCGGCATCTACGACGGCGACCAGGAGATCGTCGACTTCGTCCGCCGGCTGCTCGGCTATTGCCTCACCGGCCTGCGCGTCGAACACTTCATCGCTTGTTTCGTTGGTCGCGGGCGCAACGGTAAAGGCACCCTGTTCGAGATCATGCACGATCTGCTCGGCGGCCTGTCTTGGGCTATCGATCCCGAGATGCTCATGGAATCGCGCACCCCGCCCAACGCCTCCAGCCACAGCGCCCACCTCGCCAGCCTACGCGGCCGCCGCATGTGTATCGGCTCCGAAACAGAAGAAAACCGTAAAATCAGCGGCGCCGCCGTCAAGCGCCTCACCGGCGGCGACATGATCAAGGCCCGGGCGCCCAACGACCGAGACGAAACCAACTTTAAACCGACCCACAAGCTGATCCTGCACACCAACGATCTGCCCGTCGGTCTCACCAAAGACTTCGCCCTGCGCGAGCGCCTCATCAAGGTCGACCACCCCATCCTCTACGTCGACAACCCCGAGCAGCGCGCCGCCGACGATCCGTACAACGCCCACCGCTACCGAGCCAAGGACAAAACCTTGCCCGACCAGCTTCGCGGCAACCTGCCCGGCATCCTCGCCGACCTGGTGATGGCCTGCCTCGAGTGGCAGAAATGCGGACTCAGTCCGCCCAAAAAAATCCTCGACGCCGTCACCGAGACCCATCGCGCCGAAGACCATCTCGGCAGGTTCCTCGACGAGGTGGTGGAGAGCGATCCAGACGGCAAAATCACCTTCTCTACCTTCTACGATAGGTTTAAGAGTTGGTACGAAGACACCGTCGACGAAAAATGCACGTACATCCAGAAAAAAAGGACCATCGGCAAAGAGTTGCGCTCGCGCGGTTACACCCTGCCCGATCCACAAGAGACCGGCGGCCAGCTCTGGATACTCGATATCTACCTGCCACCGGCGGGATTATGAGCATCTGTTTGTCGGCGAGCCACTCTAGGGGGAAAGGGGATCGTCATATCATAATAAATCATAATAACCGGCAAGTAGCCGGGATATAAAACAAAACCTGTATTTATTATGACGATTATGATTTTCCCTCGCGTGCGCATGCAGTTGGTTTGTTTTTTAAGTACAAGAGTGGAGTAGTAAAAAAACAAAGCAATACTCTCTATGTTTATTCTTCTTATTTTTATAATAATCATCATAAAAGAAGAAAAAGAGAGAGAGTTAAGAAGGTTACGAAATTATGAAAAAGATTATGACCAATGATGATCATTATGATAACCGCAGACTGGACACTACTAAATGACCATCCTCGAGCTCGCAAATAACCGCAGCGCCGGTCTCAAAAAGAAAACCGCCAAAGAGGGGGCCGGGCCCTGCCCAGAGTGTGGCGGTACCGATCGTTTTCTGGTCTGGACCGATCGCGAGGCCTGGTACTGCCGTGGCTGCGATAAAGGTGGCGACGCCATCGAGTTCCTGCGCCGGTTCGACGGCCTCAGCTGCCC
>JAUWLU010000355.1 GCA_030613545.1 Desulfuromonadales bacterium
CAAAAAGTCATGGGATGGCTAAGCAAAAATTTCGACCTACAAGGCGTAGTGGTTTTTCAGGGGTGAAGGCATACATAAAGTATGTCGAAGTCCTGAAAAAACGCTGCAACGTAGTAGGGTGGACTTTTTGCGACGCCATCACTGGTGGTTCGTGGCAAGCCGAGGGGAGGAGTTTAAAAGGTTGCAAGAATCCTCGCGTTCCCGCAGTAATCAAATCTTACGCTATATTATATTAGATATACTAACCGGACTCGCGGGAGAAAACAGCGTCTCAAGCCGATCAACTCACAGGAGGCATCATGCACTTTCCCATCACCGACATCGTTACCTGGGTAGGCAAAACAGACTGGGAGTTGCGCAAGTTTCATGGAGAAGAATATTCCACCCATCGTGGTACTACCTATAATTCATACCTGGTGCGGGATCAAAAGACGGCTCTTATTGATACAGTTTGGGCACCCTTCGCCAAGCACTATGTTGAAGAGTTGTTCCAGAAGGTTTCCCCCGACGATATTGACTTTGTCGTGGCTAATCACGCTGAAATTGACCATAGCGGTGGCTTTCCGGAATTGATGCGCCATCTGCCCGGCAAGCCAATTTACTGCACTGCCAACGGTGTTAAATCCCTAAAAGGTCATTACCATGCCGACTGGAATTTCCAGGTCGTCAAGACCGGGGACCGTCTTAGTCTCGGGGAGCGAGAACTGATCTTCATTGAAGCGCCGATGCTGCATTGGCCCGACAGCATGTTTTGTTATCTGACGGGTGAGGACATTCTGTTTTCCAGCGACGCCTTCGGGCAGCATCTGGCATCCGAAGAACTCTACAACGATCGGGTCGATCCCTGCGAACTCTGGGCGGAATGCATCAAATATTACGCCAATATCCTCACACCTTTCAGCCCCCTGGTTCTGAAGAAGATTCAGCAGTTCGCTGGTCTTGATTTGCCGCTGAAGATGATCTGCCCCAGCCACGGGGTTCTCTGGCGGGATAATCCCATGCAGATTGTCGAAAAATATCTGCAATGGGCCGACAATTATCAGGAGGATCAGATAACCCTTCTTTACGACACCATGTGGAACGGTACCCGCAGCATGGCCGAAGCCATTGCCGCAGGAATCTGCCAAGCTTCTCCGGATACAACGGTGAAGATTTTTAATTGTGCCCGTTCGGACAAAAACGATGTGATCACTGAGGTGTTTAAATCAAAGGCGGTTCTGATCGGTTCTCCGACCATCAATCAGGGCATCCTCTCTGCGGTGGCGGGAATATTAGAAGAAATACGCGGGCTAAGGTTTCGCGGCAAAAAGGCCGCAGCCTTCGGCGCTTACGGCTGGAGCGGCGAGAGTATCGGGATGATCGGCGAAAAACTGAGTGAGGCCGGCTTTGAACTGGTCAACGGTGGGCTGCGCCAGTTGTGGGCCCCAGACACCGAAGCACTGCAACAGTGCACAACCTTTGGCAAGGAATTCGCCGGTCAAATCGGCTGAGCCCACTATTTTGCACTACCCAAGTGTGATGCTTTCGCAAAATGTCATGAGATGGCTAAGCAAAAATTTCGATCTACAAGGCGTAGTGGTTTTTCAGGGGTGAAGGCATACATATGGTATGTCGAAGTCCTGAAAAAGCGCTGCAACGCAGTAGAGCGGACTTTTTGCTTAGCCATCAACCTTGGGCGGTCTCCGCAGGCGGTGTTCAGCCGCCCGCCAATCGCCACCGGCCGCCGCAGCACCCTTTACTACTGTTCCTGCCACTGCTCCAACCGGCTCACGAACCGGTCGAGGGCCTCGACCACCAGTTCCTCGAGGCGCCTGCCCTTATCCGTCGTCGCCAGGCTCGGATCGCCCCACACCCCGCCGGGCCAGAACCGGCG
>JAUWLU010000164.1 GCA_030613545.1 Desulfuromonadales bacterium
CGCCGGTTCTGGCCCGGCGGGGTGTGGGGCGATCCGAGCCTGGCGACGACGGATAAGGGCAGGCGCCTCGAGGAACTGGTGGTCGAGGCCCTCGACCGGTTCGTGAGCCGGTTGGAGCAGTGGCAGGAACAGTAGTAAAGGCCGCTCTACTGCGTTGCAGCGCTTTTTCAGGACTTCGACATACACTATATATGCCTTCACCCCTGAAAAACCACTACGCCTTGTAGATCGAAAAATTTGCTTAGCCCTCTTATGACTTTTTGCGAAAGCATCAAGGTTATTCTAGGCAAGCGTTTAAGGGGGAGGGTATTTGGCGCGCAAGGCATTTTCGACACAGAGCGGAACAAAGCCGTCGATTTTGCCGCGCATTGAGGATACCTCTTTGACGATGGAGGAACTGAGGTAGCCGTAGCGGATCGAAGTCATCATGAACAGGGTTTCCATCTCGTTGTTCAGGGAATGGTTCATCTGGGCCAGCTGGAATTCGTTCTCGAAGTCGGAAACGGCCCGCAGGCCGCGCAATACCACCCGCGCTCCTTTGGTCGCCATGTAGTTGACCAGCAGGCCGTCAAAGGTGTCGACCTTGATTTGAGGATAATCCTGCAAGGTCTCTCGAATCAGCGCCAGTCGCTCATCGATGTCGAACAGGGCTCGCTTGTTGACGTTCTGCGCCACAGCGATGATCAGCTTGTCAAAGATCTTCAGCCCCCGCAGGATAATATCGAGATGGCCGTTGGTGATGGGATCGAAGGAACCGGGATATACGGCGATGTTGTCGTTCATGTCTGGGGTTCCTCGCATTGACAGCGGGTCAACAGGCCGATCTGGCTGGCGCCGTAGCGGCGCTGGGCGATACACTGCAGTTGGCCGATGCGATCCGGCAAGGTTTCCCTGCTGGATATCTCAATGCACACTATACCATCTTCGGCCAGCAGGCTTAGATCGGAAATTGTCGCCAGGGTCGGTGTCAGCAGGCCCTTGTCGTAAGGCGGGTCGATAAAGATCAGATCGAAGGGGGCACGGTTCTGGGTCAGGGTCAGTTTGTCGAGGACCTGGCCGCGAATCAGGCTGATTCTGTCCTGCAGTTGACAGGTGCTGGCGTTGTGTTCGATAAGGCTGGCGGCCTGGCTCCCGTCGTCGATGAGGGTCGCATGGCAAGCGCCGCGGCTGAGGGCCTCCAGGCCCAGGGCACCGGAACCGGCATAGAGGTCGAGCACGCGGCGGCCGGCAAAGGTACCCAGGCGGCTGAACAGCATGCTGAACAGTGCTTCACGCACCCGGTCGCTGGTCGGGCGAATCTGACTGCCGTCAAAGGTTGCCAGCCGTTTACCTCTGGCGCTGCCGCTGATGATGCGCATCGGTTATACCTCGCGAAAAAAGGGCTAAAAACTAACATGCCGGCGAACTGCCGTCAAGAGCCCGGTCGCATTGTGATGTCTCCGTAGGAGGGGCTATGGAAAGACCTGATCTGGCAAGTTATGCAACCCGCAGCCTGGAAAGCCGTGGCCGTCGTTACCAGGAAGATTTTAAAGATATTCGCTCGGTTTTTGCCCGCGACCGGGATCGTATTATTCACTGTGCCGCTTTTCGGCGTCTCGAATACAAGACCCAGGTCTTTGTCAACCACGAGGGCGATTACTACCGGACCCGCTTGACCCATTCCCTGGAGGTCTCCCAGATTGCCCGGGGGATCGCTCGACGACTGCTGCTTAACGAGGATCTGGTCGAGGCCCTGGCTTTGGCTCACGATCTGGGACATACTCCCTTCGGTCATACGGGGGAAGAAGTACTTAACCGGCTGATGGGCGATTTCGGCGGCTTTGAGCACAACCGGCAGTCGCTGCGTATCGTCGAGATTCTTGAGGAGCGTTACCCTGGTTTCAATGGTCTTAATCTCAGCTGGGAAACCCGCGAAGGCATCATCAAACATTCCTCGGAATACGACCAGGCTGCTACCGAGGATCTGATCGAATACTGCCCTGGCGAGCGGCCTTCTCTGGAGGCCCAACTCATCGACCTGGCCGATGAGATCGCCTACAATAATCACGATATCGATGACGGCCTGAAGGCCGGCCACATCAATCTGTCGGAGCTGGCCGAAGCGGAGCTCTGGCAGGAAACCTTTGTTCTCGTCGGCCAGAAGTATCCCGCTCTGGATGAGGGACGCCACGTCTATCAAACCATCAGTTATCTCATCGGGCGCTTGATTCACGACGTGGTGGACACGACCCTGGCGAACATCGAGGAGCATGGCATCGACAGTGCCTCTCGGGTACGACTTCATTCGGCGCGACTGGTCGCCTTCAGTGAGGAAATTGATCACAAGAATCGCCAGCTGAAGCGCTTTTTGTTCAAAAATCTGTACCGTCATTACCGGGTCGAGCGCATGCGGGTCAAGGCCGAGCGCTTTCTGAGCATGATTTTTGACAGTTATTGTACCAATCCCACCCTGTTGCCCCGCAGCTACCGGGAGAGGTTTGAACTGTATGGCAAGGAGCGGGTCATCTGTGACTTTCTGGCCGGCATGACCGATCGCTATGCCCTGGAAGAATACAAAAAACTATTTGATCCCTATGAGCGGGTCTGAGCCTTGCCTGGCCAGGATTAAAATTGCTAAGCTTTGGTTTTTCCAATGCAAATGTCCTTGAAGGGCGCAAAGGGGTGCTGTATAACGGCGTTCTGATTTGTATGCGTTGTTGTTTTAATGATGTAAGATGCTTTCGCAAAAAGACATGAGATGGCTAAGCAAAAATTCCGACCTACAAGGCGTAGTGGTTTTTCAGGGGTGAAGGCATACATAGTGTATGTCGAAGTCCTGAAAAAGCGCTGCAACGCCGTAGGACGGACTTTTTGCGACGCCATCATGTAAGGCAGGGGGCAGCCGCGTGCGAGGTTCCAAAGGGAACAACCGTTTTCCAGGGCTACCGGTGATTTGTCGCGAATTGCGGGGATTTTATCCGTTGCTGGCGCTGGGCCTGCTTCTTTCAATCCTGTTGCCGATGTGTTTGGCCGACGACTCGATCACCATGCCGAACCTTTCCCTGCTGGTCGGTTCTCCCCTTCTGTTGGTTAATATCCTTCTAGCCTTCCTTTTCAGTGTTCATGCCAGGCAAAAGCTCCACCGTGAGCAGCGCCGCCTGTACGATATCGTCTGTCGAATGGCCGAAAATGGCAGCGAAGCCTTTTTCCCTGCCCTGGTTACCTGTCAGGTCCCGTGTGATTCCTGAAAACCCTGGCGGTCTGTCGCGATGGCCAGCTTTGCGATAATGCCGAAGTGGAATTGGCCGGGGCGCCTTGCGTTACGGGTATCGTTTCCTGCCCAGCGGATGGCGAGACCATCGACACCCTGCTGGCCAATGCCGATGCCGCCATGCACCGCGCCAAGGAGATGGGGGGCGGGCGAATTGAACGGTACAAGCCGGCCATGGGGGCGGCCAGTCGCGTGCGTCTCGGTCTGGAAGGGGCTTTGCGCAAGGCGCTGAAGAAGGGTGAATTTCTACTGCATTACCAGCCCCAGTATCAGCTCAGGACCGAGCGTATTGTGGGCGATGAAGGGCTATTGCATGATCGGGTTTCGAGCCGCCTGGTCGGTGCCGAAAGCCTTATTCGCTGGCGACACCCCGGGCGAGGGCTTGTGCCGCCAATGGAATTTATTCCGCTGGCGGAAGAGACCGGTTTGATCGAGGAGATAGGCGCCTGGGTACTGGAGTCGGCGTGCTGCCAGCTGCGACGATGGCAGCAATGGTTCGGCTCTGACTTTAAGATGTCGGTTAATCTCTCTGCGCGGCAGCTGTACGACCCGGCTTTGGTCGATCGAATCGCTGCTACGCTGGCGGCCAACGGCCTGCTGCCCGAAGTCCTCTGTCTGGAGCTGACCGAAAGCTGCCTGATGGGCAGTGTCCAGGAAAGTCAGCAGCAGCTGCAGCGGTTGCGCAGTCTCGGTGTCGGCATCTCCATCGACGACTTTGGTACCGGCTATTCTTCCCTTAGCTACTTACGCCGTTTTCCGGTCACCGCCCTCAAGATCGACCGTTCTTTTGTGCAGGACATTGGCGAGCATGCCGACCATCAGGCCATAGTTAAAAACATCATCGCCATGGCCGATGTTCTCAAGCTTGAGGTGGTCGCCGAGGGGGTGGAGACGGAGCAACAGCTTTCCTGCCTTTACGCTGCCGGTTGCCGTACCGTTCAGGGTTATCTGCTCGGGCGCCCGATGGCGGCTCAGGATTTTGCCGTATTATTAAATGCGACCGGCGAGGAACGGGCCGACAGGGTTAGCCAGGTCAGCTGATCGCTAGGGCAGGGTGATGAGTCGCTCGGGACTCGGCAGATAGAGGAGCAGGGTCCGACCGAGAATCTGGGCTACGCTGGCACCGGTCTGCTGCGCCAGTTCGGCAGCGACTTCTTTGCGGTCTTGCGGGCAGCCCTCGAGGATCTTGACTTTGATCAGTTCGTGAGCGGCCAGTTGCTCTTTGCAGACCACCACTAACTGCTCGGTAACCGCTTCCTTGCCCACCATGACGGCCGGTTTCAATTTGTGTCCAAGGGCGCGCAGGTGGCGTGCCTGTTTTCCGGTCAATTTTGGCATCGTTTGCTCCATTTTGATGGATCGGGTTTTAAAGACTGCGGACTCTACCAGAATGGTTTCCTAAAAGAAAGCGTTTCAATAATTGATGGCGTCGCAAAAAGGCCGCTCTTGCGTTGCAGTGCTTTTTTCAGGACTTCGACATACACTATGTATGCTTTCACCCCTGAAAAACCACTACGCCTTGTAGATCGAAATTTTTGCTTAGCCATCTCATGACTTTTTGCGAAAGCCTCACATTTGGCCCACCAACAAAAACGGCGCCACCCTTGAGGTGACGCCGTTTTGCAATCAGTGCACAGCAACAAGCATTGATTATGGGGCGCGGGCGGTGATCCGGGCCAGAGCCTCGAGATACTTCTCCGAAGTCTTGCGCACGATCTCTGCCGGCAAAGACGGCGCCGG
>JAUWLU010000157.1 GCA_030613545.1 Desulfuromonadales bacterium
GGGGTCCCGGCGCCGGGGTACGCATAGCTAACAGCCGGGTTTGGCAAAAACAGCAATTCGCCGGCGCTGATAATTGCCAGCGCGCCGCCGGCGCCGGCCAGATCGAGGATGGAGTCACTGGATAACTCGACGCTGGCGCCGAGCCGGAAAACCTGCACCAGTTTTGCTGTGGATGCGCTTGAGGCGGTCAGCGGCAGGCGCCAAACGCCGGTAGCCGATGTGCCGATGTAGATGCCGTGGTCGTTGATCGCGGCGCAGGTAACATTGGCCAGGGTGGCCCAGGCGACCCTCGACCAATCGCTGACGCGATAGATATCGACGCCGCTGGCGCTGACCAGGATGATCCGGCCGCGAACCGGATCGTGCAGGATGCGCTTTATGTCAGGGCTTTGGCTGGTGAGAGTGAACATGAATCCCCCTGTAAAGGACTGAATTAGACTTGCTCATACGTGGCTTCCGTGGCTGTTGCCCATTTGCCCCGCTGGCAGTTTGTGGTGGCCATGAGCGCCTTGACGTCCATGTAGCAACCGCAAACGTCGCAACGGCGGTCTGCGGCAAATTCGGAGCAGACCTCGCAGGTCGCCAACCGCTGCCTGTATGTATCGCGGCTGACGGTGGCGAATCCTGCAGCGGCGAATTTAGCGGCCTCGCGGGCGAAACTTTTGAGCATGGCCCACTTTGACGGTCGTTGCCGTGGGGTGCTCTGTCCGCTCCCGCAGCCGCAGCCGGACGGCAGCGGTGCGATGGAGACGGACTGCCCTCGGGTTTCCCGGCCTCGGTTCCCGGTCGAATCCTGCCGTAGCCACGCCTGGAAGTCGGCCGGGTCAAAACGACCACCGCTCTGCGCCAGATAACGGTCGAGCGTTTCTCGGCGGCTGGCAAACTGCATCGGGCTGATGCCGAGTGTCTCGGCTGTTACCCCGTTGTATATCCGCGCGGCAATCACAGGCACTCCCATGTGTATGTTTTGATCCCGACCCGTTGGATCGTTTCGTAAATGAACTCGGAGGTGAAATAGCTGTCCATCGAGGCCAACGAGCACATATTGCAGCACGGGACGGTGCTGCCCTCACAGGGCCTGTCGTAGAGTGCGGAGATCGGAAGGCAGCAATACATTTTTTCTGTTTTTGCGACGCCGCTGATCTCGGTAGAGTCATAGCCAAAATCTGTGGGGACGCAAGTCCAGCTCCCCTCCAATCCCTGCAGCACCCATTGCCCGACAGGGAATTTCACCTGCAAACTGACCGCTGTGCCGCATTGGTCTGTTACGGTTACGCTGCCTGTCCCGCAGCAGCCGGCCAGATCGGTGATGGTACCGAGCAAGCTGATGCTGCCGCAGGATATGGACCATGTATACGGCGGTTTGCCCCCGGCGGCGTTGTAAGCGCTACCGACGGACGGGGTGACGGTACCGCTGATGGTTAGATCGGGGATGTCGGGACCGCATTCGGGTGGGCAGATAACAATCTGGCCTTCTGCCGGCTCGGCGGCAGGATCGCAGATGACAATCTGGCCGTCGCTGGGCTCGGCGGTCGGGTCACAAATGGTGACCTGGCTCGTGTCAGGCGTCGTCACGACACACCTCATAGGTCAGGTCGCTGCCGATAGCGCCGTCCCAGCGGCTGTCACTGCCGGCCGGGGCGATGTCGAATGTAGTGGTGGTGCCGTCGACGGTCACCTCATTTGCGCCGGTGGTGCCGCAGCTGAACGAAAACCAGCCGCCAGCGTCGGTGATGTAGACGGTGCCGCACATTTCGATCTCTTTATACGGCAGAGCCTCGCCTTCACAGCCAACGACCTGGCGGCGGCCGGTGATGGCACCGTCGTCTTCGTCGCCGTCTTTGGGGACCTGTTTGCAGACCTGGTCGCCCTTGCGGTATTCACCGTCGCCGAGTCCTTCCCAGCTCCAGGGCTCGCTAGTGCCGCTGGTGAGGTTGCCGTCGCTGGTCACCGCTTCACCCTCGCTGTCGAGGGGATGGTCGACCACCGAGATATCGGCCAGGGCATAGTAGCTGCCAGCGATGACCCGCACCTGGAACTCGGCCACCCCGCCGGCGGTGAGGGTCACACTCGCCTCGCCGGCGCTGGTAGTGGCGCTGTCGGCAGAAAGCACCGCGCCGTTGTAGCGGCCAATCAGGGCGAAGAGCACATCGGTGCCGTCGCTCACCGGATCGCCGGCGGCATCGAGGACCTTAGCGGTGATGGTCGCTTCCTGATCCTCTTCGTCGATGACCTCCCGGCCGTAGTATGTCGCCGTGGCCGCAGTGCCGGCAGCGCCAACGGTGAGGATGATAATTTTATAGACGCCGCTGTCGGTGTCGTTTTCCCAGCGCACCACGGTGGCCTGCCCGACCCCGCCGACGTTGACAACCATACCGACGCTGATCAGATTATCGACAGTGACCGACTTAAAGCCGTCGCCTTCGTCGGCGATCTCGCAGGTCTCTTCGGTGTAGAGGGTATCGACCACCCGGGCCGGCTGCTGGGAGCGAATCGTGGCCGGGTCGGCGGTGACCTGCAGCGAGCCGATGGCCGAGCCGAGCAGGCTAAGGGGCGTGCGGCCTTCCTGGCCCAGGGCGCTGGCCATGATGTTGACCATGCCCACGGTGGTGCCGGCGCCGATGGTGGTTTCGGCAAAGCCGTCGGCGTCGCACAGGCTGCTGCTGGGCGAGATGTTCACCGAAGCGCTCGCCTCGTATTCGTCGTAGTCGATGACCACAGCGGTGCCGGCTGCGCCGGGGCTGATACCGAGGGTGATGCTGGTGGTGTTGGGAGTGGCGCTGCCGCCGGTGTAGAAGTTGGTGCCGGTGCGATTGGTATCGGTGGCCCGATAGACGCCACGGACGGTGCCGATGGGGTTGGTGGTCGAGACGGCCAAGGTGCCTGTGGTGGACTGGGCCTCGCCGGTGACCTCGTTGGTGATCAGGGCGCTCGACCAGCTGACCACCTCCGCCTGGGTGTAGCTGACGATAAAGAGCTGGGTCGCCTGGGTCGGCACGGTGATGGTGCTGGCGGTGAAACCGGTCGGGGTGACCTTGGCCCCCTTAACGGGCGAGGCCTGGGTGCCGCTGTTGAGCCACACCCCCTGCACGCTGAAACAGCCGCTGACCGGGATCTCGGTATAGCTGCCGGCGCTGATCGCCTCATCGACCAGGGCGCTGTGCTGCACCGCCCGCCCGGTGCTGTCAAAGACCTGAGCCCGTCCGGTGGCTGAGTCGCTGCCGTCGGCATCGATGGCTCCGGGCAGCACCTGCACCTGCACGACCGGCAGGGTCGGCCGGGTGATCTCGATGACCTCGCCCTGCACCCGCACGGCGTTGGCCGGTTCATCGACCCGGTCCATCTCGTAGCTGAGGCTGAGGGCGTTAGTATAGTTGCGCTCGGTACTCTCGGTCAGGGCCCGGCTCGGCCGGTCGTAGACCTCGAGGCTGCGGCCGTCGGCGCTGGTGCGCACCGCAGCGGCGCAAGCCTCGGCGATCTCGTTAATGATCTCCCGCCGGCGCTTTTTGCTCACGCTGTAGCGTCCGCCGGGGATGGTGGGGTCAAGGGTTGCCTGCCAGATCACGCCGACGGTGGCGCCCGATTGATTGGTGATGTCCTGGTGGGCCACCTGGGCGGCGATGGAACTGGCGGCCATATCCATGGGCCAGTCGTGCGAGCAGGGCCGCCAGTTGTCGAGCACGCCGGCATAGGCCCGGCCGGAGACGGTTGGATAGCGCAGCCCCTTTGCTACCTGCCCGCTCTGTTTTTCGAGCAGATACCAGGTGACCAGGTCGCCGTCGGTGAGGCGGACCCGCGCCCGGCCGCGATTGGTCTGCGGGTTGAGCAGGATGGTGAACTCGGCGTCCACGTCGGCAGCGAAAACGAGGGTCATGGTGGGGATCACCTGCGACTCGCTGCTGGTGCCGTCGGTGCATCTGCGCAGCTTTTCGGTGACGTCCTGCCACACCTGGCTGGCGTCTTCGATTTCGACCTTGAAATCGGCTGGGATCATTCGGTGCGCTCCGCATCATCGAGGGCCCGCGCGATGGTATCGGTGATATCTCCGCCGGCATTGCCACCCGCTTTAGCCCGAGCCAGCTTCAACAGCTTGTTCGCGGCCCTGTCGCTCACCTCAGCCAACTCGGCGATGTCTTTGGTCAGCGCCTGATACGCCTCGCGGATCGCTCCGGCCTTGGTGAACCCCTGATCGAGTGCCGTGTTCAGGTTTTCCTGATACTCCCTGGCAAGATCGGAAGCCTTGCCATGGTCCTCTATTTTGGCTTTGGCTTTTTCTGCGGCTGCGGCCTGCTCTTCGATCTTTTTCGCCTGCGCACCGAGCGAACTGGCCGCCTTGTCTGCGGAGGAAACAACCCTTCCCTGTAAATTTTTCAGCCGCTCCCCTAACGCCTCCGAGTCATCCACAATGGCCACCGCAGCATCGGCCGTCATTTTCAGGCTGGCGACCTTGTCTTCGAGTTCCCGGACATAGGCATCGAGCTCTGGGCCGGCCTTTTTCCCATCGAAATTCTTGCCTTTTGCCTGATGTTCCTTGGCCGTGGCGAGAAACGAACCGGTCTCTTTTAACTGCATGCCGGCCAGCCCGCCGACAATCTTGATAGCGTTGCCATAGACCCAATTGAGGGCCCTCCCGAACGCAATAACGGTCTCACCGGCCCCGCCGACCACCTGAATGATATGCCGAAAACTGTTTACCACCGCCAAGGCCGTTTGGGTGGCCCAGACCTTCAGGCCGCCGTTGGCCTTTAGCTCGTTGACCTTTGCAATCAACCCCTGGAGATAATCCTTAAGGATCTGAAACGGCCCGGCGTCCATCACCGCCAGCTTGAACTCATCCCACAAGCTCTTGGCGGTGCTGGTCAGCCCCTTCCAAGTGCTGCCGAACTTCTCCATGCCGCCTTTGTATTTCTCGTTCCAGATGGCGGTGAGGGTCTGCTGGATGATCTCGGGGCTGTTCTTGGCGACCGTTTCGCGCACCTTGCCCAGGGCATCGACCCAGGTATAGGTGATCTGGTCGCCGGCCACCTTCTGCTTGATGCCGAACTCTTTGAGGCGTTCGCCCTCGCCCTGCAGGGCGTCGGCCATGGCCTCCACCGCCTGCTGCAGCGGCTTGTTCATGGCCGCCGAGGTGTCGCCAAGGGTCTGCATGACCTTGGTGTAGTCGACGCCGTAGGCCGACAGGGTGCGGATCGCCTCGCCGTATTCGAGCACGGTGTAGGGGCTGGCCGCGGCCTCCTTGTTGGCGTACTTGATCGCCTGCCTGGCTTTGTCCAGGCTGCCGAGGGTGGTGGTGAGAGAGGCCTCGAGGCCCTCGAAGCTGCTGGCGGTCTCGATGAACGAACCGGCC
>JAUWLU010000116.1 GCA_030613545.1 Desulfuromonadales bacterium
GGTATGGCCGGCGACGAGGATCTTCTGGTTGGAATATTTGCGAATAAAGGCCGCGCCCTTGGCCAGTTCGTCGTGGTAGCGGGGCTTGATGTCGGATTTGTCGACATCGAATTCGACGGACAGGGTGATGGAAATGGGGCAACCTTTTTCGTCCACCGTTAATCCGGTCGGGGTGTCGGGGCACTCATCGTTATCGTCGTAAACGCCGTCTCCGTCGCTGTCAAGAGGGCAACCCTTTCCGTCTACGGTCAATCGTGTCGGGGTTTCAGGGCATTCATCGAGGTAATCGCAGACGCTGTCACCATCGCTGTCCAAGGGGCAGCCGATGGTGTCCACGGCCACTCCTGCTGGAGTGTCGGGGCACTGGTCGAGTTCGTCATAAGCGCCGTCGCCATCGCTGTCCAGCGGACAGCCGGCCCCGTCGACCACTATTCCTAGCGGGGTGTCGGCGCAGCGATCATGAACGTCGGTCACCCCGTCTCCATCACTGTCGATGGGAGGAATGGGCTTGGGGGCTTCCTTGGTTTTGCCGCCCATCAGGTAGGTCAGGCCGGCGGTATAGGTAAAGTTATTTTCCGGGTCGCCGAAAGCGAGAATGTGGCGTACGTCGCCCCGCAAGGCCAGGTCATCGCTGAAGAAGTACTTGAGGCCGACGCCGTAATCGACCAGAAAATTGGTGTCCGATCCGCCATTGTCCGGATCGAGGGAGATGCCACCCAGACCGCCGGCGATATAGGGAACCAGGGCGCTGTCGGGCATGAAATGATAGAGGGTGTCGAGGCGATAGACCAGACCGTCAACGTCGGAACCGTTGCTATTGTCGGCGTCGGCATTGAAGTAGTTGAGTACGAACTCGGTGCTCCAAGTGTCGGTCAGGTTGTACCCCAAGCCTAGACTGTAGGTCAGGGCGTCGTCGAGATCCTGGTCGCCGTCGAAGATGTAGCCGCCGATCATAGGAGAGAGGCTAAAACTGTTGGAGCGGTTGGCGGCGAGGGCCGGCGAGGTGAGCAGGCCGCAGGTAATGAGCGTGACCGCGACTTTGGCCAGCAAGCTCTTCAGGTTGTTCATTTGAGCGTCTCCTTGAGGGCGCAATTTCTGTCGCCATGACTAAGTGCCATAGGCCACAGAACATTAGTTCAAATAATAGCATCGCCCAGAGACAATTCAAAGAGAATTTTCACAAAACGTTGTGTCTCGCAAGGGGTGGTCTGTCCATTCTAGTCTTGACCAGGGCAAGTCCCTGAAATATACTCATCTGTTTTGATAACCAACAAATACTGTAGGAGTTTATCGTCTTATGAGTCATCTCGAGTCGACCGACACCAAGCGTAAGCATTCTCGGTCCTTGCTTCGTCGCACCGGGGCCGCCCGCGCCAGGGAGTTGAACGCTCTACCTGTCGAAGAGCGTCTGGCCCTGGTCCACAGTGCTCAGGGACGGGACAAATACGATCTGCTTCTTGATGCGGCAGATGGCCGACAATTGCTGCAGCTTTTACCCCCTCAGGACCTTTACCTGCTGGTCAAGGAGCTGGGCAACGAGGATGCTGCGGAACTGCTCGCCATGGCTACGGCAGATCAGATAGCGGTCTGTATCGATCTTGATAGCTGGAAGGGCGACCAGATCGATGGCGATAAATCGTTAACCTGGCTTCTGTCGGCTATGGGGGAGGACGAAGATGAGCTGTTGCAACATGCTTGTGATATGGATTTCGAGCTGCTGGTGCTGATTCTGCAAAAATCGATAACAGTCGTCGAAGGACCGGAGACGCTTTTCGACGACGACCAGGACCGGCCGGCTGGGGTGATGCCCTATGAGCTTGAATATAGCGATGACGAGCGGGCCAAACCTCTCGGAATTCTTCTTGATTGTCTGTATCGCAAAGACGAAATGTTTTTTTTGCGGCTGATGGAAGCGTTGCGCAGCGAACTGCCTACGGTTCTGGAAGAAGAGGTTTATCAGCAACGGCGCATCCGGCTTCTTGAATACGGGTTCCCTGATCCTTTTGACGCTCTGGGGGTCTATGCCCGCCTCGATGCCGAACGTTTCGATCTGGCCGAATATGCTCGGCCCGCGACTTTGCCTGAGCCGGGACCGGTAGCGCCTGGCTTTGTTTTGACGGCGCTGTCTTCGCGTTATTTGCTGTCGGAGGTTTTGGCGGCCGGCATCGACTCCGGTAGTGTTTGGGACCTGAGCTTTCTGCTTAACCGGGTGATGATTGCCGATGGTATCGATGTGGGCGACAGTGACGCAGTGCAGGAGGCTCTGGAGCAGGTTTGCGGTTATCTCAATATTGCCCTTGAGCAGCTCTGCGGCAGTTCGCTGGAGAAAGCCCGGGAGGTTTTCGAAGGGACTTATCTGCTGGGCTTGTTTCGGCTTGGCCATAATGTCACCTTGAGGTTGCAGCAGGAGGCCAGGCGCCTCCTGGCCTCCGCCATCGGTCCTTATCTTGACGGTCCCTATGCGGCGCTGGTAGCGGCCCTACATGGACGAAAGCCGCGCTATTGCATGGCCTTTGATGGTACTGCCCGGGCCGGTGAGCTTCCCTTTTCTACCCTGCGGCAGGTCGAGGCGACGCGGCAGCGGTTGGCTGATGTAGAAGTGCAACGGCGTTTGTTTGAAGAGCGCTTTGCTTTTCAGCTATCCGGCCCGCAAGAGCTTGAGACGGATAGTTGTGCTGTTGGTGAGGTCGAACAGCTGACCCTGTCAGATTTCTTTCTTACCGCGCTGGCCAATCGACTGCTGGGCCGCGACTTTGTGCCGGCACCGATACCCCGTTCGGAGCTTCCGGTATTGCATCGCCTGATTGCCGAAAATGGTCGTGTCTCCGAAGCGTTGCGCCAGGAAACCCTGGCTTGGTTGGAATCTCTGGAGCTGGGGTCTGGAAACTTTGGTAGTTTTTGTCTTACCGTTTGGGATGAAGAGTTCTGCGCTCTCGATTCCGCGGCCCTTGACCCGCGCTATATCGGGGGATTGTTGGTGAAATAACGGCGTACTATTGAAAAACAAACACGATGTTAATAAAACCCCTGAACACGAAAAAAAGCTGGAAGGCCGCTTGATTTCCCTTGAAAGCTATGTTAATAGGATTGAATTAAGCAGCGGTGGTGTCTACGGCTGGCGGCAGCAATGGGTTGCCTGAACGGTCGTTGAAACCCCTGCTGGCTTGTCTTTTCGAAGTTGCCGCAGGGCAACGGCACGTTTGGTCAAGTTGCGAAACAAAGGAGTAGGGAGATGGCAGAAGGTGTAGTGAAGTGGTTCAATGATGCCAAGGGGTTCGGGTTTATCGAGCAGGAGGGTGGTCCCGATGTGTTTGTACATTTTTCGGTAATTCAGAGCGAAGGATTCAAGTCGCTGGCTGAAGGCGAGCGGGTGAGCTTCGAAATTACCGAAGGACAAAAAGGTCCCCAGGCAGCCAATGTGATGAAGGTTTAAGGCTGATGCTTTCGCAAAAAGTCATGAGATGGCTAAGCAAAAATTTCGACCTACAAGGCGTAGTGGTTTTTCAGGGGTGAAGGCATACTATATGGTATGTCGAAGTCCTGAAAAAGTGCTGCAACGCTGTAGGGCGGACTTTTTGCGACGCCATCAAGGCTGACCTGTTAACCATTTAGTTTCAAGGCTCCACGGTGCTTACCGTGGAGCCTTTTTTTTAGCTGGTCAGACAGGGTATATATCAAGCCGAAGAGCGAATAGATAGCAGGTCGTTGGTAGATGCCGGTCAGGCACTGCGTCGCAGGCGCACAACGGTTTCAAGGTGGACTGTCTGGGGAAACATGTCAACGGGCTGCAGATCGGTGGTGGTGTATCCCGTGGTTTGCAGCAGGTCGAGATCGCGGGCCAGGGTGGTGGGGTTGCAGGAAACATAAATGATGGTGGCGGGTGCCAACCCAGCGAGGGCTTCGATCACCTCCGGTTGGCAGCCGCTGCGAGGGGGATTGACCACCGCAGCATCAATGCTGCCGGGGACCAGGTCGTGGATCAGTTCGGCACTGTCGCCAGCCCTAAAATGGCAATTGGACAGATTGTTCATCCGCGCATTTTCACAAGCGTTGCGCACCGCCTCCTCGACCACTTCGATGCCGGTTACGTCTCCCGCATCCTTGGCCAGATGCAGGGCGATGCCGCCGATGCCACAGTAGAGATCGAGAGCCGTAAGGGTTCTGTCGAGGTGGGTCCAGCGACGCACCAGATCGTAGATGCGGCCGGCCTGCTCATGATTGACCTGAAAAAAAGAGGTCGGCGAGATCCGCAGGCGGATGTCGCCGACCTGATCGATGAGGTCTGGACCCCCAAGCATGCGAATGGTTTCCCGACCCATGACAACGTTGCCCGTCGACCCATTGATGTTCTGGTGGACCGATACGACCTCGGGCACCTTGCGCATCAGCCATTTGGCCAGGTGGGTGATCTCCCGGTAATTACGCTCTGCGGCAACAAAGGTGACCATTGCCTTTCCTGTTTTTGGGCTGACCTTCACCAGCAGGTAGCGCAGCAGGCCGCGCCGGGTTTGAGGGTCGTAAATGTAGATCTTTTGCCGTTGAATCTCGTCTTTCACCACACCGACAATGCGGTTAATCAGGGGGTGGTGCAGGGGGCAGCCTTCGATGTCGACAACCTGATGGGTGCCGCGCCGGTACAGACCGATGTGGATCTGGCCCCGTTCTTTGCTCAGAGCCAACTTGGCGTTAGTGCGGTAGCCGAGGGGATGTTCGGCGGCCCAGATCGGTTGTGGCTGAAGGCTTTGCAAGGCCGTATAGCTGGCCAACGCCTGTTTCAATCGGGCTTCTTTGTAGCGAAGCTGAGCGCTGTAATTCATGGGGATCAGGGCGCAGCCCTGGCAACGGTCCGCCAGTTTGCAGGGCGCCGTTATTCGTAGCGGGCTTTTTTCCAGTACTCGGCGCAATAGACCGATGCTGCGCCGCTGGCCGGAATATTCGATGGCGACAAGGACCTTTTCGCCAGCGAGTGCGCCGGCGACCAGCAATTCCTTGCCCTCGTGGCGGGCGATTCCTATCCCTTCGTCATTGAGTTGGCTGATGGTGACCTGGACCGTTGGCAGGGACTGTCGACGGGGCGGGCGATTATTTCTGACGGGGCGTTTGGCCATGGCTCAATTCCGGTTGAAGTTTTGTCCATTTATGCTGTGTCCGCGCACCTTACTCTGTCGCCGCTTTGCTGTCAACGCCGCTGCCGATCGGGGTTCCGATGCCCTGTCTTGACTTGAACAATCGGCAGTCGTACACTTTAGCCGCCCTTGAGTATTCATGAACCGACTGCCAAGCCGCCATCGGTGGCTGTAGAAGGATATAAACAAACATGCCTCAGCAGACCCGCCAGATCCTGGTCGGCAATGTCCCCATCGGCGGCGGTGCGCCCATTGCCGTTCAATCCATGTGCAGTACCGACACCCGCGATGTGGCGGCGACCCTGGCTCAGATCGAGGGACTGATCGCCGCCGGCTGTGATATCGTGCGTTGCGCCGTGCCGGATGAAGACGCGGCCCGGGCTCTGGCGGAGATCCGCAAGGGGTGCAGTATTCCGCTGGTGGCCGACATTCATTTCGATTACCGGCTGGCTCTGCTGGCCCTTGAAAACGGCGTCGATGCCCTGCGTCTCAATCCGGGTAACATCGGCGAGCGCTGGAAAGTGGAAGAGGTGGTCCGGGCCTGCGTCGAGCGGCGGGTACCGATTCGCATTGGCGTCAACGGCGGCTCCCTGGAAAAGGAACTGCTGGCCAAATATGGCCATGCCAGTGCCCCGGCCATGGTCGAGAGTGCTCTGGGCCATATTCGCATCCTTGAGGAACTCGGCTACCGGGAGATCAAGGTCAGTCTCAAGGCTTCGGATGTTCGGCGAACCGTCGACGCCTATCGCCTGCTGACGGATCAGGTCGATTATCCCCTGCATATCGGTATCACCGAGGCCGGCACAACCTGGAGCGGCACCATCAAGAGTGCCGTTGGTCTCGGTGCCCTGCTCTACGACGGTATCGGCGACACCTTGCGGGTCTCCCTGACCGGGGATCCGGTGGAAGAGGTACGGGTCGGTTGGGAGATCCTTCGCGCCCTGGATTTGCGGGATCGGGGGCCGGTCTTTATCAGCTGCCCGACCTGCGGCCGCTGCCAGATCGACCTCATACCCGTTGCCGAGGAGGTGGAGCGGCGGTTGCGCGATCTGCCGAAAAAGATCGTCGTGGCGGTTATGGGCTGTGTGGTCAACGGCCCGGGCGAAGCCCGCGAAGCCGATGTCGGTATCGCCGGCGGCAAAGGGCAGGGCCTGCTGTTTCGCCGCGGCGAGGTGGTGCGCAAGGTGTCCCAGGACGAACTTGCCGACGCTTTGGTAGCAGAAGCCTGGAAGCTGGTCGAAGACGAGGCAGATCAGTCCTCTAACTCGTAACTTCGGTCAGGATTTGAAAAGTTATGATGGTGAAAGTATTTAAAGCCGGTTTTCAGTGAGATGCTGATGCCGGCTTTATGCATATTGGCGAAACCGGGCAAGACTTGCCTGCCTTCTGCCGGGCGGCAATTTCAGCAATCAGAAGTTTGGGGGGGCACGGGCAGTAGGCAAAAGTTGACAAGGGGCTGGATAGGAATTATTAAATGGACCACCGTTAAGTTATTTGGATGATCTATCTAAGATGCTTTCGCAAAAAGTCATGAGATGGCTAAGCAAAAATTTCGACCTACAAGGCGTAGTGGTTTTTCAGGGGTGAAGGCATACATATGGTATGTCGAAGTCCTGAAAAAGCGCTGCAACGCAGTAGGACGGACTTTTTGCGACGCCATCATCTAAAGGAGGCAAGCCGTTGCTGAATCAGACCAAGTCCTGGCGAGCGCTGCAGAAACACTGGCAGGAGGTTTCCCTGTTGCAGATGCGCCATCTGTTTGAGGTCGAA
>JAUWLU010000369.1 GCA_030613545.1 Desulfuromonadales bacterium
ATGGCCCAGAAAAAAATAGACAGTGCCCGGCAAGCCGGCGCGCAATTTATCTGCACGGCCTGCCCCTATACCCAGCTTCAGCTCGACGGGGTGCAAATGCGCATGGCAGCTGCTTCCGATAACGGTGAGCCCATGGCACCCATTTTGTATCCGCAACTGCTGGGTTTGTGCATGGGCATCGATGAAAAAACCCTGGGTATTTCTAACAATGAAATTGACCTTTCCGGTATTACATCATTCTTAATGACGGAGTAATTATGTCGAAAACAGTTACAGGTGCGGTCATGGTGGTCGGCGGCGGTATCGCCGGAATGCAGGCAGCTCTGGATCTTGCCGATTCCGGCTACTATGTCTACCTGGTGGAAAGCTCAAGCTCCATCGGCGGCATGATGTCGCAGCTGGACAAAACCTTTACCACCAATGACTGCGCGATGTGAATTATATCGCCGAAACTGGTCGAGGTCGGCCGGCACATCAACATTGAACTGCTGACGCTTAGCGAAGTGCAGAGTATTGGCGGCGAAGAGGGCAATTTTGAAGTCAAATTGACCCAAAACCCCCGCTACGTCGACATGGACAAGTGTATCGCCTGCAATGCCTGTGCGGAAAAATGCCCCAAGAAAGTTTCCAACGCCTATGACGGCGGCCTGAGCAAACGCAAGGCGGTTTATGTGCAGTACCCCCAGGCGGTGCCGCTCAAATACACGATCGATGCCGATACCTGCATCTATTTCCTCAAAGGCAAGTGCAAAGCCTGTGAAAAATTTTGTCCCACCGGTGCCATCAACTTCGAAGACCGGAAAAAGGACATCGCGTTAAATGTGGGCGCTGTGGTTTTGGCCTCGGGCAGCGAAGCTTTTAATCCGGCCACCTACGACACGTACGGCTATTCAAAATCGGCCAATATCGTCACCAGCCTGCAATTTGAGAGAATCCTGTCGGCCTCCGGGCCCTACGACGGGCATCTGGTTCGGCCGTCGGATAAAACCGAGCCTGAAAAAATAGCCTGGCTGCAATGCGTGGGTTCCAGAGATACCCATATCGGCGCCAAAGGATACTGTTCCGGCGTCTGCTGCACTTATGCCATCAAGGAAGCCATTTTATCCAAAGAGCACGGCAGCAACGGTCTGGATACGGCCATTTTCTACATCGACATTCGCACCTTCGGCAAAGACTTTGAGCGCTACTATAACAAGGCCAAAGACGATCTGGGCGTTCGCTTTGTCAAATCACGCATCACCCATGTCGAACCCATGGACGATAACGGCAAGCACATTATTCGCTATGTCGATGCCGCCGGCCATACTCAGGCTGAAGCGTTTGATATCGTTGTGCTGTCGGTGGGCCTGGAGGCCCGGGAGCAGGCCGTCTCCCTGGCAAAAAAACTGGATGTCGATTTGAACCATTATCAGTTTGCCAGGACCGGGGGTTTTGATCCGGTCCAGAGCTCGCGACCCGGCATCTATGTTTGCGGTGCTTTTCAGGAGCCGAAAGATATTCCGACTTCGGTCATTGATGCCAGTGCCGCTGCCGGAAAAGTCGGAACCCTGCTTGCGGATGCCAGATGGACCCTG
>JAUWLU010000126.1 GCA_030613545.1 Desulfuromonadales bacterium
AACGACCAATGCCGTGTCGCTGGGCACGGGCGATCTCTGTGGCCGGATCGAGCCCGGCAGGCAGGCGGTCGAGATGCACATGGGTATCGAAAAAATCCTCGTGATGGGCGGACATGGGGCCATGCTAGCATAGCCTCAAAAGGGAGGGAAGCGGCACGATGGACGCAGCTGGCGACAAGGTCCATGACGGTAGAGCGGGCTGGCGTGGATGAAATGTTCTTTACTGAATAAAGGCAGCTGGCTTATGCTGCCAGGCGCTGTTCCACAAGGGCGTGGTAACTGTTTGCATTTAACGATGGAGGTGGGAATGAAATCCTTGCGGCAGATATTGATGGTAGGACTGGGATTGCTGATGGCGTTGGGTAGCCTGGCGGGCTGCAAGCAGGAGACGGCCCCTTCCGCTCAGCAGGATCCGCAGGCTGTGGCGAAACAGGCGGCGAAAGATCCCTTGGCGGCTTGGCAGCCGCAGTTCGACCCGAGCGGGGCCGAATATACCTATATCCTGTCCAATGTCGATCATCCGGCCATCGAGGGAATCGCGGTTGGCTATCATATCCGCGACAAGGTCTGGCAGCGCTCTGGCGGGAGGCTCTATGTCGACTTTCGCCCCATGGGCCAGCTCGGCGGTGAAAAGGATGTCATCAAAAAGCTCAAGCTCGGCGCCGTTCAGGGCATGCTCTGTTCCTCAGTGGCGGCCGTCAACGTAGCCGACAGGCTCGGTGTGGTTAATCTGCCCTTTGTGGTCGACAGCTTCGAAAAGCTCGAGACCTTTCGTCGCAGTCCGGAATTGTTCGACGATTTTCGCCGGGCCGCCGTCGCGCAGGGCATCCTGGCGGTGGATTTCACCGGCTACGGCACCTATGGCTGGGCCACCAAGGAGCCGGTGCGCACCCTGGAGGAGGCCCGCCGGGTCAATTTTCGAGTAGCCCAGGCACCGGTCAATATCGATAGCTACAAGGCCTGGGGCCTCAAGTTTACCGTCATGCCCTGGCCCGATGTGTCTCAGGCCCTGCAGACCGGCGTGGTAACCGGCCTCGACCATACTCCCATCGTCTGCAGCATCACCAAAAAGTTCAACTTTGCCAACAACTTCACCCGGCTCGATTATGCCCAGGGGCTCTATATCCATCTGCTCAACAAGCGCTGGCTCGAGGGACTGCCGGCCGACCTGCAGGCCATCCTGCTGCAGACCATCGAAGAAGAGAGCGCCAAGGCACGGACCCTGACCCGGGACCAGCAGCAGCGGGAACTCGCCGCCGCACGCAGTCGCGGCGTGCAGATCTTTCAGCTCGCCCCGGCCGATCGCCAGCAACTCATCGAGCTTTCGGAGCCGGTCTACGATAGTTGGGCCGAAAAGATCGGACAGGGCTACTTGCAGCGGGTGCGGCGTGCCCTGGCCGACCGCTGATGGCGTCGCAAAAAGTCCATCCTACTGCGTTGCAGCGCTTTTTTATCCACAGATTACACGGATTTAAATTAGGGCCAGAGGCTAACAAGTAACGAGTCACAAGTAATAAGTGACACCTGACAACTGTTTGCTTAGCCATCTCATGACTTTTTGCGACAGTATCATTCAAATAACAATCGAAAAGCGATTGGACGCAGATGAACGCAGATAAGGCCTTAGAACCAAGAGAAAAGCTTTCGGGTTTTTGATTGATCTGCGAATGCGAAGCATCGGACTTTATCAGCGTCCCAATTGCCTGGTTTTTTTGTTTTTATCCTGAATAACGCACCCGGAGAACAGCGGGTGAACGATTGAAGAACACCTCCACCCAGCATATAAGCCTTGACCCGGAGCAGGGCGGTCGCTATTCTCCTGCGATACAGCTAAGCCGTTGAGTTTGTGAGGATTTAATATTTTTTCGGCGATGGGAAGTCCTGGCCATCGGCGATCCCGGTTAATACTAATAGGGGGGAGTAGACAATGAAACGACTGAGCATGCTGTTGGGTGGGCTGCTGCTGGTTGCGGCCCTGGTCGGATGTCCCGGCGAGAAGAAAAACGAAGAGACCGCACAGGAACCGGCCAAGCCAGCTGCAGCGGCAAAGGCGGCCAAGCAGGATCCTCTGGCGGCCTGGCAGCCCCAGTTCGACCCGAGCGGAGCCGAATATACCTACCTGCTGTCCAACGTCTCCCATCCGGCGATTGAAGGGGTGTCCTTCGGCTATCGCCTTCGCGACACGGTCTGGGAGCGCTCCGGCGGTCGGCTCTATGTCGATTTTCGGCCCCTGTCCCAGCTCGGTCAGGAAAAGGCGGTGCTCAGCAAACTCAAGCTCGGCGCGATCCAGGGCATGCTCTGCTCCTCGGTGGCGGCGGCCAATGTGGCCGACACCCTGGGTATCGTCAACCTGCCCTTCGTGGTCGATAGTTTCGACAAGCTGGATGCCTTTCGCAACGATTCGGAACTGTTCGGCGAATTCAGTAACTGCGCCCTCGGCCAGGGGCTGAAGGTAGTCGATGTGACCGGTTACGGCTCCTACGGCTGGGCCACCAAGAAGCCGGTGCGCAACCTGGAGGATGCCCGCAAGGTCAATTTCCGTATCGCTCAGGCGCCGGTCAACGCCGATATCTACAAGGCCTGGGGACTGAAGTTTACCGTCATGACCTGGGGCGATGTTCCCCAGGCGCTGCAGACCGGGGTTATCGACGGTCTCGATCACACCCCCATCGTCTGCAACCTGACCCGCAAGTTCGAAGTGGCCCGCTACCTGACCCGTATCGATTACGCCCAGGGGCTGTTCATTCACCTGATGAACAAGGCCTGGTTTGAGCGTCTGCCGGCCGACCTGCAACAGATCCTGATGGAGGTCATCGCCGAGGAGAGCGCAGCCAGCCGGACCCGCACCCGTCAGCAGCAGGAGGAGCAGATCGCCGCCGCTGAGGCCAAGGGGGTCGAGTTCATTGCGTTGGCCGAGGCCGACCGGCAGCGTCTTATCGAGCTGAGTGCTCCGGTCTATCAGGCCTGGGGCGAAAAGATCGGCGTTGACTACCTGCACAAGGTGCAGCAGCGCCTCGGCAACGGACGTTAGTGGAAAGACCTGAAATGATGCAGAAATTGCTGAAAAATGTGGACCGGTCCCTCGGTTTTGTCGAGGACTGGTCCCTTTTTATCGCGGTAGCGATAGCCTTGCTGGTGGCCATGGCCAATGTGGTGCTGCGCAAGCTGACGCCGATAAGTCTCTACTGGTCCGACGAGGTGGTGAAAAAGGTCATCTTTTTCACCACCTATATCGGCTGCAGCGCGGCGGTGCGCAAGCGGGCGCTGATCCGCATCGACGCCTTGCCGCAGATGGTGAAGGGGCTGAAAAAGCCGCTGACGGCCTTCAGCCATCTGGCGGTGCTGGTTTTCGCCGCGTTTATGGTGCGCTTCGGCTGGACCATGACCGTATCCGCCTGGAACGATCCCTTCGCCCGCACCGCCACTCTTGAAATCCCCGAGTGGCTCTTTTATGCGGTGCTGCCCCTGATGGGGGTGATGCTCCTTTTGCGCACCTTGCTGCTGTTGGTTGAGGATTGGCGCGGCCTTCCGGTCGAATAATGATGGCGTCGCAAAAAGTCCACCCTACTACGTTGCAGCGTTTTTTCAGGACTTTGACATACTATAGGTATGCCTTCACCCCTGAAAAACCACTACGCCTTGTAGGTCGAAATTTTTGCTTAGCCATCCCATGACTTTTTGCGAAAGCATTATGTAATGGGGGGCGGCTTTTTAATTTGTAGGGATAGTACCTATTTATGGATATCAGTTATTTGATTGTTTTCGCCCTGTTGATCGGCGCTCTGGTGACCACCGTACCGGTCTTCATGGCGCTGTTCTTCACCGGCCTGCTCGGCCTGACCCTGGCCGGTATCGACCCGCAGATCGTGATCGAGGTGCTGTATCGCAGCATGGACAAGTTCGCCCTCATCGTGGTGCTGTTTTTCGTCCTCTGCGGCAATATCATGACCACCGGCAGCATCGTCGCAAAACTCATCAAGACCGCCAATGCCCTGGTGGGCTTTCTGCCCGGCGGCCTGGCCATGGCGGGGGTGCTGGCCTGCGGCTTTTTCGGTGCCATCTCCGGCTCCACGGTGGCCACGGTGGTGGCGATCGGCGGCTTCATGATTCCGGCCCTCATCGAGCACGAGTACGACCATTCCTTCAGCGTCGGCATCATGACCACCGCCCCGGTGCTCGGGGTGGTCATTCCCCTCCATCTCCATGATCCTCTATTCGATGATCTCCAACGATTCGCTGGAGGCGCTGTTCCTGACCGGATTCGTGCCCGGCCTGCTGATCATGGCCGCCATGTCTCTGTATGCCTGGTTCTTTTGCCGCCGTCGCCGCACCCGTACCTCGAAGCGGGTGTCGCTGCGGGAGTTGCTGGCGGTGCTGCGGGAGAGCGTCTGGGCGTTGCTGTTGCCGGTGCTGATTTTCGGTGGCATCTATTCCGGGCTGTTTACCGCCAACGAGGCGGCGGTGGTGGCCTGTTTCTATGCCTTTTTTGTCGAAATCGTCATTCACAAGGATATGCGCCTGCGGGACGTCAAGCCGGTGGTGGTTTCCTCGGCGGTAACCTCGGCCAGTCTATTGGTGATCGTGGCCGGTGCTTCGGTGTTCGGCGAGTATCTGACCTTTCAGCAGATTCCCAATCTGGTTGCCAAGCTGGTGGTGGCCAAGATTCACAGCCCCTGGGTCTTTTTGCTGGCGGTCAATATCCTGCTGCTGCTGGTCGGCATGTTCATGGATATCATCTCCGCCACCCTGATCCTGACGCCGATATTCCTGCCGCTGCTGGCACCGTTCGGCATCGACACCCTGCACTTCGGCCTGCTGATGACCCTCAATCTCGGCATCGGTTACTGTACGCCGCCCCTCGGCGTCAGTCTCTATATCTCCGGCGCTGTGGCCCACCGCGACCTGTTCTACGTGGCTCGGGCGGTGCTGCCTTTTCTGGCCATTCAGATTGCCATTCTGCTGTTGCTGACCTATTGTCCCGATCTGGTGTTGTGGCTGCCGAGATTGGTTTACGGCGGTTGATGGCCGGAACGCGCACCCGTGTCCTGCGGTGGCGGAGCGTGCAACCTGTAACGACTCCGCTCTGGCGATGGTACATGCTGCCAGAGCGGGGTTTAATTCAATAAGGGCATGAGTATGAAAATCGACTACCAGACGCGCGGTACCTGTGCCAGCGCGATCACTATCGAACTCGAAGGTGAGCGGGTGGTGGCCGTTTGTTTTACTGGCGGCTGTCACGGCAATGCTCAGGGTGTGGCCGCTCTGGCAGCGGGCCAGCCAGCCGGCGAGATCATCGAACGGCTGCGGGGGATCGAATGTGGCGCCAAGGGCACCAGTTGCCCCGACCAGCTGGCCAAGGCCCTGGCCGAAGCTCTTTTGCAAGAGGCTTCTTGAAGAGTGCCGGCAAACAATGACTTGACTCCGGGTATGCAACGCTGGTTCCTCTATCTGTTGCGCAACGAACGCAGCTCACTTTACACCGGGATCACCACCGACCTCTCCCGGCGGCTTGACGAACATCGCGGAAAGTCCGGCCGGGGGGCCAAGTTCACCCGCGGATGCAAATCGCTGGTGCTGGTCTATGATTGTGCGTTGGATAGCCACAGCCTGGCGCTGCAGGCCGAGTTGCGGGTCAAGAAGCTGAGTAAGACCCGCAAGGAGGCCCTGGTCGCCAGTCGGCCCGATAGCCGCCGCCTGCTGGAAATGTTGGACTTGACGGCGGAAGTCGTGGAAGAATAGCGGGAGAAATGCTCAGGCGATGCGTTTTCCGGCCCGGCTTCGGGACCAGAGCGCAGGCCAGGGAGGTAATCGTCATCGACCAAGGAGGCCCCAGTGAGTAAATTCGACAACGTTTCGGTAATCAAGAAAGCCAATATCTATTTCGACGGCATGGTCAGCAGTCGCACCGTCCGCTTTGAGGATGGTACGGAAAAGACCCTCGGCCTGATGCTTCCCGGCGAATATCGCTTTAACGCCGACGCCCAGGAGACCATGGAGATTCTGAGCGGTGAACTCGAGGTGCAGGTTGCCGGCGACAACGAATGGAAGACCGTCAAGGGCGGCGAGGCCTTCGTGGTGCCGGCCGGTTCCTTTTTTATCGCCAAGGTCAAAGAGCCCACCGATTACTGCTGCTCGTACATGCGCTGACAGCTAGAGTCCTTCCGGAAATCCGGAGGGGCACGGGGTCAGTTTCCATATGGGAAACGAGAGATTTTCCGCAAGGTCAAGGAAATCAAACGGTTGTGCGGAGGCGTAGCTATCTACGCCGCACAAGCAAGCGTGCAGATTGACGCCGAGATTGCGGAAAAGGGCCGTTTCCGGATGGAAACTAGCGACGCTGTGGCCTAACGATCCGGGCCGCCGTCTCTTGCGAGGCGGCTGCCC
>JAUWLU010000222.1 GCA_030613545.1 Desulfuromonadales bacterium
CGGCAGCCCAACAGGCGCAGGCCGGCTAAGGGGGCAGTAATGTTCAGTCGTTTTTTCATCGCTCGGCCGATTTTTGCCTCGGTTATTTCCATCGTTATCGTCATTGCCGGCCTGGTGAGTATGCGCACCCTGCCGATCGCCCAATACCCCGAGATCTCGCCGCCGACGGTGCAGGTCACGGCCAACTATCCGGGCGCCAATGCCGAGGTGGTGGCGGAAACCGTGGCCCAGCCCATCGAGGAACAGGTCAACGGCGTCGAAGGCATGCTCTACATGTCCTCGACCTGCGCCAATACCGGCAGCTACAGCCTGACCGTGACCTTCGAGGTCGGCACCGATCTCGACATGGCGGCGGTGCTGGTGCAAAATCGAGTGGCTATCGCCGAACCGACCCTGCCCGAGGAGGTCAAGCGGCTTGGCGTCTCGACCAAGAAGCAGTCGACCAACATTCTGCTCATCGCCTCGCTGTTTGCCCCCGATGAAGAATACGACACTCTCTATCTGAGCAACTACGCCACCCTGCGCATCAAGGACGAACTGGCCCGTATCGACGGGGTTGGCGATGTGCGCATATTCGGTGCCCGCGACTACAGTATGCGCATCTGGCTCGATGCCGACCGGCTCAAGGCCCGTCAGCTCACCACCAGCGACGTGGTAGCCGCGCTGCGTGAACAGAACGTGCAGGTCGCCGCCGGCATGGTCGGCCAGGATCCCGCCCCGACCGGTCAGAGCTTCCAGTACACGGTGACCACCCTCGGTCGGCTCAAGAACGTCGAACAATTTGGCGACATCATCGTCAAGAGTGCCCCGGGCGGCCGCCTGACCCGGGTGAGCGACGTGGCACGCATCGAACTCGGGGCCAAGAATTACGGCGAGCGGACCCAATACAATGGTAAGCCGTCGGTGGCTATCGGCATCTATCAGTTGCCCGGCGCCAATGCCCTCGATGTGGCCGATCAGGTGCAGGCCAAGTTGGCCCACCTGTCCAAGGATTTCCCGGCCGGCATGGCCTATCATGTGCCCTTCAATACCACCACGTTTGTCGATACCGCCATCGAAGAGGTGGTGCAGACCCTGCTTATCGCAGTGCTGCTGGTGTTTGTCACCATCTTCGTCTTTTTGCAGGATTGGCGGGCGACCCTGATTCCGGCCCTGACCATTCCGGTATCGTTGATCGGCACCTTCGCCGTCATGGCCGCTCTCGGTATCGGCATCAACCTGGTATCGCTGTTCGGCATCGTGCTGGCCATCGGCATCGTGGTCGACGACGCCATCGTGGTGGTGGAGAACGCCGCCCGCAATATCGATGAGCTCGGCCTGTCGGCCCGCGAGGCGACGATTCGCGCCATGCACGAGGTGACCGGCCCGGTCATCGCCACGACCCTGGTATTGCTGGCGGTGTTCGTGCCGACCGCCTTTCTCGGCGGCATCACCGGCCAGCTCTATCGTCAGTTTGCCCTGACCATCTCTGCCGCCACCGTGTTCAGCTCCCTCAACGCCCTGACCCTCAGCCCGGCCCTTTGCGCCCTGGTGCTGCGGCCAAGCCAGGTCAGCCACAACCGATTTTTCCGCCTCTTCAACAGTGCCTTCGACCATACGCGCAGCCTCTACGCCCGGATGCTGTCCTGGCTGATCCGCCGGGCCGCTTTGACCCTGGTCTGTTTCGTGATTCTGGCCGGTGCCGCCTTCTGGGGTTTTGGCCGCCTGCCCACCGGTTTCGTGCCGGCCGAAGACCAGGGCTATGCCTTCGTCAGTATTCAGCTGCCCGACGCCGCTTCCGTGGAGCGCACCGCCGAGGTGGTCGAAGAGATCAACCGTCGTTTCGCCAAGATGGAGGGAGTGCGCGACTGGGTCTCCCTTATCGGCTTTTCCCTCATCGACATGGCGCCAAGCTCCAACATGGCCACTGTCTGGGTGGTGTTCGATCCCTGGCAGGAGCGCACCGCGCCGCATCTCAAACAAGACGCCCTGGTTGCCCGCATGTGGCAGGAGTTTGCCGATATTCAGGAGGCGCGGATTTTCGCCTTCGTGCCGCCGGCCATTCGCGGCCTCGGCTTCGCCGGCGGCTTTCTCATGGAGCTGCAGGATCGCGGCGGGGTCGGCCTCGATACTTTGCAGCAGGTGGCCGGCGGGGTGATTCAGGCCGCCAACGGCCAGTCGCAGCTGCAGCGCGTCTACAGCACCTTTCGCGCCAATGTGCCGCAGCTCTACGCCGATGTCGACCGCACTCAGGCCAAGACCCTGAATATCCCCCTGAGCAACGTGTTCGATACCCTGCAGGCCTATCTCGGCTCGGTCTATGTCAACGATTTCAATAAATTCGGCAGGACCTACCAGGTCAAGGTGCAGGCCGACAGCGCCTTTCGCAGCAGCGCCGAGGACATCCGCCGGCTGGAGGTGCGCAATGGCCGCGGCCAGATGATCCCGCTGGGCAGTGTGGTGGACATCGATGAAGCGGTCGGGCCGCAGCTGGTCAAGCGCTACAACATGTATCCGTCGGCCACCATCAACGGCCAGGCGGCGCCGGGCCACAGCTCGGGCGATGCCCTGGCCCTCATGGAACAGCTGGCAGGCAGCAAGCTTCCGGCCTCCTTCGGTTTTGAGTGGACCGGCATGTCCTACCAGGAAAAGGTCACCAGCAGTCAGACCCTGCTGATCTTCCTGCTGGCGGTGACCTTCGTCTATCTGGTACTCTGCGCCCAGTACGAAAGCTGGTCGAGCCCGCTGATGGTCATCCTGTCGGTGCCCCTGGCCCTGCTCGGTACCGTCGGCGCGGTCATGATTCGCGGCATGGAGGTCAACGTCTACACCCAGATCGGCATCGTGCTCCTTATTGCCCTGGCCTCCAAGACCTCGATCCTGATCGTCGAGTTCGCCAAGGCCAAGCGCGATGACGGAGAGGATATTGTCGAAGCCTCCATGGGGGCGGCCCGGCTGCGCTTTCGGCCGGTGCTGATGACCGCCTTCACCTTCATTCTCGGCGTGGCACCGTTGGTGGTGGCCAGCGGCGCCGGTTCCGCCAGTCGCCAGGCTCTCGGTACCGCCGTGTTCGGCGGCATGATCGCCGCCACCCTGCTGTTGTTGCTCTTCGTGCCGGTCTTTTATGTGGTCATACAGAGGGCCAGCGAGAAGATCCGTGCCCGCTGGAAAGGGCAAAAGCCCTGATGCTGCCGAAGGAGGTCCGCTGATGGCCCGCAAAACCAAAGCCGAAGCCGAACAGACCCGGCAGGATATTTTCAACGCCGCCCTGGAGCTGTTTCATGACCGGGGCTATTCCCGCACCACCCTGGATCAGATCGCCCGCAAGGCCGGAGTGACCCGCGGCGCCATCTACTGGCACTTCAAGGACAAGGTCGATCTGTTTGTTGAGCTCAAGGATGAGATCGAGGCTTCGTCCGGCATGCGCCTCGAAGATCTGCTGCAACTGCCTGTCGACACCTTAGACGACTTGCAGGAGGGGTTGCTGCGCTTCTTTCGCAACCTGGAACAGAACTGGCGCTTTCGCACCTATTTCAAAACGGTTATCTTCCGCACTGAATTCACCGATGACCTGCAGCCGTTGATGGAGCACTACCAGAACAAGCTGCGCCGCCTGCAGAGCAAGGACGAGGAAGCCCTGCTGCGGTTGCAGAGGTCCGGCCTGGTGCGCGCCGACGTCAACTGCGCCCGGGCCGCCCTGGCCCTGCGTGCCCTGATGGTCGGCCTGCTGCATACCTGGCTCATGGACAACGAA
>JAUWLU010000202.1 GCA_030613545.1 Desulfuromonadales bacterium
GGCACTTACAACCTGTTTCGTTATACCCTGCCACAACTGGGGGTGCCGGTGCGCTTTGTCGCCCCGAGTGATCCGGAGAATTTCCGCGGGGCCATCAACGACAAGACTCGGGCGGTTTTCGCTGAAACCCTCGGCAACCCCAAGCTCGATACCCTTGATATCGCCGCGGTGGCCGCTGTCGCTCACGAGAATGGTGTGCCTCTGGTCATCGACAATACCGTGCCGTCACCGTTTCTGGTCAACCCCCTGGCTCACGGGGCCGATATCGTCGTGCATTCGGCGACCAAATTCATCGGCGGTCACGGCACTTCCATCGGCGGGGTGATCGTTTCCGGCGGCAGCTTCGACTGGGGCAACGGCAAGTTTCCGCAACTGGCTGAGCCCGATCCCAGTTATCACGGCATCAATTTTCTCGAGGCCCTGGGCAGCCTGGCCTACATCATCAAGGTGCGGGTCCAGTTGCTGCGCGACGTCGGCCCGGCGCTCAGCCCCTTTAACGCCTTTCTGCTCTTGCAGGGTCTGGAAACTCTGCATCTGCGCATGGAGCGGCACAGCCAGAACGCTCTGCAGGTCGCGCAGTTTTTGCAGAACCATCCCAAGGTCGGCTGGGTGAACTATCCGGGGCTGCCCGATCACCCGTCTTACGAGATCGCTAAAAAGACCTTCAAGTACGGCCAGTACGGCGCCTTGCTCGGATTTGGCATCAAGGATGGCGGGATTGCCGAAGGCAAACGCTTCATCGACAGTCTGCAACTCCATTCGCTGCTGGCCAACATCGGTGACGCCAAGTCGCTGGTCATTCATCCGGCTTCGACCACCCATCAGCAGTTGCCGCCGGAGGATCAGCTGGCGACGGGAGTCACGCCCGATTTCATTCGCCTCTCTGTTGGCCTCGAGCATGTGGACGATATCATTGCCGACCTTGACCAGGCGCTGAAACAGCTTTGATTATGCCGTGGCAACCGCAGTTGCAGGGAGTTGTTCATGAATATCTACGATAGTGTAACGGAGCTCATAGGCGGAACCCCTCTGGTGCGTCTCGGCGCCATCAATGGCGAAGGCCACGGTGAGGTTCTGGCCAAACTGGAATATTTCAATCCCGGCGGCAGCGTCAAGGATCGCATTGGCCTGAGCATGATCCAGGATGCCGAGGCTCGCGGTGTGCTCAACAAAGGCTCGGTGATTATCGAGCCGACCAGCGGCAATACCGGCATTGCACTGGCGATGGTGGCCGCCGCCCGCGGCTACAAGCTGATTCTGACCATGCCCGAGTCGATGAGTGTCGAACGGCGCAACCTGCTGCAGCAATATGGCGCCACGGTGGTGTTGACCCCCAGGGCCAAGGGCATGACCGGTGCCATAAAAGAGGCCGGAGAGCTGGCGGCAAAGACCCCCAATGCCGTTATTTTGCAGCAGTTCAGCAATGCTGCCAATCCGGCCGTACACCGCCGGACCACTGCCGAAGAAATCTGGGCCGATACCGATGGCCGGGTCGATATGGTGGTTGCCGGAGTAGGTACCGGCGGCACCATTACCGGCATTGGCGAGGTCCTTAAAGAGCGTAATCCGCAAGTGCGCATAGTCGCGGTGGAGCCCGTCGAATCGGCGATTCTGTCCGGTGGGGTGCCGGGCCAGCATAAGCTGCAGGGCATCGGCGCCGGCTTTGTGCCCGAGGTGCTCAATCGCAAGATCATCGATGAGGTAATCACCGTAGGTGCCGAGGAGGCTTTCGCCACCGCCCGCGACCTGGCCCGTCTGGAAGGACTGCTGGTCGGTATTTCCGCTGGCGCAGCGGTCCATGCCGCTCTGCAATTAGCCAGACGGGAAGAGACGCAAGGCAAGCGGATCGTGGTTATTCTGCCCGACACCGGCGAACGCTATTTGTCTACTGAGCTGTTTGGGGAGTGATGCATGCACCTCCCAGCCAGCAGGGAAGGGCAGCTGGGAGCTAGCACAAATGCGATCTGCAAATATGTCATTGAATTCATAGTAATTTGCTTCTGCCCCTTATTGCAAACTTGATTGGTCAGGTATAGAATAGATTCAAGTTCGGTAGGTAACTGCCTTCGCCATCACAGGTTTAGAGACATGCTGACGAGACTCTTTACATTTCTGCTGCTTGTGACCCTGTTCTTCCCGGGGAGCGTGTTTGGTGCCGTCGCGCACCGCTGTCAGCCTACGGACAGTATGTCGCGCACTTCCTGCTGCCAGGGGATGTCAAGTAAGCTGCCCGCGCAGGACCCTTTTGAGCAACTGTCGCATCGATGTGATATCGATTTGAGGGCATCCGGGCAGCAACTGGCGACCACCGGTTACAAGAATCTTATCGACGATGCCCAGTCGGCAGATGCCGTCCTGTCCGCTGCTGGCTCACTCCACCTCACGGAATCCTCGCGCAAACTCTCTTCCATCGGCCTGCATCTCTATCATTCAGCGACCAGGCCCCCCGCTTTCCTCCGCAACTGCTCTTTTCTCATTTGATTCCCCTCCATGCCTGCTGGGGCGACGAGCGGACCGGTACGTCTGCTGTTGGTCCCGTTTCGGGTCGAACTCTTTTCGCCTGGCGGCTTTTACCCGTCTATGAAGGCGATAAAATCCAAGTTACAACATTGATGGACTCGCAAAAAGTCATGTGATGGCTAAGCAAAAATTTCGACCTACAAGACGTAGTGGTTTTTCAGGGGTGAAGGCATACATATGGGATGTCGAAGTCCTGAAAAAGCGCTGCAACGCAGTAGGACGGACTTTTTGCGACGCCATCAAAGATGAACCGACAGGCCAAGCCATCAGGATCATTTGCCTTTATTCTAATCTGGCCAAAGTTTCGGCTGTTATAATGTGTGAAAATATATTTACCCTGAACGCACCCCGGGAGGAGGACCATGAAGATAAACCGTGATTGGATCATTGGGCCGCTGTTCGGCTTGCTGGTAGTGTTGTGCGGTGTGCAAGCCATCGCGAGCGAAAACGTCCTGAATCAAACGGTAGTTGCGGCGAAGGGTAGTGGGCGGTTGGCTGAGCTGGTAACGGAAGCACTGGCCAATAACCCGGACCTGAAATCGGCCGAGGCACGGTGGGAAATGGCCAGGTACAAGATTGTTCCGGCCCGCAGCCTGGATGACCCGCGGTTGAGCTTTGCATTGTCGAACTATCCGATCGACGATCTCTCCGGGGATGTGACTCCGATGACCGGTAAGGAAATCCAACTATCCCAGATGTTCCCTTTTCCCGGCAAACTGGCTGCTAAAGAGGCGATGGCTGAGCAACAGGCATTTTGGTACCAGGGTGTCTACGAGGACGCCAGGGGGCAACTGGTGCAGCAGGTCAAGGATGCCTGGTACCGGCTCTATTTTCAGCAACGGGCCATCGACATCACCCAGCAGAACATCGCTGTTATTAAGAACTTTATTCGTCTGACGGAGACTCGCTATGAAGTCGGCACCGGTCTGCAACAGGACGTGCTGAAGGCTCAGGTGGAACGTTCGAAGCTTCAGGATAAGCTTTTCAACCTGGAGCAGCAGCGAACCACGGTTCTGGCCGATCTCAACAGGCTGCTGAACCGCCCGGCTGCAGGCCCGCTGGAAACGCCCGAGAAACTGACCTTGACATCGGTTGATGGGAGCCTGCAGTCATTGATGAAGATTTCCCGAACCCAGCGTCCTCTATTCACCGCCTATCAGGCGATGATCGATCGTTACCAGGCGCAGCGTAAGCTGGCCAAGCTCAGCTACTATCCGGACTTTAACCTTTTTGCCGGCTATCGCCAGCGGGAAGAGGTGGCGGGAGATCCGGCCGAGGGCAGCGACTTTGTCAGCGCCGGCATCAGCATCAATCTGCCTTTGTGGCAGGGGAAGAGAAGGGCAGCGGTATCCGAAGCGGATTCCGCGCTGCGCATGGCACACAGCCAACACGAGGATTTCCGCAACCGGGTCGATTTCGTCATTGCCGATCAGTACGCCCAGATGGAAAAGAACCACAACCTGGTGGAGTTGTTCCAAACCGGGATCATCCCCCAGGCCGAACAGAGTTTCGAGGCGGGCCTGACTGCCTATCAAGTGGGCGATGCCGATTTTCTCAATCTGCTCGACAGTTTGATGACCTTGTATCGTTATCAGATCGATTACCATCGAGTCCTGAGCGACCATGA
>JAUWLU010000281.1 GCA_030613545.1 Desulfuromonadales bacterium
CCGGAATCCTTAGGAAGAAGTGTCTCGGCTGGTCGCAGGGTTGCGCTGAGTACGCTAATTGGGATTGTATAGCGTTGCACGGGGGGGAGGATTTAAGGCCTTGTCCATACGGCAGTGACAGGGATGGGGGGAGGGGCGAGCCTGTAGCGAAGGTGGCAAGAGGCGGGACTCGTTTCCCCTATGGAAACTGACCCCGTGCTCCTCCGGGGTTTCCGGATGGGCACTAGTTAAAGGAATATCTGGCTGCTTTGCGCAATGCGGCAATTGAGCGGCGTAAGGCCTGATAAAGGCTGGAGCTCTGGCCATGGGACCTGTGCGAAACGTAAGCTGTTGCCGGCAGGTCCCCGATAAAGGGTGCCGGGAATATTTCCGTGCGATTGCGTCCCCTCTCCTTGGCGCTGTAGAGCGCAAGGTCGGCATGTTCAAGCAGTTGCAGGGCGCTGTATCGGCAGTTCATGGTGGTGGCGGCGAGACCGATGCTCGCGGTAAGGGGGAAACCGAAGTCGTGTCTGGACACTTTTTCACGCAGTCGCTCGGCGGCCTGAAAGGCCTGGTCGGAGTCGCATTCCGGCAGGATTACAGCAAATTCTTCGCCGCCATAACGGCAAACGATATCCGACTTGCGGGCCGACTTTTTCAACAAGTCGGCAAAACATTGCAGGGCCTGATCCCCTGCCAGGTGACCATGGGTATCGTTGACGGCTTTAAAATGATCCAGGTCGGCCAGCAGCAGCGTCAGGGGCCTGCCGGTGCGATGGCTAAGAGCTATTTTCTGCTCTAGATCCGCGTCGAAATAGCTGCGGTTGAACAGTCCGGTCAGGCCATCGGTTATTGCCTTGCGGGCCAGGGCAGCTTCCGATTGCCGTAACTGCTCAATGCGGTGCTTATTTTTGAGGTGCCAGCCGATCTGCACGGCAGCTTCTCGACAGGGCAGGTCAAGGGCGAGGCAGTCGCTGGCCCCCAGTTCAAGGGCCTTGATGCGATTGTTTTGCAGGTCATCGGGAGCAAAAAGCAGTAGCGGAATGTCCCGCCACTCGTCACGTTCCCGTAGTTTAATCAGCAAGGGGGACAGGTCAGAAGCCTTGCTCGGGTAGGGACAACAGATAATATCGATGCGCTGCTGCAGTGCCGCAGTTGTCTGCTGTTTGGTGGCACAATGGACGATGCTCTGGAAAAGCTTGGTGGCCATCACAGTACGGGCGATTTCACTTGCCCCCCTGCTCGACGGGCTGATGATCATGGCAACGTTCTTCATCGGTACAAGCCTCATAAGAAAGCATGCAAAAATTAATAAAGCGGATTGCTGCGTCTTTTCTTATTTTAGCTAATTAGCAAAAACGGTGCCAGCTTAAATAAGATATTTCAATGATAAAAGGGCGGAGTGGTCCCTGATGAAATGTCCTTATATTTCAGTGGCTTGAAATCGTTGTGGTTTTTGTGGAAGTCTCTCGGGGTTGAAGGCGGGGTCGGCCAAAATAATGACTGCGGGTGTTTTTCTGCCCGCTAGGGAGGCTGGAATTGGCTCTTTTGTGACGAGCAAGTCATGAAAATGACCTGGGGTTGCGGGTGGTATGGCGGGTGACTCAGGCGTGAAAATCGATGCTGGCAGTGGTGCTCGAACGTTCACTGCTGCCGTAGGTGGCGCGGACCAATTGCCGAGTGGAGGGAGATTCTTCGCCCGTTTGCTGCCGGGGTGCGCTGGTTGTTGATGGGGAGTAGGGGAGGGCTAACACTTCGGTGGATTGGACCGGGTTCGCAGCGGATGTCGCGGTGTCCGGTGCTGCCTGCTCCTGTGCGCTGTTCGCCAGGGAAAGGGATGCGCTCGACAGGGTGATGCGGTCACTTCCCCGCGTTGTTCCCGCTGTTTTTCGGTTGCCAGCCTGATCCCGGGTCGCAGTGCGGGCGCGGTTGGTGGGACTTTTTTCAGGTCTTTGTACTGGGGAGGATGCCTGCGGGGCGAGCAGTCCCGAGATCAAACTCCCAAGTTCCCTGGCAATGTTCATCGAATTAAGCTCCGGTGCGAATGCCGCAATCTACCGTTACAGTATATCATGACGCCTTGCTGGAAGAATAGCTTGGATCCGCTGAAGCGCTCTTTGAGACACGAGCCCGGGCGATCATGCTTCCTTCATTATCTGAGCGGTAAAGAGATAGATATCGCAGCCTGCCGCCCGCCAGGCATCTTTGGCCAGGCCGGCCTTGTAACAGGTGTGCTGGAGAAAGGTTTCGCGATCCCATTGCTGTTCGATGGCGACCTGTGGCAGCAAAACACCCCGTTGGCCGTCCTGCTCAAGGTAGATGCCGTGCAGTCCGACGATGATTTCGGCCGGGTCTTTCGTTTTGCGAAGAGGAGAAAGAACCGAGATCTCGATGGAAAAGGTGTCGAGATCATCTTTTCGCATGGGATAAAAGCGGGGATCTTCTGTCGCCGCGGCGCCGGCCATGACGGCAACCTCTCTGCAGAGAGGCCGCTCCGAGGTGAAGGTGCCGATGCAGCCCCTCAGTTGGCCGGCCTGAGACAGGGTCACGAAGCAGCCCCGTTGCTGGTTGAGTGATTCTTCATCGCGCATCGGCTCGAGCAGAGTGCCGGTGCGCAGATAGCTGGTTATGGCGTCGCGGGCTATGCCGAGCAGCACGGCCTGTTCCTGTTTGGTCAATGGTGTGCCCATGGCGCCTCCTGGTTGAGGTTTTGGCCTCTGCCGCAAACCAGCCGGGCTGGCTATCGAGGAACTGGCCGGCTCGCACGGGAGCCGGCCTTTTAAAAGAGGCGGTCAGCCTCG
>JAUWLU010000107.1 GCA_030613545.1 Desulfuromonadales bacterium
TGAAGGCATACATATGGTATGTCGAAGTCCTGAAAAAGCGCTGCAACGCAGTAGGGCGAACTTTTTGCGACGCCATCATGATTGGATTCTGCCACGGACGAGGCGTTGCAGGCAAGGCTGAAGCTTGGAGCTGGCTGCCAGCAAAATTGTGACGGGACAAAAGAAAAGGGCCTGAGGCATTTCACAGGCCCTTGAATCGTTTGGCTCCCCCGGTCGGCCTAATCAGGGTGCTGGGATGAAGCCTTTGATATTCCCTCTCTGAACTCTTCTTATTGACACCAGCTGAAAAGATTCGCAATATGCGCTGTAGCGACGCACTAATGTTTGACTGGAACTTCACAAACAACAGAACCATATAAGCGCACAGGGCGATTCAGAACAGGGTCTTTACTGCGGTCGTGGAGATGCCCAGAAAGCTCTTCGTTTGCAGGTTCTTCTCGATCCCCTTTACAAAGAGCTCTGTCTGCTATCTGCGCTGTTGTTCGGATATGGTGTCTGGCGGTTTCGAATCCACCAGGTTTCTTGGTGCTTGGGGCCGGGTCTTCGCTTATCTATTTCTCGCCTACGGCTCATGCCTGTTCATCCGGCGCAAAAATATCGCTCCATGACCTTTGATTAAAGCACCCAGGAGATAGACTGATTGATGAAAAAACGCACACTCAAAAACTTCCTTGAAAACGCGTTGTTTTTCCCCCTCTGCTTTCTCCTCAGGCGCCTGCCGCGCAAAGTCGCCCTCTTTCTGGGGAGCGGATTCGGCAGAGTGGCAGGGCATCTCCTGTCAGCCAAACGTAGGATCGCCATGGAGAATATGGGAAAGGCCTTTCCCGAGTTAAGCGAGACTGAACTTCGGCAGCGGGTCGACGCCATGTTTGTTCACATCGGAAAAAGTGCCACGGAGATGCTTCGTCTCGATCTCTTCAGCGAGGCGGACATGGATGAAATTTTCATTCCCACGGGGCTGGAGAATCTCCGAGAGGCCTACGATCGCAACCGCGGCGTTATTTTACTGAGCGGGCATGTCGGATTCTGGGAAATCGGCACCTTTTTACTTCCCAAACTCGGATTTCCGGCCGATTTTGTCGGCAAGAAGATGAAAAATCCCCAGGTTGACAAATATATCACCCGGATGCGGGAAGCAGCCGGGGGGCGCTGCATCGATAGCAAAAGCGGGGCGCGAAAAATTATCCGGTCTCTTTCCGAAAACAAGGGGGTCGCAGTCCTGATAGATCAGCACCGCCGCTCCAGTGAAGCGGTATCGGTTCCTTTTTTCGGCCGCCCGGCTTTTACAACGCCCATCATCGCCCGTCTTGCCATGAAATACCAGATTCCGGTGGTGCCGATCTTCTCCTACCGCACCAGTGACGACCGCTACGATTTCCAGATCCACCCGATGTTTTTTCTCAAAGATGAACCTGAGTCCTCAGTGGAAGAAAACACCGCCCTGCTGACCTCCCTCATCGAAGGAGCCATCCGGCAGGATGTGACGCAATGGCTCTGGCTTCATCGGCGCTGGCGCCGATCATCTTCCAAGGGAGCGAGCTTTTAGAGTAAAAGCATAGAGGGCATAGAGGATAGAAAAAGGCCGATTCCCTTAAGGAAATCGGCCTTTTCTTTATGGCTCCCTCTGCTGGGCTCGAACCAGCGACAATCTGATTAACAGTCAGATGCTCTACCAACTGAGCTAAGAGGGAATGAAAACTATATCTTCGCTATTTAAGATCCCGCAAAACATCTAGCAGGGTAACTCGCTAGTTGCCGCCGGAAGTGACTTGAGTTTATACACTCTGAAAAAGAAACTGTCAAGCAGGAAAGTGAGCAAAAATGGTCCGTCGCTTTCCCCCTGTTCTCAACGTCGAGAAAGCTTCATTCGCAGTTCGGGGGCGGTCTGCAAGGCCCCTTCATCGATTGCATCCTTGCCGGCAAATTGCTATAATCTCACGATCTTAACGACCAGCCGTCGCGGCCCTTCTGCCGCATCGACGCTTTCGCACCCGCAAGACGAGCTACCGGCAGCCCATGTCCCTGGAGCATAACATCAGCCCCCAATGGCTGGAAGCGCAATACCGGCTGTGGCGGGAATCGCCGGAGCGGTTGACACCCGAGTGGCAAAGCTTTTTCGAGGGTTTTGATCTCGCTCGCGAACCCGGATTGCCGGCCACAGAGGAGGACTGTCGCAGCTGTTCGATGGCCCTCAAGCAGTCGGCGGTCGACGCCCTGGTCTATCGTTATCGGGACATCGGCCATCTGCTAGCCTGCACCGACCCCCTGTCACCCTGCAAAACCGAACATCCCCTGCTGACCCTGCAGACCTTCGATCTTGACGAAGCCGACCTCGAACAGGTCTTCTATGCTCGCCATCTGCCGCAGCGGCATGTTGCTCTGCGCGAAATCATCGAGCGCCTGCGGGAAACCTATTGCCGAGCCATCGGCGTCGAGTTCATGCATATACAGGATCCCGCCGAGCGGAGCTGGCTTCTGGAACGCATGGAAACGGTCCGCAACCGGCCGCCTTTTTCCCGCCAGGACAAGCTGACTATTCTGCGCAAGCTGCAGGAAGCGACCCTCTTCGAAGCCTTTCTGCACCGCCAGTTTCTCGGTCAGAAGCGCTTTTCCCTGGAAGGGGGCGAGGTGATCATTCCTCTGCTGGATCGCATGGTGCACAAGGCGACCTCCCTGCAGATTCAGGACCTGGTCCTCGGCATGGCTCACCGCGGCCGACTCAACGTGCTGGCGAATATTTTCAGCAAGCCGCTGGAGAACATCTTCGCCGAGTTCGAGGACAACATCGAGTTCCACTTCGTCGGCGAGGGGGATGTCAAATATCATCAGGGCTTTTCCACCGATCTG
Organism: Desulfuromonadales bacterium; assembly: GCA_030613545.1. Classification (GTDB taxonomy): domain Bacteria; phylum Desulfobacterota; class Desulfuromonadia; order Desulfuromonadales; family Syntrophotaleaceae; genus Syntrophotalea_A. The sequence continues at coordinate 2,848 of JAUWLU010000107.1, forward strand.
CAGCTCGACGAGGGGCCGCTGCACATGACCCTGGCCTCCAACCCCAGCCACCTGGAGGCGGTTGATACGGTGGTCGAGGGCAAGGCTCGCGCCCGCCAGGACGAACTGGGGGCGCAGGGGGAGCAGCGAGTGCTGCCGGTGCTGGTTCACGGCGATGCCGCCTTCGCCGGCCAGGGCATGGTGGCCGAGACCATCAACCTGTCTCAATTGGCCGGCTATCGCACCGGCGGTACCCTGCATATCGTGCTTAACAACCAGATCGGCTTCACCACCGTGCCCAAGGATGCCCGCTCGACCCGCTACGCCACGGATGTGGCCAAGATGCTGATGGTGCCGATCTTCCACGTGCATGGCGAAAACCCCGAAGCGGCGGCCTATGTGGTCGATCTGGCCCTCGATTACCGGCAGCGCTTCGGCCGCGACGTGGTGCTGGAGGTCATCTGCTACCGCCGGCAGGGTCACAACGAAGGGGATGAGCCCTACTTCACCCAGCCGCTGATGTACGACAAAATCAAGCAGCGGCCGACGATGAGCGACCTCTACGCTCGTCAACTGCTCGATGAAGGCATTGCCCAGCAGGAGATCGACCGCCAGGCTGAGGCTATTCAGGAGCGGTTGGAGCAGGCCGCCGAGCGCAAACATCAGCAGCTGGAGATCGGCTACGGCGGCAAGTGGCGGGAGATCACTCGCGAGTTTACGTCGGTGACCCTGGCGACCGGCGTCGACGAGGCCACCCTGATGGCGCTGGCGGAGCGACTTGCTGCCTTGCCGGCCGGTTTTGCTCCCCATCCGCGTATCGCCAAGCTTCTGACAAGGCGCCTGGCCGCGATCAGGGAGGACAGCGGCATCGACTGGGCCAACGCCGAAGCCCTGGCCTTTGCCTCCCTGCTCGACGAGGGACACAGCGTGCGCCTGTCGGGCCAGGACAGCCGGCGCGGCACCTTCAGCCAGCGCCACGCCGCCCTGTTCGATGTCACCAGCGGTATCGAACATGTACCCCTGGACACGACGGCCAGGGATGCCGCCTTTTATGCGTATGACAGCGCCCTTTCCGAACCCTCGATCCTCGGCTTCGAATACGGCTATTCCCTGGAGACCCCTTACGGCTTGACCCTGTGGGAGGCCCAGTTCGGCGATTTTGCCAACGGCGCCCAGGTCATCATCGATCAGTTCATCGCCGGCAGCGAGCGCAAATGGAACCGGGTCAGCGGCCTGGTCCTGCTGCTGCCCCATGGCTACGAAGGGCAGGGGCCGGAGCATTCGAGCGCCCGCATCGAGCGCTTTTTGCAACTCTGCGCCGCCGACAACCTGCAGGTGGTCTATCCGTCGACGCCGGCTCAGTTCTTTCATCTGCTGCGCCGCCAGGTCAAACAACCCTTTCGTCGGCCGTTGATCGTCTTTACCCCCAAGAGTTTGCTGCGCCACCCGGTTTGCCGCTCCGGTCGCGCCGAACTGACCGGCGGCCGTTTTCAGGAGATTCTGCTGGACGGGGCTGTGCCGGACCGGGTGCGCACCCTGCTGCTCTGCAGTGGCAAGATCTATTATGAACTGCTGGAGCGTAAGGAGCAGGAGGGCCGTGCGGATGTGGCGCTGATCCGCATCGAACAACTCTACCCCCTGCGTGACGAGCAGCTGCAAAAGGCTCTGGCGCTCTACCCGCAGGCCGACCGCCTGGTCTGGGTGCAGGAGGAGCCGCGCAATATGGGCGCCTGGCAGTTCCTCGCGCCGCAGCTGGCCCGAGTCAGCGGCCTGACGCCGGTCTATGTGGGACGCCAGGCGATGGCCGCTCCGGCCGGCGGTTCCCACCGCTGGTTCAAAAACGAACAGGAACAGATCGTCAGCAGGGCCTTTGCGGGCAAGGATGATTAATCGCACCGAAAATTAGCGAAGGAATGGCTATGGAACTGAAAGTCCCGGAAATCGGCGAATCGATCTTTGAGGCTCTGCTGGCCAAATGGCATCAGAGCGACGGTGCCAGCGTCAGCAGGGACGATCTGCTGTGCGAGTTGGAAACGGACAAGATCATCCTGGAACTGCATGCCGAAACAGACGGGGTGCTGGAAATTGCCGTGCAGGAGGGGGCGACGGTCAAAGTCGGCGAGGTGATCGCCAACCTGCAGGAAGGTGCCGAGCAGGCCGAAAGGAGCGCGCCACAAGCACAGCCTGCGGTTTCGACGGTTGTTGAACAGGCGCCAGCCGCTCTCGCGGCAGAGCCGAACGAAGCAGGGAAATCAGTCACGGTGCCGACAGCGGAACCTTCGGCGGCAGCCAGCCAACCCCAATCAGCGGTAGCGGCCACGAAACCACCGTCGAAGCCGGTGCCGGAAGAACCGCCCGTCAAAGAACAGGACGGCCGCATCACTCGCCAGCCGCTGACCCCGATTCGCCGGCGCATCGCCGAGCGGCTGGTCGCTGCACGCCAGCAGACCGCTACGCTGACCACCTTCAGCGAAGCCGACCTGGGCCGGCTGCAGGCGCTGCGTGCCAAGCATCAGGAGGGCTTTCGCCAGCGTCACGGCGTCAAGCTGGGCCTGATGTCCTTTTTCGTCAAGGCGGTGGTCGAAGCGTTGCGGGAATATCCCCTGGTCAATGCCCGTCTCGAAGAGGATGCCATCGTGTGGCAGCATTTTTACGATATCGGCATCGCCGTCAGCGCCGAAAAGGGCCTGGTGGTGCCGGTGCTGCGGGATGCCGACCGGCTGCACTTCGCCGAAATCGAGCAGGCCATCGTCGATTTTAGCGACAAGATTCAAAACAACCGCCTGAGCGTCGCCGAGTTGCAGGGCGGCACCTTCACCATCAGCAACGGCGGCGTGTTCGGTTCGCTGCTCAGTACCCCGCTGCTCAACCCTCCCCAGTGTGCGGTGCTCGGCATGCACGCCATTCAGCAACGGCCGGTGGTGCGCGACGGCGAAATCGTCATTCGGCCGATGATGTATCTGGCTTTAAGCTATGATCACCGGCTTATCGATGGCCGCGAAGCGGTCGGTTTTTTAAAGCGGGTCTGTGCTTATGTCGAGGAGCCGGAGGAGATGCTGCTGGAGTTCTAGCGGGTTGTTTGCTTCTCGTACGATCAACGTCAACATCGCGGGGTTGCGTCCCCGCCCGGCCGGGCGGAACCGGCCGACCTGGTTTCACAACAAAAAGAGCCATGGTATCCAAAAGATGCCATGGCTCTTTTTGTTGTTTGAGCGAAGCAGCTGACCGGCTTAAACCTTGGCCTCGGTCTTGCTCACCGCCTCGTCCTTGATGCGGTCGAGCAGTTCGGCCAGCACCGGCTTGACGTCCTCGCGCAGGGCGCCGGCCACGATGATGAACAGCAGGTCGTCGCCGGGATAGAGCTTGCCTTCGCGGGCTTCGGCCAGCACCTTGTAGATCCCCGGCTTTTTCTCGTATTCGCGGCACAGGGCCTCGACTTTGGCATGGTCGGCCTTGACCTCGACCGCTGCCACTTCGCTGCGGTCGCCTCGCGACCAGCCCCGTACCACACCGTTGTGAATCAGCACCATGCCGACGTTCTTGGCAAACTCCGGATCCTTTTTCAGTTCCGCCAGGGTTTGATTAATATCCACTGTGTCCCTCCTGTAAGAAATTTCATCAATATTTATCCTCTTGGTGGCACCAGTTAATGCCAGTTGGCCCACCGTTTGTCAAAACATATTTGATTTTCATTTGCCGCACTGCCGGCAGTCGGCGTCCTCCAGGCATTCGAGATAGTGCTGGGATTGAATGGCTGCCATGCAGCCGCTGCCGGCGGCGGTGATGGCCTGGCGGAAATCGGGGTCCTGCACGTCACCGGCGGCGAACACGCCGCAGACGCTGGTCTCGGTGCCGTTGCGGGTCACCAGATAGCCCCAGTCGTCCATTTCCAGCTGGCCCTTGAAGAGTTGGGTGTTGGGATGGTGGCCGATGGCGATGAAGACGCCGTCGCTGGCCAGCGGCTGCTCCTGCCCGGTTTTGACGTTCTGCACGGTCAGTCCCTGAAATCCGGCCTTGGAATCGCCATGAATAGCGCTGACCACCGAATCCCAGCTAAACTCGATCTTGGGATGTTGCAGGGCGCGCTCGGCGAGGACCGGCCCGGCGCGCAGCTCGTCGCGTCGGTGGATGACCGTTACCTTGGTGGCGAAGCGGGCCAGAAACAGGGCGTCCTCCATGGCGGTATCGCCGCCGCCGACTACGGCCACTTCCTTATCCCGATAAAAAAAGCCATCGCAGGTGGCGCAGACCGAGACGCCGCGGCCGTAGAGTTCCTTTTCGTTGGCCAGGCCGAGCATGCGCGGTGAGGCGCCGGTGCCGATGATCAGTGAGCGGCAACGATAAACTCGATCCTCGAGCCAGATGCGAAAGGGCTGTTCGCCCAGTTCCACCCTGGTCACTTCGCCATCGACCAGTGTGGTGCCGAAATGAACTGCCTGGTCACGCATTCGGTCCATCAGTTCCTGTCCGTCGATGCCCTCGGGAAATCCGGGAAAGTTTTCCACCAGGGTGGTGCCGGTGAGCTGGCCGCCGGGCTGAAGGCCGGCGATGAGCAGCGGACAGCAGTTGCTGCGTGAGGCGTAGATGGCCGCGGTATAACCAGCCGGCCCCGAACCGAGAATGATCTGATCATGAATACCGTTTTTTCCAGGCATGGTTGCCCTCCTCGTATTGTTCAGCGGCATGATAAGACGAACGCACCAGTGGCCCGGCTTCGACGCCGGCAAAACCCAGCGTTTTGGCTGCTTCGGCCAGCTCGGCGAATTCCTGCGGCGGCAGGTAGCGCCGCACCGGGTGGTGTTTTGA
>JAUWLU010000234.1 GCA_030613545.1 Desulfuromonadales bacterium
CGAGAAGGTTTTGGCCATGAACAATCAGGCCGTTGACGCTGCCCTGGAGAATATTCAGCAGGTGACGGTGCCGGCGGCAGCCGACAGCCCCATCGCCATGAAAGAAGCGGTGGAGGGCGAGGCTCCCGAATTCGTCAAAAACGTCACCGCCAAGATCATCGCCGGCCTCGGCGACGACCTGCCTGTTTCGGCCATGCCCGACGACGGTACTTTCCCCATCGGTACCGCCAAATACGAGAAGCGCAACATTGCAGTGAATATCCCGGTGTGGGATACGGAGCTGTGCGTGCAGTGCGGCATCTGTTCCTTCATCTGCCCCCATGCCACTATTCGCATGAAGATCTATGATGCGGATCAGCTGCAGGGGGCGCCGGAAACCTTTAAGTCCTGCGCCGCCCGCGGCAAGGGGCTGGAAGGCAAGAAATTCTCCTTGCAGGTGGCTCCCGAGGATTGCACCGGCTGTGGCGCCTGTGTTTACAACTGCCCGGCCAAGAGCAAGGAAGATCCCGAGCATAAAGCGATCAATATGGAATTCCAGGTGCCCTTGCGCGAGCAGGAAGCAGCCAACTGGGAATTCTTCCTTGAGCTGCCCGATACCGATCCGGCGCTGCTCAATCGGGCGACGGTCAAAGGCAGCCAACTGTTGCCGCCAACCTTTGAATTCTCCGGCGCCTGCGCCGGTTGTGGCGAAACCCCCTTCGTCAAGCTGCTTTCCCAGCTGTACGGCGATCGGCTGCTGATGAGCAATGCCACCGGCTGTTCGTCCATCTACGGCGGTAACCTGCCGACCACGCCCTGGACCACGCGCAAGGATGGCCTCGGCCCTTCGTGGAACAATTCCCTGTTTGAGGACAATGCCGAGTTCGGTTACGGCATCCGCCTCGGGGTTGACAAATTCAAGACCTTTGCCTACGAGATCCTGGATAAACTGCTGGCCTGCGCCGGGGACGGTTGCGGAGAGGCGAAGAAGTTGATGGCCGAGATCAAGGCCGGCGATCAGTCGACCCAGGAGGCCATCGAAATCCAGCGCCAGCGGGTCAACAAGCTGAAGACGATTCTCGAGGGCTGCTCCAGCCCCGACGCCAAGCAACTGCTGTCGCTGGCCGATTACCTGGTCGAGAAGTCGGTGTGGCTCGTCGGTGGCGATGGCTGGGCTTACGACATCGGCTACGGCGGCCTCGACCACGTGTTGGCTTCCGGCCGCAACGTCAATGCCCTGGTGCTCGATACCGAGGTCTATTCCAATACCGGTGGTCAGGCCAGCAAGGCCACGCCTCTGGCTGCGGTGGCTCAGTTTGCCGCCGGCGGCAAACGCATGGCCAAAAAGGACCTGGCCATGATCTCCATGACCTACGGCAACATCTATGTCGCCCAGGTCTCCCTGGCCAATCCGGCGCAGGTGGTCAAGGCCTTTATCGAGGCTGAAGCCTACGACGGTCCGTCGTTGATTCTGGCGTACAGCCACTGCATCGCTCACGGCATCAACATGACTACTGCCGTTGACACCTGCAAGAAAGCAATCGACTGCGGTCACTGGCCTCTGTTCCGCTACGATCCCCGCCTGGTCGCCGAGGGCAAGAACCCGCTGCAGATCGACAGCAAGGAGCCGACCATCGCCTTCGACGAATATGCTTACGGCGAGAACCGCTATCGGGTGCTCAAGAAGGTCAAGCCCGAGGAGGCCGGCATGCTCATGGAGCAGGCAAACCAGGTTGTTCGGAGGCGCTACGATCTGTACCGCAAGCTGGCCGAATTGCCCGCCGATTGCGGCAGCGACAAGTAGCTTCAATCTTTTCAGTAAGATAAAAAGCCCCCGGCGGAATTTGCCGCCGGGGGCTTTTTAAGTCTGAAGTGCCGGCTGAAGTCGGTTGGGAAAGTCCTTGCTAGATCAGAACGTTGATGCTATAAAATCGTTTGGCATCGAAACTTTATAGGAGTGAAGGCATGTTCGGATCTCAATCCTCTCTGGTTATGTACGACGAGGAATTTCAGCAGATCATCGATCTCGCTGACAAGCTGTTGCGCGAATCCAATGCCAAGGCGGTCTTTCTGGTCGATCGCAACGGGCAGCTGATGGCGGCGACGGGGGAGACCGAGCACCTCGATACGACCAGCCTCGCCTCGCTGACGGCAGGCAATATCGCTGCTACCGGCGGTCTGGCCAAGCTCATCGGGGAAAAGGAGTTTTCCATCCTTTTTCACGAAGGTGAGAAGGACAATATCCATATCTCCATTGTGGCCGGCCGGGTCATTCTGGTGGTCATCTTTGATAATCGCAGTTCTCTCGGCCTGGTTCGCCTGCGGGTCAAGAAGGCCAGCGATGCGCTGGGGAACGTTTTTGGCGAGCTTACCCGCAAATCGGCCTCCATCGGTTCCCGCGGCGGACCGCAGAACCCTTTTGCTGAAATTACCGACGACGATATCGATAATCTTTTCCGCTGACGGGTAGCCTCATGTCCTTCATCAACTACGCCTCCTGCGAAATCAATTGCAAAATTGTCTATTACGGGCCGGGCCTGTGTGGCAAAACGACCAATCTGCAGACCATTTATAACCGCACTGCCCCCGATGCCCGGGGCAAGATGATCTCTCTGGCTACCGAGACGGAGCGGACCCTGTTTTTTGACTTTTTGCCGCTGGCGCTCGGCGATATTCGCGGCTTCAAGACCCGTTTTCACCTCTATACCGTTCCCGGTCAGGTCTTCTACGACGCTTCGCGCAAGCTGATTCTCAAGGGGGTCGATGGCGTGGTGTTTGTTGCGGACTGTCAGGAAGAGCGGCTCGATGCCAATATTGAGAGCATGGAAAACCTCAAGGACAACCTCGAAGAACACGGTTATCAGCTGGATAGCCTGCCCTTTGTGGTGCAGTACAATAAGGTCGACCTGCCCAACCTGTCACCCATCGAAGAGCTGCAGGGTTTTCTCAATCCGCGCTCGGTGCCGGAGTTTAAGGCCTGCGCCTTGACCGGAGAAGGCGTTTTTGAAACCCTCAAGGCGGTTGCCAAGCAGATATTGATCGAATTGAAAAAAGGTGCGGGTTGAGGCCGGCGTAGAGATATGAGCTTAAAAGAGAGAGGCCGCCCCAAGATTTTGGGCCGCCTCTCTCTCGTTTAAGATTTGAAGGTGCGGCAGGCTGGGTTACCAGCTGCGCCGCGGTCCGGTGTCGATATGAACGAAATTTGACTGGGGGTAGTAGCCGACCCCGCCGGCTCGCAAGTTCAGGGCCGCTCGGCGTAACTGAGACAGGCTGCGGTTCGGCAGACGAATATCGGCAGCCCGCCCGGCCAAATGAAAGCTTTTCTTCGCCACCCCGCTGCTCGTCTGTCGCAGCTGGCGGTTGGTTTCCGGTGAGCGATAGCCGGAAATGATCTGGTAGGGTTTTTGATTGTCCAGTTTGCTGCTGAGGCTGTAAAGCAGATCGAAAAGCTTCGGGTCGATGGGCTTGACCCGGT
>JAUWLU010000108.1 GCA_030613545.1 Desulfuromonadales bacterium
AACAACAGAAGAGTTTCAGGAATTATTTGCTTCGGCAGATGTGATACTCTCTAAAGGCCAGGGAAATTTCGAAACATTGCTGCCGTTTGCTGATAATAGGCTTTTCTTTTTATTACGAATAAAATGTGAATATATGGCAACATTATCTAGGGTTCAGAAAGATGATTTAGTTCTTATGCAAGGACACAGAGATGATAAATTAGTATGATAAATGTGGTCTCTTTGGTCTTGGATTAAGTCCAAAAGTTGGTGAAAATTCACCCCAAGGCCCTTTTCAGGGGACAGTTTTCTGCAATATCTTGCCCCTGACGATAGGCTTGCAATACCTCGACAGATTTGGCGGCGAGCTGCCTGCGGACCTCTCTTCTTTTTCCCTTTATCCGCGCTATGCTCATGGAATCGTAGGCCGTAGTCTGGTGGCGCATCCAGGCGATAACAGCGGCCTCTGCGCGTCTGGCAACGGGGATTCGTTCGGTCCTCGCCACCGTCCCGCTACCGACAGGGGTTGCGTGAGCGGTAATTTTTTCGCCAAGAAGCTGCGCCTCGGTCTGATATCTATGATGAAAATCGAGAAAACGGACAACTTCAGTACAAAACTCCCCCACATAGGCCTTTTGTTTGGCCTCGCGTCTGGCCAGGTCCCGTTCCCGGGTCCTGGCATAGTCAGGAGTGGACCGCTTGGCTTCGACCTCCTCGCGTGAGGCCAGAATATGCGCCGCTTCGGCCCAGATCCCCTGGGAAATCTCCCGTCTGCCTTTGCGCACCCGCACCACCCAGGTCGCTCCCTTCGCCTTCACACTTTTGGTTATTGCTGCGTCTCCGGCGGGGAGAAAGGCCCAATTCTCCGGAGGTGTGAGCTGTTCGCCCGATTCTGATAGAACAGTCACTTTTGTCCGACCGGGTCGAACTACACGATGTATATGCGCCATGATTTATATAAAAGGGGCTAGCCCCTTAATCCCTTCGTTTGCCATTGGCAGAGATGTGGTCTTTCCGAAACCGATCACCCGCCGGCCCGTTTAACCTTGTAGCCAAGCCTGCCTAATTCTTTTTCCAGCATATCCCTGTGGTCACCCTGAATTTCTATGATTCCATTCTTTAAACTGCCCCCACTGCCACACTTTTGTTTAAGGGATTTCGCCAGTTTTTTCAGCCCCTCATCATCCAGCGGTACGCCGGTTATCAAGGTTACGCCCTTGCCTTTGCGCCCCTTTGTTTCCCTCATCAACCTGACGATGCCATCGCTTTTAGGGATCGATGATTTTTTCTGGCAAATACATTTCCCGGTAGGCTGATTACAACCGGGACACATTTGGCCAAGCTCGGACGAGTAAACCAAACCAGTACCTTTAGGTTGAGATTTCATTGCCATATTGCTTGTCTGCTCCTTCGCTTAGCTCATTCAATTGCAGATTATTGCCAAATCTGACCATTCCTTCTTGCTTCAAACCAACCACCTATGCCGACTTCAAGCCGCCACCTGTAATTAGTGTTCATCTGGAAACTCCGGATGAACACTGACGAGTTTCTGATTTGGAAACGAGCAATTTTTCGTAATATTAAGGAAATCAAGGTCTTGCGAGGAGGCGTACATCGGTACGCCGCACCATTCCGCAGGACAGCGGAATGGGACAGCCTCTGGCTGCCCGAAGGGCGAGGGCCATGGAGGGCCCGAGTCACAAGCAAGGCCGTAGATTGACGCAGAGATTACGGAAAAGGGCCGCTTCCGGACAGAAACTAATTATCATAACCAGGCGGGTGGGTGTTCTATAAATCTATAGATAAAGATTCTGCCTCCCCCCTGTGCCCAACTTTGCGCAGCCGCGTGCCGAGCAGCACAGCAGCAATGCTGAGGCCGACTATCAGGCTGATCCAGAAACCTTTGGCCCCCATCGGAGTGCCCCAAAGGTCGGTCAGGGCCAAACTGTAGCCGAGGGGCAGACCGATCACCCAGTAGGCGAACACGATCAGCAGCAGCGGTACACGGGTGTCTTTATAACCGCGCAGCGCAGCGGCAGCACCAACCTGGAAGGCGTCGGAAAACTGGTAGAGAGCGTTTAGGTAAAGCAGGCTGACAGCGATGGCGATAACCTGGGGATCGCGAGTGTAGATCTCAGCAATATTTTCAGCAAAGATCAAGGTTAGCGTCGCGGTCACCAGGGCAATCGAAGAATTTAGTACCAGCCCGGCCTTGCTGACGAGACGGGCCCTGTCAAAGCGCTGTTTGCCGATGGCGTGACCAACCCGGATGGTAATGGCACTGGAGATGCTCAGGGGGATCATGAAGATCAAGGCGGAATAGTTCAGGGTGATCTGGTGCGAGGCCACTGCCAGAGCCCCCAGCGGCGACAGAAACAGAGCGATCAAGGCAAAAATACTCGCTTCAACCAGCAGCGAAAGACCGATCGGCAGCCCCAGGCGGATAAGCTGTGTTGCCCCTTCGGCACCATGTCGCTTGGCAAGATCGAAGAAGCGGGTCATGCTGTACGACTTTATGCGCCAGATGGTCAGCAGCATGCAACCACACATGAACCAGAGGCTAAGCGCCGAAGCCCAACCGCAGCCTACTCCACCCATGGCCGGCAGGCCCAGCTTGCCGTAAATAAAGACATAGTTGCCTGCCACGTTCACCGGAATGCTGGCCAAGCCGATGACCATACTCGGCCGTACCAGGCCAAGCCCTTCGCTCAAGTTGCGCAGCAAAAAGAACACGGCGACCGCCGGCAGACCCCAGGAAATGGCTTTAAGGTAGTCAATGGAGATGGCTGCCACCTGAGGGTCGACCTCCATCCGAGCAAAGACGAACCCGGCGTTACGCAGTAGCAGGATGGCGATCAACACTAGCGGTATTGCCACGACAATGCCACGGCGGGCCAGAGGGCCGGTCTCAGCGGTCTTGCCCGCCCCGTGCAATTGCGCCACCATCGGCGTGATGGCCAGCAGCACTCCATAGAGAAACAGGAAGATCGGCCACCAGATGCTGCCGCCGACCGCTACGCCTGCCAAATCGGTTGCGCTGACCCGGCCGGCCATTACTGTGTCGGCAAAGGAGAGGGCTTGTTGCGCCAGTTGCGCCGTCAGAATCGGCGCCGCCAGGGTTACCAGTAGGCGAGCTTCGGTTTGCAGTAGCTTAAATTGTTTGTGCTTGAGGTGGAGCATGGGATCTCAATAAAAAACAGCCCCGAAGAGCTGCACGGTTGCAGAGGTATTTTCCTTCCGCTTGATTGCTGACCCGACCCCCTCTTGCCGAACGCGGCTTCAGCAGCGTCAGTCGTCAGCGGCCGGTTTACGGGAGGAGGCCTCCAGCAGCGGCTTGAGAAACTTATCAAAGGTGACCTGTTGTTTAGCGGTCAGCAGGTCGATATTCCCATCATGATCGAGCAAAAAGGTGCCGACGCCGATCACTGTTCTGACCAGATACCCGGTCCCGGCCACGACCTTTTCAATTTCATCGGTTCGGTTGTTTATCAGGTTGTCCAGTAGGTCCAGATCAAGTTCCATTTTATGTTCTCCAGTAGCGTTAATTGTGCTTCTCGTGTGCATCTAAAAGGTCGTGTGCTGTCAGGGAGCTGCCATGCGGCCTGGCGGTGGGCCCCTATGATCGTTCCGTGCAAGGGTGCGAAAGGTCTCTAGTTCTTTATCGTGATCTGTCCGGGTTGTTTTTACGCGCGGTGCCCCGGTTCGACTTCGAGGATGGGCGTTTCTTGGCGGGAACAGCGCCACCGTCACGTTTCTGTTTTCCCCTGCCTCTGCTGGCTCCTGGCGGATTGTTCGGGTCCTGCGGCTTGCCGCTCCTGCGCGGTTTGCTACGGCCGCATTTTTGCTCGCCACCCGTTTCCCGGTCTTCAACCCGCGCCTGCTTCTGCTTTGGCTTTTTCGGTTTCTTCGGCCGCACCCGCAGATCGCGGGTCAATGGCACCGTATGGGCCGGGATAAAACCGCTCTCCACCTCGCGTTCCAGGGTCTGGCGGATCAGGGTCTCTATGGCGGCCAACAGCTTGACCTCATCGGCACTGACCAGCGAGATGCCCTCTCCCGCAGATCCGGCACGACCGGTACGGCCGATGCGGTGAATGTAGTCCTCAGCAACTTTAGGCAGCTCGAAATTGATCACCTGCGGCAGTTCACTGATGTCGATACCCCGCGCGGCGATGTCGGTGGCGACCAGCACCCGGACCTTGTTGGCCTTGAAGTCGGCCAGGGCGCGGCTGCGCACCCCCTGACTCTTGCCGCCGTGGATCGCCGTCGCGGAAATGCCGTCGCGAGCCAGGTTCTGCACCAGGCCGTCGGCGCCGTGTTTGGTGCGGGTGAAGACCAGCACCTGCGCCCAGCCTTTGTTGCGAACCAGGTGACTGAGCAGGGCCGCCTTCTTGCTCTTGTCGACCTCATAGACCCACTGCTTCACGCTCTTGGCCGTGGAGTTGCGCGGGCTGACCTCGATCTGTAGCGGCCTGTTAAGCAGGCCGTCGCTGAGCTTGCGGATGTCGCTGGAAAAGGTCGCCGAAAAGAGCAGGTTCTGACGCCTTTTCGGCAGCAGGGCCAGGATCTTGCGAATATCGCCGATGAAGCCCATGTCGAGCATTCGGTCTGCCTCATCGAGCACCAGCGTCTCTACCTGCGAAAACTTCACGGCGTTCTGGCTGAACAGGTCAAGTAAACGTCCCGGTGTCGCCACCAGCACATCGACCCCGCCGCGCAGCTTCATCATCTGCGGATTGATCTTCACCCCACCGTAGACCACTCCCGACTTAAGGGAAAGGTGTTTGCCATAGGTGGCAACGCTCTGCCCAACCTGCACCGCCAGCTCGCGGGGCGGCGTCAGTACCAAGGCACGAATGTGGTTCGATTTCACTCTGGAGCCGCTGGCAAGGCGCTGCAGCAGCGGCAGGGTAAAACTGGCGGTCTTGCCGGTGCCGGTTTGCGCCGCGGCCATGACATCCTTGCCGGCGAGCACAGCGGGGATCGCCTTGATCTGGATCGGAGAGGGCGTGGTATAGCCGCTTTCGTCGATAGCACGAAGAATGGGCTCGGAGAGTCCGAGAGAAGAGAACGACATAGGGTAGTTTCTTCGAAAAGCGGTTGATGGTCGGGGCCGCGGCGTATTACCTGGTCATCGGCGAGTATCTTCTCTCAGCGCATTCCTTGAAGCTCTATCCACCAGGGTAAAAAGTCGATCGATAGCACTTTTTTGATTCGATAGCTGATGTCCACGCACTTTAACCAGTTCACAATCCAGCTGATCGATCCGTCTATAAAATTCCTGATACAGCTCATAATTGTTGAGGCGCGTATTTTTATTTGAGCGATAATCGTTTTGCTCCAGCCGATCCCGTCTTCCCGGTAACCCGATAATGTTTTGTGAATCCGTATACACCATCAGCGGACGCCCTAACGCCTGAATATCGCTAAGCGCCCATAATAACGTCTGCAATTCCAGTTTCGTTGAAGACGTAGGCGCAAAGCGCCTCACTTTCACTCGCCTGCTCAGCTCATCCAACGAAAGTTCATGGTCAGACACCGCGAGGTAGGCCCCATAGCCAATCTTCGACTGAGTGTTCACGCTGCCATCGGTAAGGAGTGTCAGTTCATGCATAGAAAGTTCTTGTTAATCCCTCCGTCCTCGTTACCGGTTGATGATAATCGTGGACAGGTATAGAGCCTCGACTTTCTTCCTTGCCCAGGGCGTCCTGCGCAGAAATTTGAGACTGGACTTTACTGAGGGGTCGTTGGTGAAACACCGGATGTCGATGCATTTCCCCAACTCTTCCCAGCCGTAATACTCAACCAGGCTGTTGATGATCTGCTCCAGGGTCACGCCGTGCAGTGGGTCATTGATTCGTTGTTCACTCATGGGCTGGGCTGAGTCCTTGTTTTGGGAGAAAATGCGACAGGGGGATTGAAGGCCCCCTTCGCTGCTCCCCTCAGGCGCGTCGCTGCAGCAGCAGGTAGCGGGCAGCGTACCAGAGTAGCATGATCATGGCCATCAGCGGCAACGCAGGGATAAAGAGACCGGTTGCCTGGGCCAGCACGGTTGCGACGAACAACGCGACCACCGAGACCGGCAGGTAGCGACCGATCCGTCCCTGCCGCGCCAGCGTCTCGCCGGGCGACCCGATCAGGTTGTCGTTGATCCCGTAGCGACGGGCGACGATAGCAAAGAAGACCACCATAATCCAGTCCGAGATACCGAAGACCGGCGCCAAACCGGCAGGACCGGGGAACGCCAGTTTAATCAGAAACATGTCGATGAGCGGCGGCGGGCCTTCGGGGGCCAGGTAATATTGTTGGATCTCCCGGGTGAAGCCGGCGGTTGGACCGCAGAGCCAGCTGGCCACGTCGGCCAGCGTCATCACAATGCAGACCGGTACAACCTCCCACAGCCGCTGGACATATCGGGCCAGCGCGGCCCCGATGAGCGTCGCCACCAACAGCAGCAGACCCGATTTGATCACGGTCAGCAGCGGCTGCCAGCCAGCATCCGGCATCAGCTGGTTGATCAGCCAGATACTCAGCGCCAGGGCTATCCCCCAGAAGAGATAAAAGCCGCGATTGCGTTTTTCGGGATGCAACAGCAGGGCAGGCAGGAGCAGTTGGGCGGCGGCATAAAGTTGCAGGGCGATGAAACCGCCGGACCACCAGGGAGTGGCCGCTTCGATCTGACGGCCGCTCGACCAGAGGCCGAAGACAGCGCAGCTCCACAGCAAGTGACCCGCAATCAGCCACAGGAGCAGATGCCGATTGGATTTACTGAAGCTCGTTAAGGATTGTAGCAACATGGTCCTGTTATGCTTTGCCTGATCTGAGGGAAGCACCACTGATGAGGCTATTTGGTTTTCATCCGGAAACTCCGGATAGACACAGGGCTGTTTCCCATAGGAAAACTATTTAGGTTGCTTGATTCGATTCCCCAGGGCCGCGAAGGGGGAGTGTCCCAGAGAGGGGCGGTCCACTTGAGCGGCTGGACCTTCTGTACCGCGATCCTCCTGCACCCCGCGGGTATGCTCGTGATCGTGGCAGTAGATGCAGAGCAGTTCCCAGTTGCTGCCGTCCGGGGGATTGTTGTCGTGGTTGTGGTCTATGTGATGCACGGTGAGTTCGCGGAGTTTTTTCCCCTCGAATTCACGGGTGCAGCGGCCGCACACCGGAGGGAAAAGTTTCAGGGCCTGTTCCCGGTATCCCGCCTGGCGCGTCTGTTGCTCCTGGCGCATTTCGGCGACCAGGCGTTCCCGCTTTTCGGCATCCTGGTTGTTCTTTGAATCAGTCATGAGGTCCTCTTGAAACGGTTGCTTTTCTTATGATGGCCGAAAAATGGCCTGCATTGTTGTGGGGCTTGGGGCCTGAAACTTAAACATGCAGTCTTTGAGTCATAAACAACTAATCTTCTTTGGGCCCGGTTTTCACTTCAATATTATCGCGATATTTAAGCTGCATGCCTTTAAGAAAATTACGCAGAATCTGATCCTGACAGTCACGATATTGTTTATGTCCCGGCTTGCGGAAAAACGCACTCAATTCGTGCTTGCTTAGACAAAACTCAGCCAATCCGAGCGTCTCCAACACATCTTCGGATTTC
>JAUWLU010000277.1 GCA_030613545.1 Desulfuromonadales bacterium
GCGTCGCCGCAGATATCCTCGCCATATTTGTTGCACTGGCTGAATTCAATCTCCACAAACAGGTTCTGTCCCATGGCTTCCGCCTCCTTTCCCGTCGCTCTTCAGGCGCTACCTACTGAGGACCAGAGTGAGGATTGACCCTGTTCGCTGGAGCAAACCCTTCCACCAGTGACCGCAACAAAATTTCGGTCTCCGCCATATTTTCACCTAACAGACAGGCCACTTCCTGCACAGTCTTGAGGTTTTTACGAATAACCTCCTGGCCGCGCTGGGCAATCATCTCCCGAGGCAATTCCGAATCGGTCACATCGGAGATCACGCCGCCGACTACCTGCCCTGCCTCAATGGGAAAAATGGTCAGGTCGAATATCCGCTCACCCACGTGCAGGGCCTCGCGATGCAGAGAACAGTCGCTGCTTAGAACCTCTTTGAACAGATCGGTAAAGGGCAGAATCCGCATCAGGGACGCCCCGCTAAGGCCCTGGCATATGTCATAAGCCTCCAGCAGTTCCGGATCTAACAGCTTGGCGAAGTTACGGTTGCAATCGAGAACTTTCAGAGAGTGGTCGGCCAGCACAATGGCTGAAGGGATGCAGTGCAACAGGGCATTGGCCTTTTTCTGGGCCTGTACCCGCAAAAAGGACAGGCACATGGACGACTCCGCATGGCCCGACAGAATAGCTGTGGCGAAATCGCCGCAGGTTTCATAACCACAGCCACCACAATTCAGTTCGTCATCCCGACTTTCCTTGCCGACCAGACGAAGGGCCTGACGGATTTCCTGCTCGCCGTAGGTCCGGGCCGGCAGGGGCAGGTCACAGATATTCTCATCGATATTGGATAAGGGCTGGCGAAGAACCGGCTCGGCCGGGACATCGGCCCGGGAGATCACTTCCTGCCATTGCTTCAGCCCCGATTGTCCTGGGGTGGCACAGGGACCGTTGATGCACCCCCCTCGACAGGCCAGCAATTCGAGGAATATCGGCAGGGTCACATTTTCCGGTTGCAATCCACCAAGCACATGCTCGATACCGCGCAGACCGCCCACGGTGCTGTAGTGGATCCTCTCCCCGCCCCCCTGGATACGCAGAGTGTCGATCATGCCGCCCTCGATGGGATACAGGGCTCCTTCCTGGGCGTTTTCCGGCACAAAACGATCCTCCGCCCCCGCTATCAGGGTAGCCGGATCGATCCGGGCCTCAGCGCACCAGGCCTGCAGATCGGTAAAGGTGATAACTGCGTCGAGCAGTTCCGGATGACGGTCCCCCTCGTTCTTTTTGGCCCCGCAGGGACCGATAAAAACCACGGCGATATCGGGCCCGTAATGCTGCCGAAGCATGGCGCAATGAGCCAGCAGGGGAGAAAAAACCGCCGCGATCGAATGGGCAAATTCCGGCAGCTATTTTTGCACGTAGGTGACCGCCGCCGGACAGGCGGAGGACAGAAGCAGCTTTTTCCGGCCTTCATTCAGCTCTCTGACAACCTTGGCAGAGACTTCCTGGGCACCCAGAGCCGTTTCGCTGACTCCGGCAAACCCCAGTCGGCGCAGGGCGGCAATCATTTTAGACGTGGAGACATCGGGGAATTCGCTGACATAGGAAGGAGCGATAGAAACAAAGACCTTCTTCGGCTGCCGCAACAGCTGCTTGACCTCATCGAGATCGTCCCGGACCCGCTTGGCCTTGGCCGGACAAACCCGCACACAGGTGCCGCAGGCCACGCATTTCTCCGGCCCGATGCGGGCCTGGCCGTCGGCGACCTTGATCGCTTTGACCGGACAATGGCGGACGCATTTGGAGCAATCCTGGCACTCGTTCTCCGCCGTATAGACAGGAGGCTGGTGATATCTCATGAGGTCCTCCGCTACTGAAGGATCAATTGCTGATCCAGTAATTGCTCGATTGTGTCGGCATTCACACCACCGTGGATTTGACCGTTAATCTCCACTATCGGCCCCTCGGAACAGAGCCCCTCGCAGCGACTGCCCCGCAGATCAACAGAGCAGTCTATCTGACGCTCGCTAAGGTAGCGTTCAATGTGCTCGAGGTTTTCCTGGTTGCCACGACTGTAGCAGGAACTGCCCATGCAAATCTTGATTGAATTTTCCATATTTCACCTCTTTACCCAGCAACGCCCGCCCAACAGAAGAACCTTATCTCCTGTTGAAAGAACCTTATCTCCTGTTGAGCTCGGCCTGCCCATCGGCACGGTGGCAATGGTTATGACTCACCCCGCACCACTCGCAGTTGTCCGTAACACACGATGAAACTACCGTCGGCCCTTTTTGGTCTGCCTTCAAGTCGCGCTTATTGGCCTCGGTGGCGGCTTGCTGACAGGCCTTCATTCGTTCATGTACAATATTGTTCAGCGTGACCGGCCGGCCCTTTCGTTCGCGGAAGGAGGTCGATGAATCTTTGGACGCGGTCCAACATATTTACGTCGACTCCCTTCCTAACCCGCTAACTCAACAGGGGCGATTCTCCATTTCCGTCTGAGGCAAAACAAAATGATGGAGTCGCTCCAGCTGTAGCAACGAAAGAGCCTAAACTGCAGTCCGAAAATAGTTGATCATCATTGCAGCCTGGAAAATTTTTACAGGTGAAAGATAAAATAAAAAGGGTAGCTTCAAAACAAGCCCTTTGGAATCACTTTATTTAAGAATATCTTTCATGAAACTAGAAACAAACTTTTCCTTGTCTAATTAGTGGGCAGGGTGACGCAACAATTTACACGCTCTGGTCCCTATTTTAAGCAGACCAGGTAACGTCTTTTTGGCCTGAATCATTTGCAAGTCGCGCCCATAAGAAAAAAAGGTCAGAAAGACGATTGAGATAGGTGATACAGAGTTTGTTGATCG
>JAUWLU010000010.1 GCA_030613545.1 Desulfuromonadales bacterium
GGCCGGCGATGCTGCCGTCCTTTTCCAGCACCACGGCGGTGTTGTGATAGAGGCCTGCTGCCCGCCGCTCGAATAACGAGGCGACCACCACCACACCGAGCTCTGCGGCAATGGCGCCGCGCAATTCCGTAGAAGGGCCGGGAATGGTTTCGGCCAGGTCGAAACGATCACAATCTTCAGCCTGACAGAAATAGCGGCTGGTATGCAGTTCCTGCAGCACGACCAGCTCCGCGCCCTGGGCGGCGGCCTGGCGAATGCCGGCGATGCTGCGGGCGAGGTTTTCCTGGCGGTCGTCGCTGCAGGTCTGTTGGATCAGACCGACGGTTAAAGACGGTTGGCGGGTCATGGCAGTACTCCTTGGGGCAGTTGCATGGTCAGGCAATGCAGGGAGCCGTGTTGCAAAATCACAGCTGAGCAGTCGATGCCGATAATTTTCCGATCGGGAAAGGCCGCGCCTACGGTGGCCAGAGCCTTATCGTCCTGCGGATCGCCGTAGGTGGGCATCAGTACCGCGCCGTTGATGATCAGAAAATTGGCATAGGTCGCTGGCAGCCGCTGACCGGCGTCATCGAAGCGGGCTGCGGGCCAGGGCAGGGGCAGCAGGCGATAGGGCCGGCCGGCCTCGGTGCGAAAGGCCGTCAGTTCTTCCGCCATGCGGGCCAGAGCGGGGTAGTGAGCATCCTGCGGGTCATCACAGGCGACGTAGAGGATGGTATCGTTGGGCGCAAAGCGGGCCAGGGTGTCGATATGGGCGTCGGTGTCGTCACCGAGCAAATGGCCGTGTTGCAACCAAAGAATGCGCCGACAGCCCAGAGTGTCCCGTAGCTCCCCTTCGATCTGCTCCCTGTTGCGGTTCGGGTTGCGGTTGGGATTGAGCAGGCATTGGCTGGTGGTCAGCAGGGTGCCGCAACCGTCGCTTTCGATGCTGCCCCCTTCCAGGACCAGAGAGCGGCAATCGACAGGGGCAAAGAAAAAATTCCGTTGCTGCAGATGCTGAGTAACGGCGCTGTCCTGCTGAGCCAGGAATTTATTGCCCCAGCCATTGAACACAAAATCCTGCAGGCGGGGTACGCCATCGGCAAGGATGGTGATCGGTCCGAAATCTCGGCACCAGGTGTCGTCAAAAGGGACCTGAACCAGGGTGATGGAGGCCATCGTTGCGCCAAAGGTCTCCAGTTTGGCGGCCAGGGAGCCAGGATCGGCAGTGGCAATCAAAAGCTGTTCATGACGGCTTATGGTATCGGCCAGTTGTAAAAAGACCGGCTCCACCAGTGGCAGCACGGAGGCCCAGTCGGTTTGTTCGTGAGGCCAGGCCAACAGGACCCCGTCCTGGGGTTCCCATTCGGCGGGCAGTCTGACAGTCATTCTGGTCTTCCTCTATGGGGCGCTATTGGCGGGCGGCAGCCTGCTCATCCTAAAGAATCCAATCTCAATTTGCAACCGCTCGATGCAGGGTCAGACCCCTTACAGCAGGCCGAGCTGGCGCAGCAGATAATGCGCCATGGCGTAGAGGGCGGCACAGCCGGCCAGGGCCATAATGGTATGTCGTTGTCGAGCCGAAAGGTGCAAGGGCTGCCAACCGGAGCGCCAGGGAAATTCCCCGGTAAAACGTCGCCGGACTTCCAGCGTGGTGAGAAGAAAGGTCAGCCAGGTGGCAGCCAGCAGATAGCCGGCTACGATGTCACTGAACCAGTGCAAACCCAGATAGCAGCGGCTTAATCCGACCACCAGGGCGACGAAGCTCAAGAGAATGATCATCGTCAGCCGTGATTGCCAGTAGCGCAGGGGTCCCAACAGATAATAGGCCAGCAGGCCGACCAACAGCAGTGCGGAAAACGCATGACCACTGGGAAAGCTGGCGCTGGTTGGCTGTAGCTGAGCGAAGAAAGGCAATGGCCGCAGACGATGGAAGAGTACTTTGCCCAGCAGCACCAACAGCTCGCCGCCGCCCATGCCGACCAGCAGGATAGCTGCTGAGAAATCCCGATTGTTGAGCACCAGCCAGAGCAGTAACAGGCCGCAGAAAATGAGCAGGGCCGGCAGGTTGGCCAGGGAGGAGGCCAGCAGCATAAGGCGATCAGCCAGGGGATGATGCAGCTGACCCAAGAGCGTATAGATTTGCTGGTCAATGCGGGATACCAGCGCAAACGAGTTCAGCAGCCAGAAAAACAGTCCGGCAAACAGGGCGCTGAAAGCAAAGCCGCAGGTCAGGTAGAGGCCCGAGCCCTTTTTCAAACAGAAGCGGTCGGCGGCAAAGGTCCATAGGCGCGGGAACCGGTCGGATAGTGCGGTGATGCCCGGACGGCCCAGGAACGACTGCCAGGCAGCGGTCAGCCGTGCCCAGAGAGAACCGGTCCGTTTTACTATCCGGGGAAAAAGTTTTTTCCAGAACAGACTGTTGGCGATAAACAGCACCACCAGGGTGGCAAGTAACAGGCTGAATTGGCCGGTCAACAGCTGTACCTTCTGCCAGCTGGCCGCGCCTAGATAACCAAGGGCCGGATAGGCGATCCCCCACAGGATGCAACTCAGCAGGGTATTGCGGGCAAAGGTGCCCGGCAGCATGCCTGTGCAGCCTGCGACAAAAGGAATACTGCCGCGAAGCGGCCCGGTGAAACGGCCCAAAAATAGACTTTTGCCGCCGTGGCCGCAAAAAAAGAGTTCCGCTTTTCTGATCAGACCGAGGTGTTTTTTAAAGGGTTTGCTATGCATCAGCCGTGTACCGAAACGGCTGCCCAGCAGATAGCTGATCATGTCGCCAAGCAAGGCCCCGGCAAAGGCGGCAATCGCGATCGAGGTCGCCTCCCCCTTGCCATGAGCGGCCAGAAAGCCGGCCAATACAACAAGGGTGCTTCCCGGTACCAAAAGGCCCGCCAAAACAATCGATTCGAGCAGGGCGATGGCGCTGATAAGAAGATAGTAGAGCCCTCCCTCTGGCAGCAGGGTGATAATATTTTCCAGAAACGTTTGCATTGAGAATTCCGTACCTCACCGTCAGGGGCGGGCATTTTGGGTTCAAAAATGCCCACCATCAAAGAGCTTGAAAAGATTATATTTGTTGCCGTTTGTCAAAGAAGGCCGGCTTGCCAATAAGGGCCGGATTGATACTATTATATTAGAAATTTGTCTGACTGCTCAACAGACCTGCCATCGGTGGTTGGTGCAGGCAGCAAGCGATAATTGCCACATAACCGCAAAGAGGGGGGCAAATTGTGAAACAATATCGGCTCAGTCCCGAAGAACTGACCTGGCGTTGCGATCCGGCTCAATTCGAATTTGAAACAACCGAAAAACTTTGCTGCCTTGAGGAAATGATCGGACAGAACAGGGCCCTTACCGCCATCGAATTCGGACTGGGTATCGAAGCCGATGGTTTCAATATATTTATTCTTGGCGAGCCGGGAACCGGACGTTCAACGACAATTAGAACGCTTCTTGAACAGCGCTCACTGAAGGAATCGGTGCCGGACGACTGGTGCTATGTCCAAGACTTTGGCGATGGCTCCAGACCAACCAATATCCGCCTGCCTGCCGGCAAAGGCAAGAATTATCAAAAGGATGTTGATGCCCTGGTGGTGCAGATGGCCGCGGCCATACCCAAGCTTTTCGAAAGCAAGGAGTACGAGCAGGCCAAAAACCAGATTGCCAGCGAATCCCAGGAGCAGAACAAAAAATTGGTGCAGGAGCTTGAGGAGCAGGTAAACAAGGAAGGGTTTCTGCTGCAGCGCACGGTGGGTGGCCTGGTGCTGGTGCCGACCAAGGATGACGAGCCCCTTTCCCAGAGAGATTTTGCCGATCTCGCGGAAGCAGAACGTCAGGCTATCGAAGAAAAGGGTGCCGTGCTGCAGGATCAGCTCAACGAAGTATTGCGTAAAGGGGTTGAGCTGGAAAAAGCAATGCGTGCCGCCACCCTGAAGATGGAAAAGGATTTTCTCAGTCGAACCATGTGCCATATTTACGAAGATCTGGCTGAAAAATACCAGAAATATCCCAAGGTTCTGGCGCACTTTGAGAACTGCATGAAGGACATTCAGGACCGGGTCGACGAGTTTCGCCCGTCGCAAGGGGCGCAGATGCTGCCAGGGGGCAAAATGGGCCGCCAGGAGCCTTCCTTTGACCGGTATCGCATCAACCTGTTCGTCGACAATGGCGAAGCCACGGGGGCACCGGTCGTCTATGAGGCGAATCCGACCTATTTCAATCTCTTTGGCCGCATCGAGCATATTATCCAGTCCGGCACGGCGACCACCAATTTCACCATGGTCAAGCCCGGTGCGCTGCATCGCGCCAATGGTGGCTACCTGATTCTCGATTGCCGTGAGATATTGATCAATCTCTTCTCCTATGAGGCCTTAAAGCGCTGTCTGCGTAACGGTGAGGTCAAGATCGAAGACATGGCCGAGCAGTATCGTCTAATTGCCACCGTTTCTCTCAAGCCGGAGGCGATCCCCCTGCGCTGCAAGGTCGTTCTGATCGGCATCCCCTGGCTTTACTATCTCCTCTATCAGCTCGATCCCGATTTTCGCAAATATTTTAAGGTCATGGCCGATTTCGACCGGATGATGGATAACACCTGGGAAAATGTTCAGCAGTATGCCTTGTTCGTGGCAACCAAATGCCAGAAGGAAAAGTTGCTGCCCTTTTCGCCGGGCGGTGTCGCTCGAGTCGTGGAGCATGCAGCTCGTCTTATCGACGATAAACATCGCTTGTCTTCGCGATTCATCGACGTTGCTGACCTGATTCGCGAGGCCGCCTTCTTTGCCAAACGCCATAATGTCGAAACGGTGGAGCGGGAGCATGTCGAGCTGGCCATCGAGTCAAAAATCTATCGCTCAAACCGAGTCGAAGAACGGGTCCAGGAGCTCATCGATGACGGCACCCTGCTGATCGATACCGAGGGGGAGGTGGCCGGTCAGCTCAACGGACTATCGGTCTTTATGCTCGGCGATTACGCTTTTGGCCGGCCGGCGCGGATAACAGTGCGTACCTTTATGGGTAAGGGCGGGGTGGTCAACATCGAGCGTGAAGCCAAACTGTCCGGTCCCATCTACGACAAGGGGTTGCTGATTCTGTCCGGTTTTATCGGCGATCGCTTCGCTCAGGACAAACCTCTGGCCCTGGCCGCCTCCATTTGCTTTGAGCAGTCCTACGGCGGCGTCGAGGGCGACAGCGCTTCCTCGGCAGAACTCTACGGACTGCTCTCTTCCCTGTCGGGCTTGCCCATTAACCAGGCCATCGCCGTAACCGGGTCGGTCAACCAGCGCGGCCAGGTGCAGTCCATCGGCGGTGTTAACGAAAAGATTGAAGGCTTCTATGTCGTCTGCAAGGCCAAAGGTTTCACCGGCAAGCAGGGGGTCATCATCCCGGCATCCAATGTCAGGAACCTGATGCTCAAACAGGAGGTGGTAGAAGCGGTGGCCGCAGGTCGGTTCCATGTGTGGGCCGTGTCGGATATCGACCAGGGCATTGAACTGCTCACCGGAGTTCCGGCAGGTGAGCGTCAAGAGGATGGTTCCTGGCCGCAAGGCACGGTAAATTATCTGGTCGACGAACGTTTGCGGGAGATGGCCGAAAGTATTCTCAAGTTTAGTCGCGAGGAAGAAAAGGGTTCCGGCATCTGAGCAGATACCGGATCAAGCAGGGTTGAGGGTCGCTTCGAAGTGAAGCGGCCTTTTTTTTCGGACCTATAACCCAAACAAAGGTTGATGCTTTCGCAAAAAGTCATGAGATGGCTAAGCAAAAATTTCGGCCTACAAGGCGTAGTGATTTTTTAGGGGTGAAGGCATACATATGGTATGTCGAAGTCTTGAAAAAACGCTGCAACGCAGTAGGACGGACTTTTTGCGACGCCATCACCTTTGTTTTGGTTATAGACCCGAAAATTATCGGAAATATGGGCCGATCAGGCGATTTTGCAGTTGGTTCATGGCAAGTCCGGCAGCCTCCTAGGCCTGTTACCCAGAGATTTAAGATTGTCGACAAAATCGCCGTCATCCACTAGAATTGGATGACGGCGGTTTTCTTTATTTCAATTTCAGGTTGCTGTTCGGCGAGGTCAGGCCGCTGCATCCTATTCTTCCTTTCTAACCCGGAGTTAGCCATGCTCGATTTTCCCCGCGGTTTTTTTTCGATACTTCGTGGTGGCCGTCTTTTTATGCGTTACCCGCGGCTGTTGAAGCTGGTGCTGATTCCGTTTCTGATCAATGTGGTCACTTTCTCTCTGGCGGTCTATTTCGGTTTGCAGTTTTTTCACGACTTTGTGTTGAACCTGCTTCCGCAGGGGGACGCCTGGTACTGGGTAGTGCTTTATTATGCCCTTTGGCTGACGGTCGGTCTGCTGACCCTGGTGCTGGTTTTTTTCTGCTTTACCGTGGTCGGAAACCTGATTGCTTCGCCTTTCAATGAATTGCTGTCGGAGCGGATCGAAAGTTTGCTGCTGCCCGAGGTCGAGGCTGCGCCCTTTTCCTTGAGGGCTTTCGGGCGCGATATGCTGAGGGTCTGGTTGGTTGAGTTGAAAAAGATGAGCCTGTTCGTTGTTGCCATGCTGGTGCTGTTGTTGCTCAATCTGCTGCCGGTGGTCGGTAATCTGCTCTATGGGGTATTGTCGATTCTGCTGACCCTGTTTTTTCTGGCCTGGGAGTACTTCGCCTTTGTTCACGAGCGTAAGAACCGCGATTTCCGTTATCAGCGTCAGTATTTGATGCAGCGCAAGCAGTTGGTGTTGGGGTTTGCCTTCGGAGTGCTGCTGATGCTGGCTGTTCCCTTTTTGCAACTGGTTTGCATCCCGGTCGCGGTAGCCGGTGCCACCCTGTTATGGTGCGAGGAGCGGGCGGGCCACCGTCTGATTTCCTGACCCCCTTGGGGTGGGCCGCGGGACGCCCTGACGATGGCAGCAGGGCGCATTGTGCTCAGGATGAGGGCCAATTAGCGAAGACCTTGTGATATAATGTTTTTACAGCGATACCATTTTGCCAGTACGTAATCGGCCCGCTGCAGCCGGATGGGGCAGGGTGCCTTTGCCGGGGCGGGCTTCAGCAGTCATGAGGAGGTTGTATGACCAAGCTGAACAATCGGGATATCGAACGTGCCAGTCTGGAAACGGAACTGAAAAGGGGATTGCAGAGGACCGACGAGGATCTGAGTATTATGGAGCGCCACGCTGCGGAACTGGCGATGGTGGAATACGGCATCCAGTTAGACATGCGTAAATGGGATCGTGAATATAAGGATGCCCGTCTGCACAGTGTGCCGCGGGCGATGAAACATCTGCGGTAAATTGTCTGCTATAGAGACAAACAAGATGCTTTCGCAAAAAGGCATGAGAGGGCTAAGCAAAAATTTCGACCTACAAGGCGTAGTGGTTTTTCAGGGGTGAAGGCATACATATGGTATGTCGAAGTCCTGAAAAAGCGCTGCAACGCAGTAGGGTGGGCTTTTTGCGACGCCATCAAACAAAGAGCCCCTCAAAAAGAGGGGCTCTTTGTTTGTCTAAAAGTTCTATGGGGATACTGGCGAATGGGCTGCTACTGTTCCTGGTCTTCTGCCGGCCCTTCTTCTGCCGGCGCTTCTTCTACCGGCGCTTCTGCCACCTTTATGCTCTCGATTTCCTGTTCCAAGGCCGCGGCTTCCGCCTTGAGGTTGTCAAGGGTGTGAAATTGTTCCTGCACCTCGTTCTTTGCCAGAATGTCGGGGGCTCCGCTTTCACGAATGTCGTCGATCAACTTACCCAAATCGCCATGACAGGTGGCGATCTTTTTATGCAGCGAAGCGAGGTCAATTTTTTTCTGCACAATGCGTTTATATTTGTTGGCCTGAAATCCGGCCACGTGCAGAGTCTTTCGGGTGGAGTCCCACAGTTTTTCGCTGGTTGTTTTTCTTTTTTCCTTGGGCGAGCCCTGTTCTTCCATAGTGTCCTCCTGAAAGATTAATGATCAAAAGTTGTTAAAATATTACCATATCTGTGTAGCCCGTCAAGACTCCGCTCTATACCTTTGCGGGGAGAGGTCGGTCCGGGACAGGGGCAAAATGAAATTTATATGCCAGCATGTGACTGGGGAAGGGAAGGCAAATGCTCGAAGCGGGTAAAACGAAATTTCAGATCGATTTGCGTCGTTATCTTCGTGAAGACGGCGTCGACGATAAGCTGACACATCTCATCTGCGAGATTGCAGAGGCGTCCAAATACATCGTCAACTCAATCCGCACCGGAGATCTGGGGGTCGCCGGTACCTCCAATCTCTATGGCGAAGAGCAGCTGGCTCTCGACGTGCTCTCCGATCGCATCATGCGCAAGCGTCTGGCTAAAAGCGGAGTGGTAAGCAATGTCGCTTCTGAAGAGACTCGCGACGTGATCGCTCTGTCACCCCATTGCGCGGGTAACTACTCGGTGGCCTTTGATCCCCTTGACGGTTCCTCGCTGGTCGATGTCAATCTGGCTGTGGGCACCATTGTGTCTATCTATGCCGGCAGCGACCTCATGCAACGGGGGAAGCGCCAAGTCGCAGCTCTCTACATCCTTTACGGGCCGCGAACCACTCTGGTCTATACTACCGGCAACGGAGTGCACGAATTCGGCATGAACCAGCTTATGGAATATACCCTGCTGCGGCGTAATATTCGTTTGGCGCCAAAGGCGGGCATCTATTCACCCGGTGGGCTGCGCAATCGCTATTCGCCCGGTGTCGAGGGCTTCGTCTGTTATCTGGAGGCGAAGGGAGCAAAGCTGCGTTACAGCGGCGGGCTGGTTCCGGATGTCAACCAGCTGCTGATAAAGAGTAACGGAATCTTTTTTTACCCCCACCTGCAAGGGGCGCCACAGGGCAAGTTGCGGCTTCTTTACGAATTAAACCCGATGGCTTTTTTGATTGAGCAGGCAGGGGGAGCCGCGTCCAACGGACGGCAAAGAATACTTGAAGTGCAGCCTCAGGCCATCGATGATTGTCAGCCATTCTTCGGCGGTTGCCGCGATGATGTGGCCAAGGCGGAGGAATTGATCGCCAGCCGGGGGTGAGTTCGGTGGTGTTTTTCTGGTTTTGATAGGGCAAAACCCCCGTCCGAAGGACGGGGGTTTTTTATGATTAGGCGATAAGGGATTTGATCTTTTCGTATCCGGTGTTGTAGGCCTTCTTGTTGAGTTCGATAAAGGCCTCCGGTACACGAGCGATAACGGCCTGTTCGCCGGCCTCTCGGGACACGATGCCAGTCAATGCCACCATGGCGCCAAGGGCAACGACATTGGCCACGATTTCCCGGCCGATTTCGTTCTTGGCGGTGCTGATGATGGGGAATTTGACCGTTTTAAAATCACCTTGCGGCTCCCGTTTGACAAAGTCCGAATCGATCAGCAGCATGCCGCCTGGCTTGATGCCTATGGCATACTTATCGGCGGCTTCCTGGGTGAGGGCCAGGCAGGCGTCGACGCTGGTCGCCTTGGGGTAGTCGATAGGCTCATTAGAGATAATGACCTCTGACTTGGAGGCACCGCCGCGGGCTTCCGGGCCGTAACTCTGCGACTGCACCGCGTGCTGCCCTTCGACAATGGCGGCCGCCTCGGCCAGAATGATGCCGGCGGTAATCAGCCCCTGGCCGCCTGCTCCAGAAAAACGCAATTCGTATCTGCTCGACATTATAGCTATCTCCTCGTTCTTTACGGCCGTCAGGCGCCCTGAGCCCTGGCGATAACCTGCTGGTATTGTTCGCAGTATTCAGGACGTTCTTCCTGGTGCAGAATGCCCGTCAAAACCTTTCCTTCCAACTGCTCCGGGGTCATGTGGGCGGCCGCCTTGACCGGTACAGCTATCTCCTTAAGACGCTTCATCATGTCGACCACCGAACGGAATTTGTTGCGTCGGCCGTAGGCGGTCGGACAGTCGTCGAGAACCTCGATGACCGCCATGCCCTTGTGACGCAGCCCCGCAGCGATCAGCTTGTCGATCTGGGTGGCATGAAAGGCGGTGGTGCGGGCGACGAAGGTCGCGCCTGCACCGATGGCCAGCTTGGGGACATCGAAGATCGGATCGGGGTTGCCGTAAGGAGTGGTCGATGCTTTAGCCCAGGTCGGGGTGCAGGGCGAAAACTGGCCGCCGGTCATGCCGTAGATGTAGTTATTGAGCAATACATAGGTCATGTCGATGTTGCGCCGGCAGGCGTGGATGAAATGGTTGCCGCCAATGGCTACGCCGTCGCCATCTCCGCCAACCACCAGTACGTCCATTTCCGGTTTGGCCATTTTGATGCCGGTTGCGAAAGCGGCGGCCCGGCCGTGGGCGGTGTGCAGGGTATTGAAATCGACGTAGCCGGGCAAACGGCTGGCGCAGCCGATACCCGATACGATAGCGGTATTGTTTTTTTCCAGGCCGCAGGTATCGATAGCCCGCAGCAGGCCTTTCATGACGATGCCGTGGCCGCAGCCGGGACACCAGATGTGCGGCAGTTTGCCGGGGCGCAAATACTGTTCGTAATCAAAAGCCATGATTAAAGGACCTCCTTGACCTTGGCGACGATCTGCGCCGGAGTTATCGGTTCGCCGTCGACCCGGCCGATGCCCTCAATGGGGCAAACCCGCCGAGTGACCCGCTCGACTTCAAGGATCAGCTGGCCGAGATTCATTTCCGGCACCACTATGGCCTTGGCCTGGCCAGCTAGCTCGGCCATCCGCTGTTCGGGGAAGGGCCACAGGGTGATGGGCCGGAACAGCCCGGCTTTGATGCCCTCCTTGCGCAAAACATCGACCGCGTAGCGTGCCGAACGGCTGATGGTGCCGTAGGCGACTACGATGACCTCCGCATCGTCGATGAGGTACTCTTCGTTCTTTTCGATGGCTGCACGATTGGCTTCGATTTTACGGAGTTGGCGTCGCTGTTCCGCGTCGACCAGTTCGGGTTTGCTGGTCGGAAAGCCGTCGGCCGCTTTGTTGAGGCCGGTTACGTGATAACGGTATTCGGAACCGAAGGAGGCCAGGGGCGGGATATCGCCCTGGCTGTCATCAAAGGGCTTGTAGTCGGCAGGAGATACGGTCGCTTGCTGACGGTCAACAACCTCCAAATCCCCCGGTTCGGGAAATTCGATGCGTTCGCGCATGTGGCCGTTGATTTCGTCTAGCAGCACCTGGACCGGCATGCGGTAGATTTCGGCCAGGTTGAAGGCGCGCACCGTTTCGCTGAAGATCTCCTGGCAAGAAGCCGGCGCCAGAGCGATGGCCGGATGGTCGCCATGGGTGCCCCATTTGGCTTGCATGACATCCGACTGGCTGGGGCCGGTCGGCATGCCCGTGGAGGGACCGCCGCGCATGACGTTGACGATTACGCAGGGAATCTCGGCAATGCAGGCATAGCCGATCAGCTCCTGCTTGAGGGAGATACCGGGGCCGGAGCTGGCGGTCAGAGCCTTGGCGCCGGTCAACGATGCGCCGAGGATCGAGGCCATGGCTGCGATCTCGTCTTCCATCTGAATAAACTTGCCGCCGGTCTTCGGCAATTCCTTCGACATCACCTCGGCTACCTCGGTCGAGGGGGTGATGGGGTAGCCACCGAAAAAACTGCAGCCGGCATACAGGGCACCGTAGGCGCAGGCTTCATTCCCCTGTAACAGAGCAACTTTTTTAGCCACGTTGTCTGACCTCCTATAGAAAAAGACTCAAGCTTAGTGAACCTTGACAGCAAAATCGGGGCAGCGTAATTCACACAGCATACATTTGGTGCAGGCCTCGGGGCGTACTACCTTGGCGACAAAACCTTCCATTTTAAAGACATTCGTCGGACAGAATTCGACGCAGATGCTGCATCCCTTGCAATAATTTTCTATGATTTCCACTTTCGGGCTGCTCATTCCCGTATTCTCCTTTGTCGGAATTGATCTCTGCTCGGACTTCCCTATGATCGGGTCCGGGCGCAAGCGCCAACGCGCAATCTAACACGTTTTTCGCGCCCAGTGGGGAAAAAAGGCTTTACTCGCCCGGCTTCGCAGGGGCTAGGCTACGAAAAAAAAGCAGGACAATCCTGCGATTGTCCTGCTTGAATGCATGGTGTTCCTGAAGATTTTAGAGGCTGTCGACCAGCTTTTTGACTGCGTCCACGGAATGGTCGAACATCCGTTGCTCTTCAGCGGTCAAGTCAAATTCGACGATCTGCTCGATACCGCCAGCTCCAAGGATGCAGGGCACCCCGACGTAGTAACCGCTGACGCCGAATTCGCCGTCCAGCATAGCGCAGGCCGGCAGCAGACGTTTCTGGTCGTTGAGCACCGCCTCGACCATGGCCACGGCGCTGGCCGCCGGCGAGTAGAAGGCGCTGCCGGTTTTGAGTAATTCCACCACCTCGCCGCCGGCATTCTGGGTGCGGGTTACCAGAGAGTCCATCACCTGTTGGGCTTTGGCCCGGTCACCGCCGTATTTGCGTTTCAGCAAATCCATTGCCGGAATGCCGTTAACGTTGGCGAAGCGAACGATGGGCACCATGGCATCGCCATGACCGCCCAGCACCATCGCGTTGATGTCCCGTACCGAGACGCCTAATTCCCAGGCGATAAAACTGGCGAAACGAGCCGAATCGAGGACTCCGGCCATGCCGATGACCCGCTGCGGGGGAAAACCGGTCAGGCGCTGACAGAGGGTAACCATGGCATCGAGGGGATTGGAGAGCACGATGACGGTGGCGTTCGGCGCATGCTCTTTGATTCCTGCAGCGACGGAGGTCATGATGCGGGCATTGACCTCGATGAGGTCGCCCCGGCTCATGCCCGGCTTGCGGGCTATGCCGGCGGTAACGACTACAATATCGGCACCGGCGATACAGGAGATATCGTTGCCGCCACTGATGCGCAGGTCAAAATTGACGATGGGCGCTGCTTCAGCCAGATCGAGGGTTTTCCCTTGGGGCAAGCCTTCGACGACATCGTAAAGGACCACGTGGCCTAAGATGCGCTGCGCCGCGAGTTGGGCGATAGTGGCCCCGATCTGGCCGCCGCCGACCAGGGCGATTGTGGGTTTAGCCATTCGTTTTCTCCTCGCAAAAATAGCATGGCCCGCCTAAGTAGGGCCAAAGGGCTGCGAGCCGCCGGATGCTGGCAGGGCGGCCTGCGAAGCCTGCAAAAGAATCGTTATATTCGATCGAACCGTTTCAAGGGCAGAGGGGGAACCTCAACCGGAACCTGTTCAACCAGGTCTTGAAGGTGTCATCTGGCAAGCTGTCAGGTTGCCATGTTGCCGATAATGGCGGTAGCGAATTCCGAGCACTTCAGCAGGGTCGCTCCATCCATCAAACGCTCAAAATCGTAGGTGACCTTTTTCTGGTTGATGGTCTTTTCCATGGCTCCGATGATCAGGTCAGCCGCTTCCTGCCAACCGAGATGCTCGAGCATCAGCACTCCGGAGAGGATGACCGAGCCGGGGTTGACCTTGTCAAGGTTGGCATATTTGGGAGCGGTACCGTGGGTTGCTTCAAAAATGGCGTGGCCTGTATCGTAGTTGATATTGGCTCCAGGGGCGATGCCGATGCCGCCGACCTGTGCCGCCAGGGCATCGGAGAGATAATCGCCGTTGAGATTCATGGTGGCGATAACATCGAACTCCCTGGCTCGAGTCATCACCTGTTGCAGGGCGATATCGGCGATGGCGTCCTTGACCAGCAATTTGTTGCGCCATTGGCCGTTGCCATGGCTTGGCAGCAATTCAAGGGTCTGTTCGACTTCCCGGCGAATTTCGCCTTGCTGTTCGGCGGTCATCATATCGTAGCCGGGGTCGATCAGCCGAGCGATGGCCGTGTGGTCGAGGCTCGAATCCTGCTCGTGGTTGTCCAGAATCCAGGTTTCCCTTGCGGTAACGCAGTCGTTGCGAAATTCGCTGGTGGCCACTTCATAGCCCCATCTCTTAAACGCCCCCTCGGTGTACTTCATGATGTTGCCCTTATGCACCAGGGTCAGGGAGCGGCGGCCCTGTTTCAGGGCATAGCGAATCGCGGCTCGTACCAGGCGAGTGCTGCCCTGGCGGGAGATGGGCTTGATACCGATACCGCAGTTGTCAGAAAAACGAAGCTGCTCGATGCCCATTTCCTGCTGCAGAAAGCGAATCACTTTTTGTGCCGCGTCGCTACCCGCCGGCCATTCAATGCCGGCGTAGATATCTTCGGTATTCTCCCGAAAGATGGCCATGTCCACATCCTGCGGTTTTTTCACCGGCGAAGGAACCCCGGCGAAGTAGCGCACCGGGCGCAGGCAGACGTAGAGATCGAGAAGCTGCCGCAAGGCCACGTTCAGCGAGCGGATGCCGCCACCGATGGGGGTGGTCAGAGGCCCCTTGATGCCGACCAGAAACTCGCTAAAAGCGCTGACGGTTTCCTCCGGCAACCAGCCGAGGCCCATGTTGAAGGCCTTTTCACCAGCGTAGACTTCCATCCAGCTGATCTTGCGCTGACTGCCATAGGCCGCTTCGACCGCAGCATCGAAGACCCGTACCGCAGCCCGCCAGATGTCCGGACCGGTCCCGTCCCCCTCAATGAAAGGGATGATCGGCCGGTCGGGCACCTGAAGTGCGCCGTCTTTAAGGACGATTCTGTCTCCTGCAGGGACATTGGCATGAATGTAGGTCATGACTGCTCCTTCGGCTGACGGTTCAAAATAATGCCGGATAATTCAATTATGATGGTGTCGCAAAAAGTCCATCCTACTACGTTGCAGCGTTTTTTCAGGACTTCGACATACTTTATGTATGCCTTCACCCTTGAAAAACCACTACGCCTTGTAGGTCGAAATTTTTGCTTAGCCATCTCATGTCTTTTTGCGAAAGCATCAATTATACAAGGGAACGAAACGGGCCGGTAGACTGCCTGGCAGTTGACAGGCGATGGGCGCAAAAGGCCCGGTGCTGTCTGAGCAGTGCAACTTTGCAAGTCTGCAAAAGCGCCCGTAGCGGTTCAAGAAAAAAGATCCAACCAGCCATCAGTGGACCAGTTCACCGATGGGAAATATTTTCGATTCACGGGCCCTCTGTCGTGCTTCCTGCTGATCCTGGTCACTGACCTGGCGAGGGATGGCCAGGGCCTGCTTCGGGTAGATCTGGCGCGGGTCTTTGATCTGGTCGCGGTTGGCCTGATAGATAAGGGGCCAGAGCAGGGCATCGGCATAGATATCATTGCGGGCGGCAATGGTCCAGAGGGTTTCTCCACCCCGCACTCGATAGGATTCAGGCCGCACCAGGGCCGGTTTGATCACCGGCGGGATAGCTGCAACCTTCCTTTTTCGCGGCGGCGAACTTGTGCTTCGTTGGGCCGCTGCCTGCCTTGCAGCCGCCTCCGCCTCCGCCTCCGCTTCCGCCTCCGCTTCCGCCTCGCGCAGCAACTGGGCTTCCCGCTCGCGGGTTTTGCGCTGTTCGCGCTGGACTTGCTCCTGGCGGGCTTTGACCAGGGCCTTCTGGGCATGAGATTCGGCCAGGGGCAGAATCTTCCGTGCCAGACGGTATTCCTTGCGTCGAATCAGCGCCTCGCCGTCTTGCAGAGCAGCGCTGGCGGCCCGGTATTCAGCGGCTGCCAGAATCTGGGCTTCGGCGGCCGCCGCTCTGGCCAGAGCGGTCCGGGCGGTCAGCAGCTCCTGCCGGGGGAGGGTAGCGCACCCCCACAGCAGACCCGTGAGCAGCAAGATTGAGCAGAGTGCTCTTGCCATCAGTCGACTTTCCTGGACAGAAATGCCCTTTGTCGGCCCTTTAGCGGCCGACTGTGGGACGGTTACTGCGAGCGGATCGCGCTGCGGATTGAAAGCTCTCGCAGCTGTTTGTTGTCGACCTGGCCCGGTGCCCCCGAAAGCAGGCAGGTGGCTTTCTGGGTCTTGGGAAAGGCAATGACGTCGCGAATCGAGTCGGAACCGGTCAGGATCATGGCCAGCCGGTCGAGACCGAAAGCGATGCCGCCATGGGGCGGTGCCCCGTATTCCAAGGCACTGAGCAGGAAACCGAACTTTTCTTCGGCTTCTTCGGCATCGATGCCAAGCAGGGCAAACATCTTTTTCTGCACCGCCTGATCGTGGATGCGAATGCTGCCGCCGCCGATCTCCGAACCGTTCAATACCAGGTCGTAGGCCTGGGCACGGACACTGCCGGGATCTCCGTCGAGAAGCGCCATGTCCTCTTCGACAGGAGCAGTGAAGGGATGGTGAACCGCCACGTGACGACGGGCTTCACCATCCCATTCGAGGAGCGGAAAGTCGGTAATCCAGGCGAAGCGGTAGTCGTCGTTGCTCGCCAGGCCGAGTTTGTGGCCAAGGTGTCCGCGCAGGCGACCGAGGGATTCGTTGGCGATGCGGAACGAATCGGCTACAAACAGCAGCAGGTCACCGGCTTCGGCCTGCAGAGCCTGGTCGATGTGGGCAATTTCCTTGTCGGTGAAGAACTTGGCAATGGGCGACTGCCAGCTGCCGTCCTCCTGGACCTTGACGTAGGCCAGGCCCTTGGCGCCGTAGATCTTGGCGAACTCGGTCAGGTCGTCGATCTCCTTGCGGGAGAAGGTGGCGCATTTCTTGGCGTTGAGGGCCTTTACGATGCCGCCCTTTTTAACCACCTCGGCAAAGACCTTGAAGCCCGAGTCCTTAACCAGGTTAGATAATTCTACCAGCTCCAGCTCGAAGCGCAGGTCGGGGTTGTCGACGCCGAAGCGAGCCATGGCCTCGGTGTAACTCATGCGCGTCATGGGCAGGGCAATCTTCACCCCCAACGTGGCCTGGAATACCTCGGCAATCATGTTTTCCATGATGCTGATGATCTGGTCGCGGTCGACGAAGCTCAGCTCGCAATCGATCTGGGTGAATTCGGGCTGTCGGTCGGCGCGCAGGTCTTCGTCGCGAAAGCATTTGACGATCTGGTAGTAGCGGTCGAAGCCGGAGACCATCAGCAGCTGCTTGAACAGCTGCGGCGACTGGGGCAGGGCAAAAAAGGTGCCGGGAGTGACGCGGCTCGGCACTAGATAGTCGCGGGCTCCTTCCGGAGTACTCTTGGTCAACACGGGCGTCTCGATTTCGACAAATCCCCCGTCGTCCAGATAACGCCGAACCGTTTTACTCACCTGATGGCGCAGCATCAGGTTGCGTTGCAGGGGACCGCGCCGCAGGTCGAGATAGCGGTGTTTGAGGCGAATGTTTTCGGCCACCTCAGAAAATTCGTCGATCATGAAGGGAGGGGTTTGGGCGCTGTTGAGAATGCGCAGCTCACGAACCTCGACCTCCACCTCGCCGGTCTTCATCTTCGAGTTGACCGTTCCTTCAGGACGGGGCGAAACCACGCCGCGGACGGCGATCACGAATTCATTGCGCACCTGCTCGGCTTTGCCGTGGGCGTCAGGATCGCGGTCGGGATCGAGGGCCAGCTGGGCGATGCCTTCGCGATCGCGCAGGTCGATAAAGATCAGCCCGCCATGGTCCCGGCGGCGCTGCACCCAACCCATGAGGCAGACCTCCTGGCCGATCTCGGCGGCCGAGATGTCGCCGCAGTAATGGCTTCTTTTCCAATCTCCCAGAATATCGTTCAAGGGTGTCTCCTTTGATGATGACAATTAATGGGGCCGATGGCACGGCCGGTTTGGCATGAAACGGAAATTATATAAAGCGACTTCGGCCTCGGTCAAGAAGTTATCCCGCCGCTGGCGTCTGCTCGGCTTCACTGAGCAACTTCAGTAGCTGTTCTTCGAGACCTTCAAGGGCCAGCTCCTGCTGGGTGCCGGCATCCATGTCCCGCAGAATTACCATCTGCCGGGCGAGTTCTTCTTCGCCGAGGATCAGCACATAGCGGGCACCAAATTTGCCGGCTCGTCGCATCTGGGCCTTGAGGCTTTTGGTGGCATATTCCATCTCAACGCGCAGACCCTGCCGCTGCAGGGTTGCCATGAGCAGAAAGGCCCGGTCGCTGGCGGGCTGGCCCAGGGCGGCCAGAAACAGGGGCAGCCGTTCGGCGGCTAGCTGGTCGGTGCCCTTCATCAGCACCAGTCGCTCGACGCCCATGGCGAAACCGATGCCCGGCAGGGCCGGGCCGCCGAGGTCCGCGATCAGGCCGTCGTAGCGGCCACCGGCGGCGACGGCGTTTTGTGAGCCGAGACTGTCGGTCACCATCTCGAAGGTGGTTTTGCTGTAGTAATCGAGGCCGCGCACCATGCGGGCGTTAACGGTGTAGCTAATGGCCAATCCCTGCAGATAACCTTTGACCTGCGTAAAATGGTCGGCGCAGCCGCCGCACAGATGGTCGAGCATCGAGGGGGCGGTAACGGTTGCCTCCTGGCAGGCCGGGACCTTGCAGTCGAGAATCCGCAGCGGATTGGTCTGGGAACGACGCTGGCAGTCGCTGCACAGGTTGCCGAGGCGGTCCTGCAGATAATCGATCAGGGCCTGGCGATAGGCCGGCCGGCATTCTTTGCAGCCCAGGGAGTTGATGTGCAGTTCGACGTCGTCGATGCCGACGGCGCTGAAATAGTCGCACAACATGGCCAGGATCTGGGCATCGATTTTTGGATCGTCGACCCCGATGGCTTCGACGCCGATCTGATGAAACTGGCGGTAGCGTCCCTTTTGCGGTCGTTCGTAGCGGAACATGGGACCCAGGTAGTAGAGCTTGGCTACCGGATCCTGGGCGTGCAGCTTCTTTTCGATGAAGGAGCGTATGACCGGAGCGGTCCCTTCCGGTCGCAGGGTCAGGGAGTTGCCGCTCTTGTCGGAAAAGGTGTACATCTCCTTTTCGACGATATCGGTGGTTTCGCCGATGGAGCGGCAGAAG
This sequence comes from Desulfuromonadales bacterium, assembly GCA_030613545.1. Lineage (GTDB taxonomy): Bacteria > Desulfobacterota > Desulfuromonadia > Desulfuromonadales > Syntrophotaleaceae > Syntrophotalea_A. Next base: position 18,740 of record JAUWLU010000010.1, read on the forward strand.
AGTTCGGTCTTTTCCACCACCGGCACCCGGATTTCGGCAAAGCCGTAGGTTTGAAAGATGCGATGGGCTTCTCGTTCAAGAAACTGCCAGGTGGCTATTTCCCCCGGCAGGATATCGTTCATGCCTTTGATGCCTGTGATGTTCACGGGACGTTCCTTTGCTGTTTCTATGGTCCAGATGCTTGTTGTTTGGCTGTAACGGTTTGCAGCCAGCCGCATGTATACCTGAATCCGGCAGTTTTGGCAAATCGATTCGCCTTGCACTGGTGGGGGGCTGGGCAACCGTTGCGGGCAGATGGGATAGGACGCAAACCGCAGAAGAGCGGCAGAAGGCGTGGGCTTAAAGGTGTAGCTCCCGAGCGCTGCGAACCACGTTGCGGACCTTCTTGCCGACATACATGGCCCGGTCCGCCAGATCGATGATCCCCTGATGGTCGTCGGAGTCGACGGGAAAAGTAGCGTAGCCGACGGTCGCCGTCAGTCGGGCCGGATTGTCGCTTGCGGCGAAGAAGCTGTGCTGCTCGATGTTGCGGCGAATGCGTTCGGCGACAATGGCGGCGCCTTCGGCATCGGTCTCGGCCAGAAAGCCGGTAAATTCATCGCCGCCGTAACGGAACAGAATATCGGCCTCACGAACACTCTGCCGCAGCAGATCGGCGACCTCCTTGAGGGCCTGACTGCCGGCCAGATGGCCGCGGGAATCGTTGATCGCCTTGAACCGGTCGATATCGATAAAGACCAGGGAGAACTCGAGACCGTATCGCTCGGCGCGATGAATCTCCTGATCGAGGATCATCTGCAGATAGCGATAATTATGCAGGCCGGTCAAATCGTCGGTGTGAATCAGCTTGCGGACATCCTTGTAGCGATAGGCATTGCTGAAGCCGAGCGCGGTCTGCTCCAGCAGAAAGAGCAGGTTGCGGCGCGGCAGAGGCTGGCGGAAATCCTCTTCCACCCGGTTGAACAGCACCAGCAGACCTTCGATCCGTTTTTGATAGTGCAGAGGCAGCAGGCACAGAGAGCGGGTGCCCGTCGGCAGGGGCAGGTCGGTGGGCAGTTCATCGCCCTGCAGCAGGCGAAAATCCTTGAGCCCTTCAAGGGTGGGCAGCAGGGCATGGGCCAGGGGCAGAGCCTCGTTTTCCGGCAGATCGTTGAGGGCAATGACCTGAGAGACGCTGTTTTCAGCCGGCAGAAAGGCCATGCCGCGGCCGCCGCCAACCTCATGAAGCAGCGCCTGCAACGCCTCGGCAAAGAGCTGTTCGATGTCGAGTCGGGCCGCCAGGTGCTGACCCCGCTGAAAGAGTTCGATCTGGCGCTTCAGTTGGGTGTTTTCATTGAGCAGCCGACGCTGTTCCAGGCAGGTGCGCACCACATGGTGTAGCTCTTCAGGGTTGAAGGGCTTAAGCAGATAGTTACAGGCGCCGTTCTTGAGCGCCTGAACCGCCGTTTCGACGGTGCCATGGCCGGTGGCGAGGATGACCTCCGGTGGATTATTGCGGGCGCGGCACTGGCGCAGAACCTCCAGGCCATCCATGCCGGACATGACCAGGTCGGTCACGACCACCGAGATTCCCCCCTGCGCAATGCGGGCCATGGCCAGTTCCCCCGAGGAGACCGTTTCCACCTCGTGACCGTCTTCGCTGAGCAGTTTGGTGAAGAGACGACGAAAAAAGAGCTCGTCGTCGACAACCAGAATAGTCGCTTTATTCATTCAGTCGCTCTCCAGGGGAAATGAAGGCCTAAAAACTAGCAAAAATTAGCAAATCACATGTCAGACTGTCAACGGAAAAGGCCTTTGCGCCAACGCTGCAGGCGCCAACCGGAGCCGTCGCTGCTGAAGCGTAGGGTGCCGTCCCGGCCGGTATCGTGCAGCCTCAGGCCTTGCTCAGTCAGGGCTTCTGTAACCTGTTGGTGCGGTAGGCCGTAGCTATTGTGCCGGCCGCTGGAGGCAAACACCTGTCGCGGGTGCAAACCTTCCACCAGTCGCCAGGGTTCAGAATAGCGACTGCCGTGATGGGGCAGTTTGAGCAGGGTGACCGGGCCGGCAGGCGGATGGGCCAGCAAATCGCCGACCCCCTGGCGTTCCAGGTCGCCGGTCAGCAACAGGCCGTCCTGACCATGGCGGGCATAAAGGACCAGGGAGCGGTCGTTGACCTTGGGCGCTTGCTGAGACGGTATATAGATCGCCAGTTCCCCTGTCGTTCCCTGATCCAGTTTGGTCCAGCCCGCAGCAAAGGTGCGCAGAGGAATGGCATGTCGCTGCAGCGGTTCGCGTATCTCAGGATGGAGTTCTGCCAATGGCTGGGCGGACCAGAAGGCCTTGACCGGAAAGTGGTTGAGAACCTCTACCAGGCCCTGGCGGTGATCCGGGTGGTCGTGAGTGAGGATGACCGCTTCCAGGGAGGCGACTCCAAGGCGGGCGAGAGCGGGCGCTACCAGCCGGGCGCCCACATCGAAATTGCTGCCGTAGAGTCCGCCGCCATCGATAAGGTAATGACCGGTTTTGGGCCGCGACAGGAGCAGGGCTTCGCCCTGGCCGACGCTTAGAGCGGTGATCGTCAGCCTCTGAGGTGTTTTCTGCGGCAGAAACAGCAAGAGTAGCGCTGCCACCAGCAGCGGGCCGCGCAGGTAGCGCCAGCGACCCGTCCAGCGCGGAACCAGCAGCGACAGGGATAAGATGGCCACGCCGGTCAGGATTCGTGGTGAGAGATAACATACCTTGGCCGACAGCAGCGGTCCCTGGCTAACCTGGCTGGCCCCCTGCAGGGTCAGTTGGCAGATTTGCCCGCACAGCCGATACAGCGCGGCGCCAGCGGACGGCCACAGAGGGTCGAGTAAGGTTCCGGTCAAACCCAGCGGCACGGCGCCAAATCCGATCAAGGGCACAGCCAGAAGATTGTTCAGCAGGCCGGCCGGGGCCAGCAGATGAAAGTGGCTAAGGATCAGCGGGGTGGTGGCGATGGTCGCAGCCAGGGTGGTCGCTGCCAGGCCGCTCGGCCAGCGCCACCAGCGGGGCAGAGCGGCAATGCGCCGTTGCCAGGTCGGCAACAACAGCAGGATGCCGCCGACCCCGGCCATCGACAGTTGCCAGGCTGGCTCGAAGAGACTTAAGGGCGCGCTGCAGAGCATGGCCAGAGCGACGCTGGCCAGGGCCTGCAGGGGGCTTGTGCGACGGCCCGTAAGGAGCAATAGGGCGCCTATGACGGCCATGAAAAAAGCTCTGCGGGTCGACAGCGCGTTGCCGGACAACTGAAGATACAGCCACAACAACGGCAACAGCAAGGTCGGCAGCAGGCGGCCGGGAGGCATGAACAGTAACAGCCTTTCGCTGCGTCGATAGAGCCAGCGGCCGACCCTGTAGAGCAGCAGGGCCAGCAGTCCAAGATGTAGGCCGGAGATAGCGAACAGGTGGGACAGACCCGTCTCCGCCAACTGCTGACGCTGGGTTGAGGCCAGCTGTCGGTCGCCGATCACCAGCGCACGCACCAGCGCTGCCTGGTCGGGCGCCACTGCCAGGTCGATGTGCTGACCGATGGTGCGGCGTAGCGCTGCCAGCCGAGCCAGAAGACCAGTCCCTCTTTCGGCGGCGAAGGGCACGATAGCCTCGGCTCGATCGAGGTAAGTCGTAACATAAATATTTCGCGCCGCCAGGTAGCGTCCATAATCGAATTCGCCCGGGGTGCCGAAGGGTGCAGGGGTTCGCAGCCGGCTGCGAAATCGGATGCGCTGGCCAATCTGCAGGTGGGGATTACCTTCGCCAATAGTCAGTCTCAGGCGCCCGGTGAGGGCTTGCCGGGCCGGATCGTTTATCAGCCGCTCCGCTTCGAGGTCGATGCGCAGGTTGCCGGTGCCAGGGTTGATGGCTTGCACTCGGCCTTCGATGGTCAGGGGTTGGCCCTGAGGCAGTCGAGCGACATGGTGGGCCGGCAGGGGCGGGAAGATCTGCCGCTGGTATTGGGCCACTGCCAGCAGGGCACAGAACGCTGCCAGGATCACCGGTGCCAGGCGGGTGTTGCGCAGTAACAACCAGGCGCCGGCCAGCAGGGTTGGCCAGAGCAGCGGCAGCGGCAGTGGCGGAGAGTAAGTGGCCGCGAGCAGGCCGCCGATGGTGCTCAGCAGCAGCAAGGCCAGGACCCGCGGTTGATTCGCTCCGTTGGCGAGCTCTGAGTGGCTACGGTGGCGTGTAAATGATTCTGTCTGGCTAAGGTGAGACATATTCTGTCACAGGGTCGGGGCATGCTGGGGGCAATTCACCAAGAGGGAGGCTGCCCATGTTTGAAATGATGATGCTGCTCGGATTTTTTTATGCCGGTTGCTGTTGTCTGCTGCCGGACCGCCGCAATTCACCCCGTTTTCGACGGCAGGATGTTTTTCAGAAACGTCCGTCCAAGAGGACTGCGCGGCGCGACGAATCGGTGCAGCGAGCGATGCAGCCCTGCCGGCCTATGGCCGCGGCTCGAGTGACAGTTCGTAACCGGGCGGCTACAGGCCTATTCCGGCAATGCTGGTTTGGCACCGGGCGCAGCGGCCATCCGCAAGATGTCTGCCGATCAGCTGGAACGTGCAACGTTCGATAACCCGTGAGCCGCAGTCGGGGCAGACGGTGTGTTCCCAACTGCCGGCAAGGTTGCCCTCGTAGATGTAGCGCAGGCCGGCATCGTTGCCGATGCGGCGGGCTCGTTGCAGGGTGGCCAGCGGCGTGCTCGGGCAATCGGCCATGCGGTAGGCCGGATGGAAGGCGGTGACGTGCCAGGGGGTGTCGCAACCGAGCTGCCCGGCGATGAAGTTGGCTATGGCGTGCAATTCCTCATCGCTGTCGTTGCAGCCGGGGATCAGCAGGGTGGTCACCTCCAGCCAGATGCCGAGCCGATGGTAGTGTAGCAGGGTTTCCAGTACGCCCTGTAGTTCGGCACCGGTGAGTTTTTTATAGGTCGCGGCGGAAAAGCTTTTCAGGTCGACATTGGCCGCATCGAGGTAGGGAGCGATCTGTTCCAGGGCTTCCGGGGTGGTGTAGCCGTTGCTGACGAACACATTGCCCAGGCCTTGCTGGCGGGCCAGCACGGCACAGTCATAGGCGTATTCGTAGTAGATGGTCGGTTCGGTGTAGGTATAGGCGATGCTGCGGCAACCGCTGGCTGCGGCCCGTCTCACCTGCTCTGCCGGTGCCAGTTGCTGGCCGGCGATGGGGCGCTCGGCGGACCATTGGGCGATGGTGTGATTCTGACAGTGCAGGCAGTGGAAGTTGCAGCCGACGGTGGCAATCGAATAGCTGAGGGAGCCAGGATGATAGTGAAAGAGAGGTTTTTTTTCGATGGGATCGATCTGTTCAGCGATGCAGCGGCCGTAAACCAGGCTGTAGAGTTTGCCGGCCCGATTTTCCCGTACCTGACAGCGGCCGCGCTGGCCTTCGGCGATCAGACAGCGAAAACGACAGAGGGCGCAGCGCACCCGACCGTCGCTTAACCTTTCCCAGAACAGCGCTTCGTGCATGAGTACCTCCAGCAGTGAAGGCCGACTCGGCTGCAGCAGCTGCCGTTGTTACGGGTTTAGCTGCCGCCAAGAAAAGACTGACGAGTTTCCTCAAAGGCCCCGGAAACTTCTTCGAGAACAGCGTCTACCGCTGCTTCATCGAGCTGCAGTTGGGCGGCGTGGGGGGTGCTCAGCAGTTGCAGGGATTCTTCGGCCTGGCGTTGGCCGATGCCGAGGCGTTGGCAGACGGTGCCGGCCAGGTTGACCGTCGCGAGCAGACGTTCCGTCGTTTGATCGAACTCTCCGGCCGGTGGCGGGTCGGCGTGAAACAGGGTACAGGCCACCAGGGCCGGAGAGAAGTTCCAGCTGTCGAGCAACGCGGCGCCGATGGCGCTATGGGTGTAGGGGAAGTGTTTCCGTTCCAGGTTGGCCAGAGAGCCTTCCTGGTTGTAAACTCCCTGCATGACCTCGGCGTAATCTTCCGGGGCGAGATTGTTCATGGCGATCTTGCCGATATGGCGCATCAAACCAGCCAGAAAGGCTTCCTCAGGGTCCAGGTTCCCTGCCTGGCGGGCAATGGCCCGGGCGCTCAGAGCGCTGCCGATCGAGTCTTCCACCAGCAGCTTTTCAATCAGGCCGAAGCGCTTGTTCAGAGTCTTCATGCCGGCGGCCAGAACCAGGCTCTTGAGGGTTTTCAGGCCCAGTATCGAAACGGCGCCTTCAAGGCTGGTGATCTGGCGCTGAAAGCTGTAGTAAGAACTGTTGGCCACCTTCAGCACACAGGCGGCCACCGCCGGATCCTTGGCGACAACCATGGCCAGTCCTTTGGCCGACCAGTCCGGATCCTGCGTGGCCATCAAAAATTCGGTGATGATATCGGCCATGGCCGGCAGATCCTTGACCGCGGCGGCCGCGGCGGTCAGTTCCAGATTGCCTTCCGCCCATTGGCTAAAGGACCAGGTGCTCGTTTCGGGGTTTTCCATAGACTAAGTTCCTCGCTGGCTTCTATTCGATAAGAGAGACGCTTGCTCCCTCGGGCCATCAACAAGAGTGTCGAAGATTTCTGCAGTACCTTAGCAAAACCGGTTCAGCATCGTCAATTCAGATATCCAATCGAGCAGTCTATGGGCAGCCCCGAACGTTGTGACTAAATCCCGGGTAGCGGCTCAGGCATGGCGTACAGCGGTCAAAAGGTAAAGCGCCGCATGCTGACATTGAGCAGCAGGCCAGCACCGAGCATGGTGGTGATCATGCTGGTGCCACCGTAGGAGAAGAGGGGCAGAGGAACCCCGACCACCGGCAGCAGGCCAATGACCATGCCGAGATTGATGACAATGTGCCAGAACAGCATGGCCGAGACACCGAAAGCCAGAAAGGTGCCGAACAGGTCGGCGGCGTTGCGGGCCACATAGATGCCCCAGATGACGATCAGCAGGTAAAGACAGAGCAGGGTCAGGCTACCGCAGAAGCCCCACTCTTCGGCGAATACCGAAAAGGCGAAATCGGTATGCCGTTCCGGCAGAAAAGAGAGCTGTGACTGGGTGCCCTTCATGAACCCTTTGCCGAAAAATCCGCCACTGCCGACGGCAATTTTCGACTGAATGATGTGGTAGCCGGCACCGAGGGGGTCCCGCTCCGGGGCGAGGAAGGTCAGAATGCGCTGTTTCTGGTAGTCGTGGAGTAGAAACCAGCCGCCGCCGGCACCCCCTGCCGCCAGCACGGCCAGCGCCGCCAGGGTGCCTCTGCGAATGCCGGCGAACAGGCTCATGGTAAAGCCGATGAACAGAACGATGAGGGCGGTGCCGAGATCGGGTTGTTTCATGATCAGCAGCGCCGGCAGGCCGAGCAACACGAAGGGCAGCAACAGGTCGCCAAAGGAATAGCCGGCCAGGGTGTCCTGGCCGGCGAAGTAGCAGGCCAGGGCAATGATGATGACGATTTTCATGATTTCGCTCGGCTGCAGATTGAAAAAGCCGAGATCGAGCCAGCGGGTGGCTCCCATGGACGTCTTGCCAACCAGCAACACCGCCAGCAGCAACAGCAGGGTCAGGCCGTAGAGGATAAAGCCGAGGTGCTGCAGATGCCGATAGTCGATAAAGCTCACCCCGGCGGCGAGCAGGATTCCTCCGCCCAGCCAGTAGATCTGTTTTAGATAGACCGGTGTCGACAGCGGCGACCAGGAAGAGGTGGCGCTGTAGAGGTTGGCGATGCCGATCAGGGCGGTTAGCACTACCAGCAGCAGCAGTGGCCAGTCGAAATGGGTTATCAGGCGGCGATCGAACATGGCACTAGTCTCCCTCGAATGCACCGTTAGCGGGCGGCGGTTGCAGCTTGAAGTAGCTGTCAAACATGGCCCTGGCGATGGGCGCGGCGGCGGTGCTGCCGTGGCTGCCGTGCTCGACCACCACCGCCACCGCAATTTCCGGATTGGCGGCCGGCGCGTAGGCGGTGAACAGGGCGTGGTCGCGCAGTCGGTAGGGAATCTCCGCATCCCGTTTTCGGCGCTTGCGTTGGTGAACGACTTGCGAGGTGCCGGTTTTGCCGGCGAAGGGCAGCTCCTTGATACGGCTCAGCCAGGCGGTGCCGCGCGGTTCGTTGACTACCGCCTCCAGACCGCGACGCAGGACGTCGAGATGGGACTGGTCGAGGTGGGCCTGTTGCACGACCTGCGGTTTCGTCTCCTGCCGAACCTTGCCGGCCATGTCCTCGATACGCTTGACCAGGTAGGGCCGCAGCACGGTGCCGCCGTTGGCCACGGTGGCCATCAGGGTGGCCAGTTGCAGCGGAGTGGTGAGGATATAGCCCTGGCCGATGGAAGCGATCAAGGTTTCGCCTCGGTACCAGCGGTCGTTGAACTTTTGTTGCTTCCACTGTTGGTCGGGAATCAGGCCCTGGCGTTCGCCGGTCAGCTCCAGCCCGGTCGGCGTTCCCAGACCGAGACGGCGGGCCATGGCGGCGATACGATCGATGCCGACCTGCTGACCGACCTCGTAAAACCAGACGTCGCAGCTTTCCTGCAGGGCCTTTTTCAGGTCGGTGATGCCATGGCCGCCCTTTTTCCAGCAGCGGAAGGTACGGTTGCCGACGGTCAATTCGCCCTGGCAGTTGACCTTGGTGCGGGCCGTCGCCTGACCGCTTTCCAGGGCCGCCAGGACGGTGACGATCTTGAAGATCGAGCCGGGGGGATATTGGCCCTTGAGGGCGCGGTTCTGCAGGGGGTCAAGGGGATTGTGCAGCAGCTCGACCCATTCCTGGCCGGTGATGCCTCGGGCAAACAGGGACGGGTCGTAGCCGGGCTTGCTGACCATGGCCAGCACCTCTCCGGTACGCACATCGAGAGCCACCGCGGCACCGGCCTGGTCGCCAAAAGCCGCTTCGGTGGCCAGTTGCAGGTCGCGGTTGATGGTCAGGGTGACGCGATTGCCCGGCACCGGTTCCTGGGTTTTGAGGATGCGCAGCTTTTTCCCCTGAACGTCGACTTCCACTCGACGTTCGCCGGGAATGCCGTTCAGGTACTGTTCAAAGACCTTCTCCAGGCCGTTTTTGCCGACGAAATCGCCCGCATGATAGGCCCGGTAGGGCGCGGCGCGCAGTTCCTCTTCGGTAATTTCCCCCAGGTAGCCAAACAGATGAGCGGCCGATTCTCCATAGGGGTAAAAGCGCACCGGCCGCACCTCGGTCAGAATTCCTGGCAGTTCGACGGAATGCTCCATGACCTGCTCCAGGACGCTGCGGCTGACATCGTCAGCCAGAGGCACCGGCCGATAGCGGGGAAATCGTCGTCCGGCAGCCCAGCGTTTCTGCAGAATGGCCAGGTCGAGATCGAGGAGTTCGGCCATGCGCGCCAGCAGTTTTTCCGGATCCTCGACTTCCTGGCGCAATGCGGCGATGCGAAAGGCGGGCCGGTTGTCGACCAGCATGTGACCGTCCCGGTCGACGATCGATCCTCGCGGGGCGGCGATGGGAATATAGCGGGTGCGGTTCTTTTCCGACAGGGCCTGGTAGGCGTCGGCCCGAATGATCTGTAGATACCAGAGCCGCAGGAACAGCAGCACGAAGATCGCCAGTGCCGCCAGGGAGGCGATGATAAAGCGTTTTTTCAGGGCCGGTGAGCCCGACCAGCCGGTGTTGAGGGCCATGGGTAGCGAGTCCGGGTTACAGGCGTCTGGCCGTACTGCGCGTCGGCCGATGACGACGCAGCCGCTGCAGGATATTGAGCAGCAGCCAGGCGCAAATCAGGTTGAGTAGAGACTGCAGCGGCAGGGAACGCAGGATGTTGCGCCAGACCGGTCCTGCATCGGTAAGAAAACCGAGCAGGAAAATCAGCATGGCGGCCTGAAGCAGGGTGCCGCACAGTACCATGAACAGCAGCAGGGCCGGGCTTTCGGCATTGAGTCGTTCGGCCAGCCCGCGCAGAATAAGATACAGGACCAGAAAAATCAGGCCGTAAAGTCCCAGGCAGCTGCCGGCGAAGCTGTCCTGCAGTAGGCCGATGGTGTAGGCCGCAAGACCGGCGCTAAAGCCCTGACGGTAGAGCCCGAGGTAGATGACCAGAACCAGCAGCAGTTCAGGCTTCAAATGCAGGGGCAGCAGTGCGGGGGCCAGAGCGGATTCGACCAGAATGCCGGCGAGGCCGAGCAGGAAATAGCCGACCACTATATTCATGGCGTTGCCCCCAGCAGCACCAGCACCTCTTCGAGGCGGGTGAAATCAACTTCCGGGATTACGGTGACGGTCTGAAAAAGGCCGTAAGTTTCCCCTTCGACATCGCTGGCTCGACCGAGGACCAGACCCTTGGGGAAAATGCCTCCGGTACCGGAGGTGATGATGTGGTCGCCGACCGCGATGTCGTCGCGGCGCAAGGCAAACTCGAGGGTCAGGTAGTCGCCCTGGCCGCGACAGATGGCTCGACTGCGGCTGCGCTGTACCAGGGCCGCCGCCGTAGACGAGGCGTCGGTAATCAGCAATATCCGCGATTGACGGGGCGTGCATTTGACGACCCGGCCGACGGCTCCTTCGGCGACCACCACCGGCAGCCCTTCCCGCAGGCCGTGCTGGCGGCCCTTATCGATGAGCACGGTGCGAAACAAACTGCTGGCGTCGACGGCGATGACCCGCGCGGCAACCCCGGAAAGACCGCTTGCTTCACGGAAATCGAGGAGCTTGCGCAGCCGTTCGTTGGCCAGACGCACCTCCTGCAGGTCGGTCAGTTCGCCCCGCAGTTGACGATTTTCAGCGCGCAGCGTTTCGTTCTGACGCTCTGTGTCGATCAGCCACAGGTAGCGACTCCATAACCCGTCTGCCGTGCGACAGGTACTATCGAAGCTGTAAAGCAGCGGTGCGGCGATCTGCAACACGATCTTCTCGAACAGGGTCGTTTTGCTCTGGTGACGGAGGTTGGTCGAATAGAAGAGCAGGGCGGCCAGTACGAGACAGCCGGCCAGCAATCGAACGCGGTATTTACGAAGCAGCTCCAGCATGGCGGTAAAATTCGAAGAAAAAGGGCCGGCCAAAGAAAAAAGAGGGCTTGGCGCCCTCTTGCTTGCTGAAAAACCCTTGAAGGACCTTATTCAGCAAGGTCGTGAAAACATGCGACACCCTCAAGGCAAATAGCATCTGCTTGTAACAGACTTCTGGCGTATTTCGATCACCCAATCAGGGTTTTACGATCCCATAGATGCCGCAGCCTGCGAGGGAGAAAACCGTCTCAGGAAGAGATGGTGACCCGTTTCAGCAGGTCGAGTTCGTCCAGCACCTTGCCGGAACCGAGCACTACGCAAGTCAGTGGATCTTCGGCAATGACCACCGGCAGGCCGGTTTCTTCGCCCAGCAGCACATCGAGGTTGCGCAGGTAGGCGCCGCCGCCGGCCAGCACGATGCCCTTGTCGACGATGTCGGCGGCCAGCTCCGGCGGGGTCTGCTCCAGGGCGATGCGCACCGTCTCGACGATGGCATTGACCGTCTCGGAGAGGGCCTCGCGGATCTCGTTGGAATCGATCTCCAGGGTCTTGGGGATGCCGGAGACCAGGTCGCGGCCTTTGACCGCCATGGTGCGCACCTCTTCATCGGGGTAGGCGCTGCCGATCTCGATCTTGATCTGCTCGGCGGTCCGCTCGCCGATGAGCATGTTGTACTTGCGCTTGAGGTGCTGAACGATGGCCTCGTCGAGCTTGTCGCCGCCGATCCGTACGCTCTTGGCGTAGACCACCCCGGCCAGGGAGATGATCGCCACCTCGGTAGTGCCGCCGCCGACGTCGACGATCATGTTGCCTGAGGCCTCGGTGATGGGCAGGCCGGCGCCAATGGCCGCCGCCATCGGTTCCTCGATCAGGTAGACCTCGCGGGCGCCGGCCGATTCGGCCGATTCCTTGACCGCCCGCTTTTCCACCTGGGTGATGCCGGACGGAACGCAGATGACGATGCGCGGCCGCACCAGGGCCTTGCGGTTATGGACCTTTTGAATGAAGTAGCGCAGCATCTCTTCGGTGATGTCGAAGTCGGCAATGACGCCGTCTTTCATCGGCCGAATGGCGATAATGCTGCCGGGGGTACGGCCGAGCATCTTTTTTGCTTCCATGCCGACCGCCAGAACCTTTTTCTGTCCCATATGGTCCTTCTGTACCGCTACCACCGACGGCTCGCTGACCACGATGCCTTTGCTCTTCAGATAGACAAGAGTGTTGGCGGTGCCGAGGTCGATGGCCAGATCGTTGGAAAACATGCCGAAGATGACATCAAAAAGGTTGAACATGTATGGGGAACTCCTTTCAACCGACCGCTGTGTGAAGCGGCTCGGACAAGCAATGCAGAGCATGGAAAAAATGTGAGTTACATTACCAGAACAGCGGGCTATTTTCAAGGGGCAAAAGGAGAAAGCGGTTGCAATTTTGAGGCCGATTGACTAACATTCCCCTTTTCGTTTGCAGCCTGAAAATATGCAGTCAAAAGGAGTCTTTGACGATGCTGGATTTAATTCGAAGAAAACAGAAATCGGTGGTGGTCAAGATCGTGTTCTGGACCATTATTGCTGCCTTTGTCGGGACGATTTTCCTGGTCTGGGGCCAGGGCGGCCGCGGCACCGGAGCCGAGGGTGACGTGGCGGTTAAGATTGATGGCCAGCGGGTGACCTTTGGCGATTTCCGCAATGCCTATGACAATATGCGGCGCCTCTACCAGAACATCTACCGCGAACGCTTCACTCCCGAGATGGAAGAACAGCTCGGTCTCGAAGGGCAGGCGCTGGAGAGGCTGATCAATCAGGCCCTGCTGTTGCAGGAAGCGGATGATCGGGATATCGAGGTATCCAAGAGCGAGTTGGTCGAGGCCATCGGCCGCATAACGGCTTTTCAGGTCGACGGCGCTTTCAGCAAGGAACAATACTTAAAAGTGCTCGCCTACGAGCGCCTGACCTCGGAGCAGTTCGAAGACAGCCAGCGCCGCCAGTTGCTGCTCGAAAAGGTTCGCCGGCAGATCGAAGAGGCGGCGACGGTCAGCGACGAAGAGGTTGCCGTGGAATACCGCCGCCGCAACGAAAAGATCAATCTGGCTTTTGTTCGCCTGGCGCCGGCCCTCTTTGAAGACGATGTAACCGTCACCGATGAGGCGCTGCAGGGCTATTACGACGATCATCAGGAGCAGTTCCGGAAGGCCGAGACGGTGGCCTTGAACTATCTTAAGTTCAAATCGGCCCGTTACGCAGCAGAGGTCGACCTCGGTGACGAAGCGCTGCAGACCTACTATCGTCGCCATCAGGCTCAGTTCGACGTCGCCGAGCAGGTTAAAGCCTCGCACATTCTGCTGCGAGTCGATGCGGATGCCGATAAAAAAGTCAAACAGCAAAAGCGCCAGCTGGCCGAAAAGCTTCTCGGTCAGATCAAGACCAGGGACGGCAAGAATTTCGCCAAATTGGCCCGTCGTCATTCGGATGATGCCGGCAGCGCCGTTCAGGGTGGAGCGCTTGGCTATTTTGTCCGCGGCACCATGGTGCCGGCCTTTGAAGAGGCTGCCTTTGCCCTGCAGCCAGGCCAGGTGAGCGGCATCGTCGAGACCAATTTCGGTTATCATATCATTCTCTGTCAGGGGCGCATCGAAGCGGGGGTCAAAGAGCTGGCCGACGTTCTCGACGAGGTCAAAGCGGGGGTGATCAAGCAACAGTCCCGCCAGATGGCTCTGGAAAAGGCCATGGACGCATATAATATTCAGCGCAAGAGCGGTGATCTGGCCGCGGCTGCCGAAGCCAATGGCCTGACCGTGAAGACGACCGGCGCCTTTGAGCGGGGCGCCACGATACCCGGCATCGGCAAGGCGGCGGAGCTCAATGAGGCGGCCTTTAAGCTCAAGGAAAATGAACTGGGTCGGCCGGTGCCTCTGGCCGACGCCATCTATCTGACCGCTCTTAAGGAGCGTCAGCCCAGCCATGTGCCCGAACTGGCGACGGTGCGGGCCGCCGTCGAAGCGGCCTATCGCCGCCAGGAAAGCCACACCCTGGCCCGCCAGACCGCCGAAAAGCTGCTGGCCGAGGTGCAGGGCGGTAAAACGCTGGCTGCCGCGGCTCGCAAGGCCAAGCAGAAGCTCGAGGAGACCGGCCTCTTCTCTCGCTCCTACGGTACTTTCGTGCCGCGCATCGGCAGCGCTGCCAATGTGGCCGAGGTGGCCTTCGAGCTGAGCAAAGAAAAGCCCGCCGCCGGCAAGGTTTTCGAGGTGGCCGGCAAATTTGTGGCCGTTGCCTTCAAGGCCCGGCAGCAGGCCGACATGACCAAGCTGGACGCAGAAAATCGCGGCGAGCTGGAGAAGGTCTTGCTCGCCCGAAAAAAAGAGACCCTGCTCGAAACCCGTCTTAAGGAACTGCGCAAAGAGGCCGATATCGATATCCATCCGGCCCTGCAAAACTCTCTCAAGGAAGAAGAACTGGCATCATGAGACCCATCGTATTGCAAAGCGACTGCAGCGATCTGCAGCTGGTCAACCGTGGCAAGGTCCGCGACATCTACGATCTTGGCGAGCATCTGCTGATCGTCACCAGCGACCGTATTTCCGCCTTCGACGTGGTAATGAACGAAGGCATTCCCGACAAAGGCTTCGTGCTGACCCAGATCTCCAAATTCTGGTTTGAGCGCATGGCCGATATCGTGCCCAATCATCTGCTGGCCACCGAGGTCAGCGATTTTCCGGCGGTAACCCACCAGTATCGCGAACAGCTCGAAGGGCGCAGCATGCTGGTCAAAAAGGCCGCGCCGCTGCCCATCGAATGCATTGTGCGCGGCTATATCACCGGCTCCGGTTGGAAGGAATACGGCCGCCAGGGCAGTGTCTGTGGCATTCCCCTGCCGGCCGGTCTGCAGGAGAGCCAGCAGCTCCCCGAGCCGATCTTCACCCCCTCGACCAAGGCTGAGCTGGGCGCCCACGACGAGAATATCTCTTTCGACCAGGCCGTCGAGCTGTGCGCGCCGGGGCTGGCCCAGCAGGCCAAGGAAGCAAGCCTGGCC
>JAUWLU010000308.1 GCA_030613545.1 Desulfuromonadales bacterium
ATTCCCCGTCTGGCTCGGGTGGCGGACGACCTGGGCCTGGCCTGGGGATTGACCGTGGTGCCCGGTATCGAACTGACCCACCTTCCTCCTTCGGCCATCGCCGATGCCGCCCGCGAAGCGCGGACCCTGGGCGCGAAGCTGGTGCTCTGCCACGGCGAAACTCTCACCGAGCCGGTTGCCGAGGGGACCAACCGGGCCGCCCTGGAGGCTGACATCGACATTCTCGCCCATCCCGGCCTGATCACCGAAGAAGAGGTTCGTCTGGCTGCCGAACGGGGTATCTATCTGGAGCTGACCACCCGTCGTGGCCACTCGCTTAGCAACGGCCATGTCGCCCGCCTGGCCCTGGCCGGTGGTGCTCCTCTGGTGCTCAACACCGATAGCCACGCGCCGGGGGATCTGACCCCGCTGGCGCAGGCACGGCGTATCGCCCTCGGTGCCGGTCTGACCGAAGCCCAGTTCGAGGATTTGCGCAAGAATAGCGAGAATCTGCTGCGACGTTTGGTCGGCTGATCGATCTGCGGCCGGACTTGAACAGATTGTCGGCCGACAACACCATTTATCTTCGGCGACCAGCAGCAGCCGGTCGTCCCTTTGATATGAAGGAATAACTGCCATGAATGAACAGGATTTCGCTTTTTTGAAAGAACTGGTGGAAACGCCGAGCCCGTCCGGTTTTGAGCAGCCGGCTCAGCGCATCTGCCGTCGCGAGATGGGCACCGTCGCCGACGAGCTGCGCACCGATGTGATGGGCAACGTCATTGCCCGCCTGGCCGGTCCAGAAGGGGCACCGCGGGTCATGCTCGCCGGCCACTGCGACGAAATCGGTTTCATGGTGCGCTACATCGACGACAACGGTTTTCTCTACTTTGCTCCCATCGGCGGCATCGATGCCCATCTGGTGCCGGGACAGCGGGTCTATGTTCATGGCGCCGGCGGACCGGTGCTGGGGGTGGTCGGCAAGAAGCCGATCCATCTTATGGAGGCCAAGGACCGGGAGACGGTGGTCAAGCTCAACCAGCAGTTTATCGATATCGGCTGCGACAAGGCCGAGGAAGCCAAGAAGCTGGTCGCGGTCGGCGACCCGGCAACCTTTGCCGTCGGCGTCGAGCGCCTGCAGGGCGAGCTGGTCGCCTCCAGGGCCTTTGACGACAAGATGGGCGCTTTCATCGTCTGCCAGGTGCTCCAGGAAGTAAAGCGACGGGGTTCCGTGCCCGTCGACCTGCACGGTGTAACCACGGTGCAGGAGGAGGTCGGACTGCGCGGGGCGACTACCAGTGCCTACGGCGTCGATCCCGATGTGGGCATCGCCATCGATGTCGGCTTTGCCACCGACTTTCCCGGTGGCGAAAAGAAGGAAATCGGTGAATTTATCGTTGGCAAGGGGCCGATCATCTCCCGGGGGGCCAACATCAACCCGGCCCGGTTCGATCTGTTGCTGGCCACCGCCCGGGAAGAGCAGATTCCCTACCAGTTGATGGGAGCGCCCCGCGGCACCGGTACCGATGCCAACGTCATGCAGCTAAACCGGGCCGGGGTTGCCGCCGCACTGATTCAGGTGCCGTTGCGCTACATGCATTCGCCGGTGGAGGTGCTGTCTCTGGCCGATATCGACTATACCATCCGCTTGCTGGGGGCCTTGATGCCGCGCCTGGCTGAAGCCAAAAGCTTTATTCCCAGCTAATGTATTCATCCGGAAACTCCGGATGAATATGAGCGAGTTTCCGGGTTGGAAACGAGGAGGTTTTCGTTGTGGTAAGAAAATCAAGGGGTTGCGCGGAGGTGTACACCGGTACGCCGCACCATTCCGCAGGACAGCTGAATGGGACAGCCTCTGGCTGCCCGAAGGGCGAGGGCCATGGAGGGCCCGAGTCACAAGCAAGGCCGTAGATTGACGCCGAGATTGCGAAAAAGGGCCGTTTCCGGATGGAAACTACCTAGATTTCGTCGCACAAGTTAATGACCTGGCGGGCCCGCTTTTTGGCTTGACGCTATCGGTCCATTTTTTTAAAATGCTCGACTAACTTTTTACCCCCACAGAGGAGATGGCGATGCAGGATTCCGGTGATATTCAAGAAGGTTTGACATTCGACGATGTCTTGCTCGTGCCCGCCCATTCGACAGTGTTGCCCAAAGAGGTCGACCTCACCACCCAGTTGACCTCCACCATCAAGCTCAACGTGCCGTTGTTGTCGGCGGCTATGGATACGGTAACCGAGGCCCGTACCGCTATCGGCATGGCCCGCGAAGGGGGGCTGGGCATCGTTCACAAGAACATGTCGCCGGCGGAGCAGGCCATCGAGGTCGACCAGGTCAAGAAGTCGGAAAGCGGCATGATCGTCGATCCCATTACCATGCGCCCGGAGCAGAAG
>JAUWLU010000152.1 GCA_030613545.1 Desulfuromonadales bacterium
AGAGGCCCTTATTTCGGTGCTGGCAGGGGCACGGGTCTATCCTGAAGATTTAACTTTCATGAAGGCCTCCGGTCGCTTGTACGAGCGTCTGGGCATAACGTTCAAGGCGGCTGAAATATATCATAGAATTCTCATGCATGCCCCGCAAGACCTGGAGGTTCGCCAACGCCTGAAACAGCTGGAAGATTTGCGGCATTAATATTGATGGCGTCGCAAAAAGTCCGCCCTTGCATTGCAGCTCCTTTTTAGGACTTCGACCTGCCATATGTATGTCTTCACCCCTGAAAAACCACTACGCCTTGTAGGTCGAAAATTTTGTTTAGTACGATAGGAAACCGTCTTTGATAAAGCACAAGCGGCCATGATTCTGGAAATTTATCGTTTTCGGATTCTGGCTTGCTGCCCGATCCTGGTTTGCGATTATACAAGAGCCACTCCCGCCTATCTGGCAGGAGTGGCTCTTATCTATCTTAGATAGTTTCTGTCCGGAAACGGCCCTTTTCCGTAATCTCTGCGTCAATCTACGGCCTTGCTTGTACGGCGTACCGATGTACGCCTCCGCGCAAAACCTTGATTTCCTTGACCTTACGAAAAATTGCTCGTTTCCAAATCAGAAACTCGCTAGTTTCCATCCGGAGTTTCCGGATGGAAACTAGATAAACGTTGTCAAGGTGATACGGGGTTAATCGAGGGCGATGTTCCAGGCCAGGGAAACTCCCGGCTGGACCAGCATCCCGCTGATTGAACTGCCGATGTATTGCCCGACGCTGCAGTGCCGGTGGGGAGGCGCGACCGGCGGATATCCATTATGGCGCTTGCGGGCATGGCGAGTCATTCGCGGCTGCCTGGCCTGATTATGCTTGTATCGATAAATATGGCGGTTGGCGCGGTCCTGCAACCGGTCGATGCGCCGAGCTTCATGGCGGGTAATGCGGTGGTCACGCCGTGCTCTTTGCTTAAGTGCGGCAATCCGGCGCTGCTCCTTGTTGAGCTGCCTCAGTTCAGGACGGGTGATGCTGCCTTTGCGAACACCCTGTTCAATGCGCTGTTGCTGGCGGAACTGACGTTGGGATACCGGCCCGGCCGCAAAGGCATTACCGGTCCAGATGAAAATTGAGCAGAACAGTAACCCTAGCCATAAGTTCTTTTGTTTCATGATAACTTCCTCCCTGGTTAAATGTGTTGATTTTGTACTTATGACGGCGCGGAGGGGGAAAGGTTTACACGGGAAGAAACGAGGCGGATGTCATTAACCGGCGCGAGGAATATCGCTTGCTGTCTGTGGGCTTAGTGAACAACCATTCGCACTGACTTTGCTTTGTGGACAAACGTCTACCGCAGGTTGATCCTTTATTTGCTAATTTTTCCCACCTTTGTTATGATTCGCTAGTTTAAGTATTGTGATGCTCTAGCCAAAGGAAGATCATCCGTTGAAAAAACTCGTCATCGATGAAGAATTCTGCAAGGGTTGCGGTCTGTGTGTTATCGCTTGTCCTTTGGAGCTGATCACAGTGGGTACGAAGGTTAATAAACAGGGGTATCCCCTGGCCCAGATCAGTGATGCCAACCAGGTAAAGTGTACTGCCTGCTCAGCCTGTGCCCGTATGTGTCCCGATGCGGCGATCTCTGTCTATCTGCCTAAAAAGGACTGATGTGAGGTCAGCCGGTGTCCACCGAGCAACCCTGATCTTTGCAGTTTGGAGGAACTCTTGAATAAACGGCTCTTTGTTAAGGGCAACGAAGCGGTTTGCATCGGCGCAATTGCCGCTGGTTGCCGTTACTATTTCGGCTACCCGATCACGCCCCAAAATGAAATCCCCGAATACATGTCCCGTGAGTTGCCGGGACTGGGGGGGACTTTTTTGCAGGCGGAGAGCGAAGTGGCCGCCATCAACATGGTGCTTGGCGCCTCAGCGGCCGGTGTTCGGGTCATGACCTCTTCGTCGGGACCGGGCATTTCCCTTAAAGCCGAGGGTCTGTCCTATATGGCCGGCAGCGAACTGCCAGCTGTCATTGTCAATATAATGCGATGCGGTCCGGGTCTTGGCGGCATCGATGCATCCCAGGCCGATTACTTTCAGGCGGTCAAGGGCGGCGGTCATGGCGGCTACCACCTTATCGTGCTGGCCCCCGATTCCATTCAGGAACTCTACGACCTGTCCATGGTCGCCTTCGATCTTGCCGACCAATATCGTGTGCCGGCCATGATTCTCGGCGATGCCATGATTGGCCAGATGAAAGAGGCGCTCATCCCGCATCCCTATCAGCCCCTTGCCGAATTGCCGGCCAAAGACTGGTCCGTAACCGGCAAGGGGAACCGTGTTCAGGGCAATACCGTCAAATCCCTGTTCCTGCAGGATGGTGCCCTCGAAGCCCACAATTGGCGGTTGCACGACCGCTACCAGCAGCTGAAGGACCGGGAGGTGCGTTGTGAAACGATCGGCATCGACGATGCTGAACTGATCCTTACCGCCTTCGGCGGTGCGGCGCGTATTGCCAAGACCGCGGTGAGCATGGCTCGCCAGGCTGGGTTGAAGGTCGGGTTGATTCGCCCCATCACCCTGTTTCCCTTTCCGGAACAAGTTTTTCGTCAAGCTACCGAGCGTTGCAGGCGGGTCCTCTGCGTAGAGCTCAACAATGGCCAGATGGTGGAGGACGTACGACTGTCCGTTGACCGCCAAGCCGATGTCCGTTTTTACGGCCGTCCCGGTGGTACCGGTTCGCTGCCGACCCCGGAAGAGCTTTTCGAACAGTTGCAAAAGCACTATAAGGACTGATTATGGCCGACAGTATGATTACGGTATTTGAGCGTCCCCATTCCCTGAAACCTGTGCCCAGCCACTTCTGTTCCGGTTGCCATCACGGCACGGTTCATCGACTGGTGGCCGAAGCCCTTGACCAACTCGAGTTGCAGCAACAGACTATCGGCATTGCTTCGGTCGGTTGCAGTGTGCTGCTCTACGAATATTTTGATATCGATGTGGTTGAAGCGCCCCATGGCCGGGCTCCTGCGGTGGCTACCGGGGTTAAAAGGGTTCATCCCGACAGCATTGTCTTCACCTATCAGGGTGATGGTGATCTGGCGGCCATCGGTACCGCTGAGATCATTCATGCTGCCAACCGTGGCGAACACCTTACCGTTATCTTCGTCAACAACACCACCTACGGCATGACCGGCGGACAGATGGCACCGACCAGCCTGGGCGGCCAGGTGACCACCACTACCCCTTACGGTCGGGATCTCGAAACCGACGGCAATCCGATCCGCATGGCCGAATTGCTGGCCTTGCTCGATGGTACCCATTTTTCCGCACGAGTATCCGTTGATGCTCCAAGGCGCGTGGCTCAGGCCGGCAAGGTAATTCATAAAGCCTTTGAAATGCAGAAGAACCGTGCCGGTTTTGCCTTTGTCGAGGTTCTTGCGGCCTGTCCGACCAACTGGGGGCTCTCGGCCCTCGACGCCAACGAGCGGATCAGCCAGGAAATGATGCCCTGTTTTCCCCTTGGCACCTTTAAGGACCTGAGCGGGGCTCAGGGTTGAGCTTTGACAAGAGGACTCTTTGCATGGACAACAATAAGATGAACGAAGACGTCTTTATGGCTGGCTTTGGTGGCCAGGGCATTCTGCTGGTCGGCAATTTGCTGGCTTATGCCGCTATCGAAGCAGGCAAAAATGCCTCCTTTTTCCCAGCCTACGGGCCGGAAAAACGCGGTGGCGCGGCTATGTGCAGTGTCATTGTGGCCGATCAGGAAATCGGTTCACCAGTGGTTGGGCGGCCAAGCAATGTCCTGCTTTTAAATCAGGACGCAATGGCTAAGTATTATCCTCGGGTTCGCCCCGGCGGGCTCTGTCTTTACAACAGTTCTTTGATCGATGCTAGCGGTCATCAGCGCAGCGATATCTGTTCCCTGGCTATCCCTGCCAACCAGATCGCCACTGAAGTTGGAAACGTCAAGTTGGCCAATATGGTGATGCTCGGAGCGCTGCTGGCTCGCAATCCTTTGGTACAGCTCGAGAGTGTCAAACAGGCTCTCGATATCATCATTCCTGAACGCAATAAGCGATTTATTCCCGCCAATTTGCAGGCTCTCGATCGCGGTTTCAGTTTTGCGACAGCCTAGTTTGCTGGCAACTTGATTTTATTGAGATAGAGGTGGGGCGGCGCATGACCCAGGTCGAGTTCGTTAAGCTTAAGCGACCGGAGAAGGCCAGGCATTTATGTGAACTGGCCGAACAGTTTTTCAATAGCGGGAATAAGATCCTTATCACGGTCAGCGACGAAAATCAGGCTGTGACTTTGGATCGCTTCATGTGGACCTGGCACAAAGGCTCATTTATTCCCCATGCTTATGATAACGGTGCGGTCGACTGTCTCGATGAGCCGATCATTATCGAGATTGCCGAGCGCAATCCCCATGGCGCTGAAATTCTTATCATGGGAAAACCCTGCAGCTTTGAATTCATGGGCCATTTTCGTCATGTGATCGACTTCGCCGAAGTTTACGACCAGCAACTGGCCAGCGATGCACGTCAGCGTTACGCCAGTTACAGGGAGGCCGGTTTTGCCGTGGCCATGCGTTAACCAGGGCGGATCTGGCAGCCAGATCCGCCTTGAAACAGTCCCGATGCTTGAAAAGGAATTGGCCCTGCCGCCGGAATCGGTCAGGGCCTTGGCTTTTTGGCAGGCAAGAGCCGGGCAGATTATTACTCTGTCAGGCCCGGGACAACGGTACTTTCGTGGTCGACTAACATCTGTTGCTGATTCTGCGGCCACGGTTGTGCCTTTTGTCGAGTTGCCCTTCCCGGTCGAAAGCCCGTTGTGTCTGACTGTTTTTCAAGCCTTGCCGGAAAAGGAGCGATTTGAGCTTGTGTTGCAAAAGCTCACCGAAATCGGCGTACAGCGGATCGTGCCCTTTCAAAGCCTTCGATCGATAACGCTTCTGGAGCGCGATGCCCTGCAAAAAAAGTCTCATCGCTGGCCGGCTGTTCTGCTGCGAGCCGCCAAGCAATGTCGCAGGGAAATGATTCCCGAATTGGCTCCGGTGGTCGAGTGGCCGCAGGTACTTAATGAAATGTGCGCGTCTCAACGAGCTCTGCTGTTTTGCGAAGGGCAGAGCCGGCAAGGGCTTGGCCAGCTTCTGCGTCACTGGCAACCGAACAGCCTGGCATTGATAATCGGTCCCGAGGGCGGTTTCTGCGATGGAGAGGTCGTTGCGGCGCAGGAACTGGGCGCTCAAGTAGTGTCTCTTGGACCGCGTATCCTGCGGACCGAAACGGCTGCCATTGTTGCAGCTGCTGCTTGCCAGATGCTCTGCGGAGACTTCGACAATTGACTATAAAACAGCTACTTGCATTGGATAGATGAACCATTTTATGAATACTGAAAATATCTCTATTGTATTGGTTGAGCCTCAAGGGCCGCTCAATATCGGCTCTGTCTGGCGGGCCATGATGAATTTCGGCTTCAACGATCTGCGCCTGGTCAATCCACAGGCCGATCAT
>JAUWLU010000008.1 GCA_030613545.1 Desulfuromonadales bacterium
AACTCTATCAGCAGCACTATCGGAACGAACCCTTCGTACGGGTCCACCCGGAGGGTGACCTGCCCAACGTCGCTTATGTTCGGGGCAGTAACTACTGCAACATCGGTTTGGTCAGCGATGCGCGCACCGGGCGGGTGATCGTTGTTTCGGTCATTGACAATCTGCTTAAAGGGGCGGCCAGTCAGGCGGTACAAAACATGAACCTGATGCTTGGCCTGGAAGAGGGCTGCGGCCTTCAAGAACTCCCCCTGTTCCCCTGATGGTCGACCAACAGGCTCTTCTTCAGGTGGCAGGGAAGGGGGCTTTCAGCTATTGGATAAAGGGGCGCTGCCATGACCTGTATAGGCAGACAGGGTCTCGATCATTGTACCTGCACCTATACCGCTTGTGACAAGCGGGGCCGCTGTTGCGAATGTGTCATCTATCACCGCAGCAAAGGGGAGATTCCCGGCTGTTTTTTCTCTTCCGCCGGTGAGCGCAGCTACGACCGTTCCCTGAAAAAACTCTGTAAGGATAGCGGCTGCTGAAGACGAATAACGATAATACGTTCCTGCCCGTCTGCCGGCAGGATATGGACCGCCGTGGCTGGGATCAGCTCGATGTGCTGTTCGTCTCCGGTGACGCCTACGTCGATCACCCGGCTTTTGGCGTGCCGCTACTGGCCCGACTGCTGGAGGCTGAGGGCTATCGGGTCGGCATTCTGGCTCAACCCGACTGGCGGGACCCTCAGGCGATGCAGGCCATGGGCCGACCGCGGCTGTTTGCCGCCGTCTCCGCCGGGGCCATGGATTCCATGGTCAACCACTATACGGCCGCCAAAAAACTGCGTCGCAACGATGCCTATACCCCTGGCGGCCGCAGCGGTGCTCGACCCAACCGCGCGGTGATCGCTTATACTGCGGCCCTCAAGGGAGCCTTCAAGGGGCTGCCGGTTGTGATCGGCGGTATTGAGGCCAGTCTGCGCCGTCTGGCTCACTACGATTATTGGTCCGACTCGGTACGCCGCTCCCTGCTGGTCGACAGCAAGGCCAGTCTGCTGCTCTACGGCATGGCCGAAACTGCCCTGCTGGAATTGACCCGCCGGCTGGCTGCCGGCGAGGCGCTAGAGACCATTCGCGATCTGCGTGGCAGTGCTCTGTTGTGTGGCCAGCGCCCGGACGAGGGGGTCGAGCTGCCCGCCTTTGAGATTGTGGTGGACGATACGGAGGCCTTTGGCGAGGCCTTTCGCCTTGCTGCCGGCGAGACCAACCCTTATTGTGCCCGCCCTCTGCTGCAACGCCACGGTGCTCGCTGGCTACTGGTCAACCCGCCGCCGCTGCCTTTGGACCAGGCCAGGCTCGATCGTCTCTACGCCCTGCCTTTTCAGCGCCGGCCCCATTCCGACTACAGCGAGACGATTCCCGCATTTGAGCAGATTCGCCATTCGGTGACCAGCCATCGCGGCTGCTGCGGTGGCTGTGCCTTCTGCGCCATTGCCCAGCATCAGGGTAAATTCATTCAATCCCGTTCTGAACAATCGATTTGCCAGGAAGTACAGCGCCTGGCGGCCGATGACGGGTTTCGCGGCACGGTCAGCGATGTCGGCGGACCGAGCGCCAACATGTATGGCATGCGCTGCGGCAATGCCGAAGCTCGCCGCCAGTGCCGCCGGGACGGTTGCCTGTTCCCCGAACCCTGTCCCCATCTGCAAGCCGATGATCGAGCCGCGGTGCACTTGCTGAAGCGCCTGCGGGCTATCAAGGGGGTCCGTCACCTGTTTATCGCCTCCGGAGTGCGTCTCGATCTGTTGGAAAAACAGCCTCGTTACCAACGACAACTCATCGCCGATCATGTTAGCGGTTTGCTCAAGGTTGCCCCCGAGGCCCTGTGTGAAGAGTTGACCCGCATCATGCGCAAGCCCGGTCCGGCGGTCTTCGAGGCCTTTTTGGCCCGTTTCCGTGAACAAAGCCAGCGTTGCGGTAAACGCCAGAGTGTGGTGCCCTACCTGATCGCCGGTCATCCCGGCTCGACCCTGGAGCATATGGTCGAAACCGCCCTGCTTCTGCGCCGGCTTGGGCTGCAGGTCGAGCAGGTGCAGGAATTCACTCCGACTCCGGGGACTTTATCCTCTTGTCTCTATCACACCGGTTGCGATCCTTTTAGCGGTGAGCCTGTTCATGTGCCTCGATCCGATCGCGAGCGTCGGTTGCAAAAGGCTCTGTTGCTATCGCATCTTCCTGAGAATCGTTCTGCGGTAAGGGAGGCGTTGCGGCGCTGTGGCCGTGAATCCGACGGGGCCCTTCTGTTTGTTGGGGGGCAAGCAACGGAGCAACGCCCCACTCGCCAGCGGCGGGGCAGGGCGCTTGACAGAGGTCGGGGCAAGGCATAACATGGCCCGCCAAACAGGCAGGACGCTGCCAGAATAGAAGGGAAGGGCATGGAGCTGTTATTGACGGTTGTCGGGCTGTTGCTGGTGATCGAAGGTATCCCTTGGTTTTTGTCTCCCCGTCGTTTTAAGGCTCTGCTGGCGAGCGTAGCTGAGGCCGACGAGGTCTTTTTACGGCTGGCTGGGTTCGGTGCCATGATGATCGGATTGCTGCTGGTCTACTTGGCTCGCAGCTAAAGCAAGACAGGCCTCGATGGTGGTATCTCTGTCGTAGTGTTCTGTATAATCCGCACTGTTGTCGTAAGTTGTTTTCGGCTCGAATTAGGTTAATTTTAGCCTGTGTCAAGGGCCCGGAAAAGAATTGACTTTGCCCATTATCTATGTTTGATTAAGCCCGTATTTGCTGCTCGTTGGCAGCTTGTGGACAGGTATTTATGCACCTGAGCGATTTTGATTTTGACCTGCCCGATGAATTGATTGCCCAAGAGCCTTTGGCCGAACGGGCCGGGTCCCGATTGATGGTTCTCAATCGCGCTACGGGCAACCCGACAATCGGCGGCTTCAGCAAGATTGTCGACCATTTTAAGTCCGGCGATGTGCTGGTGATCAACGATACCCGGGTTATCCCGGCGCGACTACTTGGTCTCAAGGAATCCGGTGGTAAGGTCGAGGTGTTGCTGGTGCGGCGTCTTGCGGGGAATGAAGAGGTCTGGATCTGCCTGACCAAGGCTTCCAAGGGCCCTCGAGTCGGAACCCGACTGCTACTCGGCGATACCTTGACCGGTACCGTGGTAGAAGGCGGCGAAGATCCGTATAAACATATTCAGTTCGCCTGCGAAGGCGACTTCCTGCAACAGATCGAGCAGATTGGCCGCATGCCGCTGCCGCCCTATATTCGCCGTGACGACAGCCCGCTCGATAAAGAGCGATATCAGACTGTTTTTGCACAGAATGCCGGAGCGGTTGCCGCGCCCACTGCTGGGCTGCATTTCACGCCGGAGATTCTGCAACGGTTACGGAACAAGGGGGTGGAGATCCAGCCACTGACCCTGCATGTCGGACTCGGCACCTTTCTGCCGGTGCGCGTTGACGATATCCGTCAGCACCGCATGCACGAAGAGCACTTTACGGTTCCGGTTGCCACCGCCGCTGCCGTCAATCAAGCCCGAGCCACCGGGCGTCGCGTTTTTGCCCTCGGCACCACCAGCACGCGAACCCTGGAATACGCCGTCGATGATCAGGGCCGGTTGCAGGCCGGATCGGGCAGTTGCGATCTGTTTATCTATCCCGGCTATCGGTTTCGCACCGTCGATGCCATGCTGACCAACTTTCATCTGCCCCGCTCGACCCTGCTGATGCTGGTTTCGGCCTTTGCCGGCCGCGAGCCGGTGCTGGCGGCTTACCGCCGGGCGGTCGCCGAGGGCTTTCGTTTTTTCAGCTACGGCGATTGTATGCTGATTTTATAGGGTACCGTCATTGAGCTCTTTCGGTTTTACGCTGTTACATAAAGATCCCCACAGCCAGGCTCGGCGCGGTCGTATTCAGACCCGCCGGGGCACCATCGAGACGCCGGTCTTCATGCCCGTGGGCACCCTCGGCACGGTCAAGGGCATGCTGCCCGAGACCCTCAAGGAAGAAGGGGCCGAGATCATTCTCGGCAATACCTACCACCTCTTTTTGCGCCCGGGTCACGAACTGGTGGCGCGCCTCGGTGGACTACACCAGTTCATGAATTGGGACCGGCCGATTCTAACCGACAGCGGCGGATTCCAGGTCTTCAGCCTCGGCAAGCTGCGCAAGATCAGTGAAGAAGGGGTGCGCTTTCAGTCCCATATCGACGGTTCCAGCCATATGCTGACTCCGGAGCTGTCCATCGCCGTGCAGGAAGCCCTCGGCGCCGATATTATCATGGCCTTCGACGAATGCATTCCCTATCCGTCGAGCCGTGATTACGTGGCCTCTTCCACCGCCCTGTCGGGGCGCTGGGCCCGGCGTTGCAAGGAGGCCCGCCGCAGCGATGACGGCGCGGCTCTGTTCGGTATCGTCCAAGGGGGGATGCATGCCGACCTGCGGGCGCAGAGCGCCGAGGAGTTGCAGGAGATCGGCTTCGACGGTTATGCCCTGGGTGGCCTGTCCGTCGGCGAAGAGGCCGCCGCCATGTATGATATGATGGAGGCGGCTCTGCCCCTGTTGCCCACCGATCAGCCCCGCTACGTGATGGGGGTCGGCACGCCGGAGAACCTCATGGAAGGAGTGGCGCGGGGGGTCGACATGTTCGACTGCGTGATGCCGACCCGCAACGCTCGCAACGGGGTGCTCTTTACCCATTTTGGCAAGGTGGTCATCAAGCAGGCCCGCTATGCCGATGATCCGCTGCCCATCGACCCGGACTGTGACTGCTACGTCTGCCGCCACTACAGTCGGGCCTATCTGCGGCACCTCTATCTCAATAATGAGATTCTGGCCGCGATGTTGAACACGCGGCATAATCTACATTATTATCTCGGCCTGATGGCGGGTGCGCGCGACGCCATCGCTGCCGGGCGCTTCACTGAATATCGGCAGGAATTCTATCGCCGCCGCCAGCCCGAATCCGCAGCTTAAACGCGGCCCACGGTTGTGGCAGACGGGCCTTTGCAGGCCCTTTTACAGACGGTATTTACGCACACATCGAGGAGGTTATCCATGGTTTCCGAAGCTTTTGCATTTGCCGGAGCGACCGGCGGTCAGCAGGGCAGCAACCCCTACCAGGGGATCATCATGCTGGTGCTGATGTTCGCCATTTTCTACTTTTTGCTCATCCGGCCCCAGCAAAAGAAGGCCAAGATGCACAAGGAGCTGATCGAGGGGCTCAAGGTCGGCGATACGATTGTCACCGTTGGCGGCATTTTCGGCAAGGTGGTCGCTATTCAGGAAGAGATGCTCACCGTTGAGATTGCCACCGGGGTCAAGGTCAAGATAACCCGCAATTCGGTCGCTTCGGTCACCAAAGAGCAATAATTCGATCTGCAAAGGAGCTAGTACTGTCATGTCCAAAAGCATCAAGGTGCGGGGCGGGATCGTCCTCGGCTGCCTCCTGCTGTCGCTGATTTCCCTGGCGCCGACCTTTTTCAACGGCAGTCTGCCATCCTGGTGGCAGAAGGCATTCGATCCGATCCATCTTGGCCTCGACCTGCAGGGCGGCATGCATCTGGTGCTGGGGGTCGATGCGGAAAAGGCGGTGGAAAGCCGACTCGACGCCATCGTCGATCAGTCCGAGGGACTGCTACGGGAACAGGATGTGATCTTCAAGCGGGTCGATCGCCGAAATGGTCAGCGGCTGACGGTGACTGTCTATGACGAACAAGCCGGCGGTCAGGTCGATGGCCTGATGGCCGAGAACTTTCCCGATCTCGAAGCGATGACCCTGTCCGCTGAGGGCGGCTACATCGAAAAGAATTACCGTCTCAGCGATAAAGAGGTGACCCGTATCAAGGATTATGCGGTGCGCCAGGCCCTGGAGACCCTGCGTAACAGGGTCGACCAGTTCGGGGTCAGCGAGCCGACCCTGCAGCTGCAGAGCGGCGGCCGGATTCTGATTCAGTTGCCGGGGATTAAGGATCCCCAGCGGGCCATCGCCCTGCTCGGCAAGACCGCCCGCCTCGAATTCATGATGGTCGACGAAAAGGCCGATCTGCAGCAGGCGGTGCAGGGCAACCTGCCGGCCGGCAGCAAGCTCCTCTACGAACGCCGGGTTGACCCCCGCAGCGGTGCGGTCAGCGAGATTCCGCTGGTGGTCAAGGACAAGACGGTGATGACCGGCGACCTGCTGTCCGACGCTCAGGTGCGCATCGATCCGCGCTTTAACGATCCCTATGTGGCCATGGACTTCAACGCGGTCGGTGCCAAGCGCTTCGATCAGATCACCGCGGCCAACGTCGGCAAGCGCATGGCCATCGTTCTCGACGATACGGTCTATTCGGCACCGGTGATTCGCGAGCGCATCTCCGGCGGCAGTGCCCAGGTCAGCGGCTCCTTTACAGAACAGGAGGCCACCGACCTGGCCATCGTACTGCGGGCCGGTTCCCTGCCGGCACCGGTCGAGATCCTCGAAGACCGCACCGTCGGTCCTTCCCTCGGTCTCGATTCCATCAAGCGCGGGGTTATCTCGGTGCTCATCGGCTCGCTGCTGGTGCTGCTGGCTATGGGCCTCTACTACAATCTGTTCGGTGTGGTCGCCAACCTGGCGCTGATTCTCAACGTGGTCTTCGTCTTGGCCATGCTCGGCATGTTCAAGGCGACCCTGACCCTGCCGGGGATCGGCGGTATCGTGTTGACCATCGGCATGGCGGTCGATGCCAACGTGCTGATCTTCGAACGCATTCGCGAGGAGCTGCGCCTCGGCAAGACCGCCCGGGCCGCCCTGGCGGCCGGCTATGCCAAGGCGTTCTGGACCATCATCGACGCCAACGTCACCACCCTGATCGCCGCCGTGGTGCTCTTTCAGTTCGGTACCGGCCCGGTCAAGGGCTTTGCCGTGACCCTGTCGGTGGGTATCCTGGCCTCGCTTTTTACCGCGATTTTCGTCTCGAGACTGGTATTCGATTTCTTCTTGACCCGCTATGACATCAAGCGGCTGAGCATATAGGGAGGGCGGCATGGAATTAATCAAACCGAATATCAATCTCGATTTCGTCGGCAAGCGGCGTATGGCGGTGATCTTCTCCGCGGCGCTGATCCTCATCGGCCTGGTGTCGCTGATCGTCAAGGGCGGCCCCAACTACGGCATCGACTTCGCCGGCGGCAGCCTGGTACAGGTCAAATTCACCGAGGCCACCACCGCCAAGGACATCAAGGCTGCCCTGCAGGACCTTGATCTGCGCGGTTTGACCGTGCAGCAGTTTGGCGACGAGGCCAACGAGTTTCTACTGCGGGCCCAGGAATCCAGCTCCAAGCTGGAGGGGCTGTCCAAAACCATCGGGGGCGCACTGGACGCTGCCTACGGTGTCGATCAGGCGGAGATTCGCCGGGCCGAAATGGTCGGGCCGCAGGTCGGCAAAGATCTACGCAAGAAGGGCCTGATGGCCATTCTCTATGCCATGATCGGCATTCTCATCTATGTCACCTGGCGTTTCGAGTTTCGTTTCGCGGTCGGCGCCATTGTGGCCCTGGTTCACGACGTGATCATCACCCTGGGGGCCTTTTCCCTGTCGGGCAAAGAGATCGACCTGCCGATCATCGCCGCTTTTCTGGCCATCATCGGTTATTCCCTCAACGACACCATCATCGTCTATGACCGGATTCGCGAAAATCAGGGCAAGCACGGCAAGCAGGGCCTCGAATTTATTATCAATCGCTCCATCAACGAGACCCTCTCCCGCACCCTGCTCACCTCCGGTACTACTTTACTGGTGGTGCTGGCGCTGTTTATCTTTGGCGGCGGGGTCATTCATAACTTTGCCTTCGCCCTGCTGATCGGGGTTTTGATCGGTACCTTCTCCTCGGTTTTCGTCGCCAGTCCGCTGTTGATTTTCTGGCAGAACTACCGGACCCGCGCCAAGGCCAAGGCTTGATAGCACAATACCAATCGGCCGCACGGTCGGCTGACTGATCTACCCAGGCGGGCCGGAATACGATAATTCCGGCCCGCCTTTTTTATAGGACCCCATATGAATCCGCTATTGCGCTATCTCTGGGATTGCCGCGGCGAAGTCGATGCCGCCCTGACCAGAATCCTGGCCGAAAAGCTTCAGGTCAGCCCCCTGGTCGCTGCTTTGCTGCAGCAGCGGGGTGTCACCGATATCGACCAGGGTCTCCAGTATCTCTCCAGCCGCCTGGCGGCCATGCCCGATCCGCTGCTGATGGCCGATATGGAGGCTGCGGTGGTGCGCCTCTGCCGAGCGGTGCAGGGCGGCGAGCGAATCGCTGTGCACGGCGACTATGATGTGGACGGTATCACCGCCAGCGCCCTGCTGGTGGAGAATCTGCGCGCCTTCGGTGCCACCGTCGACTACTACATTCCGCTGCGTCTGGTGGACGGTTACGGCCTGTCCGGTGAGGCACTGCAACGGGCTGCCGTCAGCGGTGCCAGGGTGGCGGTGTCCGTCGATTGCGGGGTGTCGGCTCATGAGGAAGCTCGACTGGCCAAAGAGCTGGGACTCGACCTGATCATCACCGACCACCATCAGCCCCCCGAACAATTGCCCGAGGCCCTGGCGGTCATCAACCCCCACCGAACGGACTGCGCTTTTCCCGACAAGGGGCTGGCCGGGGTCGGGGTGGCTTTTATGCTGCTGGTCGCCCTGCGCAGCCGTCTGCGGCAGCAGGGTTGGTTTCAGCAGCGGCCTGAACCGGATCTGCGCCACAGCCTCGACCTGGTGGCTCTTGGCACCATCGCCGATATCGCCCCGTTAAGCGGTCTCAACCGTATTCTGGTCAAGGCCGGCCTGGCGGTGCTCAATCAGGGGCAGCGACCGGGCATCGCCGCTCTGAAACAGGTCGCCGATGTCAAGGAGGTCAGCTGCGGCAGCGTCGGTTTTCGTTTGGCGCCGCGCCTAAATGCCGCCGGTCGCTTGCAGGACGCCGCCCAGGGGGTAGCCCTGCTGCTCGAGCCCTTGGCAGACAAGGCCTTGGAGAGTGCCCGCCAGCTTGACGACTGCAACCGCCAGCGCCAGGCTATCGAGCAGCAGACCCTCGATCAGGCCCTGGAGCGACTCGCCGAAGAGTACGACCCGGCCCAGCGCAGCATCGTCCTCGCCGACCCCGAGTGGCACTCGGGAGTGATCGGCATCGTCGCCAGCCGCCTGGTGGAACGCTTTTATCGGCCGACGGTGCTCATAGCGGTTGAAAACGGGCGAGGTAAAGGCTCGGCCCGCTCCATTCGCGGCTTTCACCTCTATCGAGCGCTGCACGACTCTCGGCAGCACCTGAGCGCCTATGGCGGCCATGAATTCGCCGCCGGCCTGTCCATCCCCGCCGACAATATTAATGCCTTCGCGTCCGCCTTCGAGGCGGTGGCCGAACAGGAGCTGAGCGAAGAGCAGCTGCAGCCGCGCCATCTGTTTGATCAGGAGGTGCTTCTCGAAGAACTGACTCCGGAGACCGTGGTCGAGCTCGACCAGTTGGCCCCTTTCGGTGCCGGCAATCCTCAACCGCTGTTGGTGGCCCGCAATCTGCGCGCCCAGCAGGTGCAGGTTCTCGGTGATAAGCACCTGCGCTTCACCGCCCGTCAAGGCGGCTACAGCCAGGCCTGCATCGCCTTCGGCATGGCCGAACGCAGCGACGAATTGGCCGGCGAGTTCGATCTGCTCTTCACCCCGGGGATCAATGAGTGGCGCGACCGACGCTCGGTACAGCTGAAGGTTAAGGATTTTCGGGTGAGCGGTCAGGAAAGGTGATGGGGCAGGGAATGAAGATTGACCAAATAAATTAAGGTGATATAAGCTCAAGGGTGCTGCAGTGATGGCCTTTGAGCTTATTTTTTTGGCGCTGGCTGATCAGGCATCGGGCCGGCTTCTTGTGGCTATCATTTGGGTTGAACAGCCGAATTGGAAACGAAAGGGTTTCGAATGGATCACAAATGCAACAAGCCGGATTATGCTGACATCGCTCGGTATGAGAGCAGCCGAGAGGGGGAGCACCACCACAGAGGGAAATCCTCCGAGAGTCTTTTGAACAAGGACGCGATCCTCTCCTCCTTGGCGATTACCCCAGGCCAGACGATTCTTGATGCCGGTTGCGGGAATGGCTACATGGCGAAGGAGTTTTCGCGGCGGGTCGGTAATAGGGGAAAGGTGTACGCGCTCGATCCCGATGAGATCGCCATATCGACACTCCGTACCGAAGCGCAAGAAACGAACATGCTGGCGATGGTAGGGGATATCACGACCACAACGCACCTGCCGGAATCCGCGTTTGACCTGGTTTACCTCTCAACGGTGTTCCATGGTTTCTCCCCGGAGCAGATCAAAGGGTTCGAGATGGAGGTAAAACGCTTATTTTCACCGCACGGCAAGCTTGCGATTGTCGAGATCGTGAACCGTGTCACCCCTTTCGGGCCAGCGCTGGAAAGACGGTTTTCCCCGGAGGAACTGCAGCAGGTGTTGGGGCTGACTCCCCTGGCCACAGTGGAAGTGGGCGAGTACTTCTACATGCAGATCTTCGGGAATCGGCCGGGAGAGTGACCTGCAGGTCGATGAGCCATCTGGACAGTTTACGATTAATGCATTCAATGATTCAAGCCTGTTAGCCGTCCTAAGCAAGTGCTGCATAAGCGTTAGGGTTGCGTGTGGATATGGCCTTTTCGCATCGACGGATGAACTCAGACAGGTCTTTTGCGGACTCGGTTCTTTCTACGCAGGCGCCGGGCATTGACAGAGGGGGAGGGATGGCAGAACCGGAACTCAAGGAATTGCGGCGGCGTACATTGGTCAAATCACTGATATGGCGCGTCATTGGTGTGGTGTGGACGTGGATCGGTGCCTATATCATCCTGCAGCTGGTGCCTCCCGCCCACAGGTCGGCGGCCCTTATCGCAACCTTGATAGTCGTGTACCACCATTCCACGCGGATGGTCATGTACTATGCCTACGAGCGCATCTGGGCGTCCGTCGCCTGGGGGCGTCAGGGTGCCGCCGACCCCATGTCCCGGGGAACGATGGCTCTGTGGTCGATCGGCACTGCGATTGCGCTGGCGCTCATTTTCTTCCTTCTGCTGGTAGTGCATCCCCGAATCAAGGCGCAACAATCCACCAGCAAGTCGGTGGCGGCGAAGACTGACCGTACGCCTCATCGCCATATCCCAACAAAGTCAGAGATTCTTTTTGTGTAAGGAATTTTGGGCTTTTTAAGGCGAGCAGTTGGCAGAAGAAAGGTGGCTGCTGAGGCCGCGAAACGCTAAACAAGAGGCCGGTTGTCTGATCAGTTATTTTCAGACCTCCGGCCTTTTCCCTGCGCGCGCTTACTTCGTAGCTGGTTTGGCGGCTGCCGGTCCGACTAAGGTTGGCGCAAGGCCGGTCCGCCCGGCCCGTAGGGGTGGCAGCGGTTGCAGGAGCGTACGGCGCTGTCGTGTGGCTGATGGCAGGACTGGCAAAGGGTCATGGCCGAGCGGGCCTTGACCGGCAGCATGGTGGCGTGGGCCAGGCCGCCGTGGCAGGCAACGCAGGCAATCTGTTTTTCCTGGTGCAGACGATGGTAGGAGGCATGTGCCTGGCCGCTATCCTCTTTCTCCTCTCCTAAGGCTTCGGCGTCGTGGCATTTGAAGCAGTTTTCGTTGGGTACCTCGGCGAGAAGAATCGGTCCGCTCTGGCGGCCGCTGAGGAATGCGTAGACATAGCGGGCGCCGGCCAGGTGGGCCTTTATTTCGCCGGTCAGGCCCGGTTCCGAATGGCAGGAGAGGCAGTTGGTGTAGGCGGCGTGATCGGAGTACTGCCAGGAGACGTAGCGGGTCTCCATGATATGGCAGGAAGCGCAGAAACGCGCTGTCGACGTATAGCCGATCAGGCCGGCAAACAGGGCCGTTGCGGTCAGGGCAAAAAGTGCGGCAGTGATCAGCCATTTCGTTCGGCGTGTCATGGGCTGGATACAGGCTCCGGGGTTATTGGCTCAGCCTGCGGCGGGCCAGGTCGAGCCGCTGTTGCAACTGTTCTGGCGCATGGTCCCGATGATAGTGGCAGCTGTTGCATGAATTGGGCTGTTTCTTCAGATCGCCGCCGCCAAGCTCCAGGGTGAGCCGCGGCGGAATGAAGCGGAAAGTGTGGGTCCGCTCGTCGCCCACGGTGGCGCTCTTGCCGGTGTTCGGCATATGGCAGGCGATGCAGTTGCCATGCTGGGGCGCGTCCTCGATAGGGGCATGGCCGCTGACCGGATCGGTACTGACGTTGGGATGGCAGCCGAGACAGAGGTTGTTGCCGGTCCCCCGGGTGCTGAACCGATTGCTGGTGCTGTGGCTGGTATGACAGTCGAGGCAGCTGATCCCGGCCCGGTAGTGGCGTGAGGTCTGCCATTCGGGATACTGCTGACGGTGCTGTTTGACTGCGCCGGAGGGCCACCAGGCTTTTTTGTTATCGTAACTGGTTACGGTAAACATGCTCGGCACCAGGCGCCGACCGACCTGGTAGCCAATGGGGAAGGGATCTTTGCCGTCCGGCGATTTGCCGCGGGTATGGCACTGGCCGCAGATGTCGGAGGCCAGATGCCAGGGGAGCTTGGCCGGATTGACGATGGTGTTGGCCCGGGCCAGGCCACGGGCCTTGACGTGGGTTTCACCGGGGCCGTGGCAGGCCTCGCAGCCGATGCTCAGTTCGGCCCAGGTGTAGTCCTGATGGTTAAAGCCGGTGACGTGGCAGTAGGAGCACTTTTTCTGCCAGTCGGGTCCCTGGGCGTCGCTGAAATGGTAGGGCGCCCAGAAGTTGTCGGCGATGTTCCACTGGAATTTCTGCACTTCCCAGTCGGCAGTGATGTAACGCTGCTTCCACAGCACGCCGTGGGTCAGCATGATCCGCTCTTTGCTGAGATCGCCAAGATCCGTAACCTTTACCGTAGCACCGCTGGCATCTGTGGCGGTGAAGTTCGGCGGGGTCTGCCAGTCGCCGACAATGGCCTTGTCCTGCGGCCCGGAGACCTGCTTGATGACCATGGAGTGGGGGGTGGTCTGCCAGGTGGCGGCGATACGGTCGTGGCATTTGGCGCAGACCGCCGAACCGACGTAGCCGCCCTCCTTGACCTCGATATCGCCCATGTCGTTGGCGCAACCGCTGAGCAGCAACGCCAGCCCCATCAGTCCCAAAGCCGTCTTGATCGCCACTTTCATTTTTCTGCCCCCTTTTGCAGTTGCGCAGTAACGGATCGTTTCTGCGCAACTGGTACGTGCCGGACAGGCCCCGGTTCGGTTGCCGAATCGCTAAACGGGCTATAGCAGATGCGGGGTCTCTTTAGAATTTTATAAAGAGGCGATGGGATGTCAAAGAAATCGAGGGAAAAGAAGCCGCAGGCAAACCGAAAAGGTGGTGTTTGAGAAATGACAGCCAACCTGTCGGGTAGCAGAAAAGCCCGGCAGCATGCGGGGCAGGGGGCCGGACAGACCTTTTCTTCGGGGCCAGGCGCGCTATAGTTCAGTCAGTGCCCCTCTCATCTAAGGAGGTTCTGTCATGGCCCTGGTTCATTCCGCAGATCTGCCCCTCGGCAGCCCCATGCCCCCGTTTCGTCTCAACGACCCGTCCGGCAAGCCCTTCAGCAGCCAGGAACTGCTGGGAAGCACGGGCCTGCTGCTGGTCTTCATCTGCAACCACTGCCCCTATGCCAAAGCCCAGTGGCCGCGTCTGATTCGACTGGCCGAGGAGTTTGCCGGCCGGGGCGTGGCGACGGTGGCCATTAACGCCAATATTCATCCCAGTTATCCGGCCGATGCCCCGCCACGCATGATTGAGCTTGTTGCCAAACTGGGTATCTCCTTCCCCTATCTGGTGGACGCCAGCCAGGAGGTGGCCCGGGCCTTCCGCGCCCAGTGCACCCCCGATCCTTATCTGTTTGACCGCCAGGGGCGGCTGGTCTATCACGGCCGCATCGACGATAACTGGCAGGACGAGGACGCGGTCGGACGGCAGGAGCTGCGGGCCGCCATGGCGGCTCTGGTAGCGGGTGAGGAGCCGCTGAAGGAGCAGCATCCCTCCATGGGTTGCTCCATCAAGTGGCGATGAGGCGAC
Source organism: Desulfuromonadales bacterium (assembly GCA_030613545.1). Lineage (GTDB taxonomy): Bacteria > Desulfobacterota > Desulfuromonadia > Desulfuromonadales > Syntrophotaleaceae > Syntrophotalea_A. Next base: position 14,047 of record JAUWLU010000008.1, read on the forward strand.
AACGCTGTGTAAACGATTTTTTCGCAGAGACCAAAAAAGCCCGGAGCAGATGCGCTCCGGGCTTTTGTTGTGGTTGGCGGCAGACCCTCAGGCCAGGCCCGATTCCTTAGCCAGCTGTTCCCAGGCGGGGAGGCTGCGGCGGATCAGTTCCATCTCGACGCAGTAGGCGATGCGGAAGTAGCCCGGAGCACCGAAGCCCCGTCCCGGCACCACCAGGATATTGTGCTTCTGGGCCAGTTGGGCGAAGGCCACATCGTCTTCCAGGGGCGATTCGGGAAAGAAGTAGAAGCCGCCCTGCGGTTTCACCATTTTGAAGCCGAGGGAGGTCAGGCGCTCATAGAGCAGGTCGCGTTTTTCCTGGTAGGCGGCGATGTCGACGCTCTCTTCCTGAAGATTGGTCACCAGACGTTGCATCAGGGCCGGCGCGTTGACGAAGCCGAGCACCCGGTTGCAGAAGATGGCGCCCTCTATGAATTGCTCGACCCCGTCCATGGCCGGGTTGGCGGCCAGGTAGCCGATCCGTTCACCGGGCAGGGCCAGGTCCTTGGAGTGGGAGGTGACGATCACCGAGTTTTTGATGTGGGAAAAGATGCAGGGCACGCTCTGGCCTTCGTAGGCGAGGCGCGCGTAGGGTTCGTCGGAGATGACGAACAGGGTGCGGCCCAGTTGCTGTTCCTTGCGGGCTAGCATCTCCCCCAGGGCCTGCAGGGTTTCGGCGGGGTAGATAACCCCGGTGGGGTTATTGGGCGAATTGATGATGATGGCCCGGGTGTTGGAGCCGATGGCGGACTCGATGGCGGCCACGTCGAGCTGAAAGGTCTCGGGATCGGTAGCCACGGTTTGGGCTGTGCCGCCGTGGTTGTCGATGTAGAACATGTACTCGACGAAGTAAGGGGTGAGGATGATCACCTCTTCGCCGGGGTTAAGAATCGTTTTCAGCACCACGTTGAGGCCGCCGCCGGCGCCGCAGGTCATGATCACATGGCGATCCTCGATTCGCTGAGGTGCGTTTTGGGAGATATGATCGGCTACCGCCTGGCGGGTCTCCTGATAGCCGGCGTTGCTCATGTAGCGGTGCATGCCGGGTACCGGGTGCTGGGCCAGCTTGAGCAGTTCCTGCTGCAGGCTTGCGGGCGGTTCGGTGGAAGGGTTGCCGATGGTGAAATCGAAGATGTTGTCGGCGCCCCGTTCGGCGCGCAGCCGCGCTCCCTCTTCGAACATTTTGCGGATCCAGCTGGCCCGCTCGATATATTTGGCGATCTTGATCGATATGCTCATGGCCGCTCCTTGTCTGTCCGTAATAGTCTGAATTGCGGCAGTTTAGCTGCTGGTCGGTGGCCGGTCAAGGGTAAAGGCGGCACCATCGGTGCGCCAACGCCGTTGATTTTTCTGTGAGGATTCGCTAGATTGTACAACTTGAATCCATCAGGAAGGGGTTGTTATGGCAAAGGGAAATCTCAACGAACTGCGGGAACGGATTGACCAGATCGACGATCAGATACTGGAGCTGCTCAACCGCCGGGCCGAGGTGGTGAAGGAGGTCGGCCGCACCAAGGTCAACAGCAGTCAGGAATTTTACGTGCCGGGGCGGGAGCAGGCTATCTTCGAGCGTCTAACCCGCAATGCCGGACCCTTTCCGGCCGACGGGGTGCGGCGGGTGTTTCGCGAGATCATTTCGGCCTCCCTTGCCCTGGAGCAGCCGATGAAGATCGCCTATCTCGGCCCTCCGGCCACCTTTACCCACCAGGCGGCCCTTCGCCAGTTTGGCCTTTCCGCTCAGCTGGTGGCGCAGAAGAGCATTCCGGCGGTATTCGAGGAAGTGTGTCGCGGCCGCGCCCCCTACGGGGTGGTACCGGTGGAAAATTCCACCGAGGGGGTCGTCTCCCATACCCTCGATATGTTCATTCGCTCGGAGCTGAAGATCAATGCCGAGATCCTGCTGGAGATCGAGCATAATCTGCTGTCGCTGACCGGGCGCATGGCGGACGTGCGCAAGATCATCTCTCATCCCCAGGCCCTGGCCCAGTGCCGCCAGTGGCTGGAGGAGAACCTGCCCGATACGGCCCTGGTCGATGTGGCCAGTACCGCGCTGGCGGCGCAGATGGCCGCCGAGGATGAGAGTGTGGCCGCCATCGCCGGCGAAGTGGCTGCCACCATGTACGGGTTGAAGACGGTCAAACAGAAGATCGAAGACAACCCTAACAACTTTACCCGTTTTCTGGTCATAGGCCGCAATATTCCAGCGCCGAGCGCCCGGGACAAGACCTCGGTCATGTTCAGCGTCAAGGACGAGCCGGGCATTCTCTATAGCATGCTCAAGCCTTTCAGCAAGCGGGGCATCAATTTGAGCAAGATCGAGAGCCGGCCGATGAAGAAGAAGGCCTGGGAATACATCTTTTTTCTCGACATGGACGGTCATGTGCAGGACTCCGATGTGTCCGAGGCCATCGCGGAATTACGCGGCTGCTGCCAGGAACTGCGGGTGCTTGGCTCTTATCCCCGCTCCCGCTGAGACGGCTTTGCTCTCCCCTTGAAAGGGATACTTAATAAGAATGCAGGATGTACTGATACCGAAAATGACCGTGATCGGCACCGGCCTCATCGGTGGCTCGCTGGCCCTGGCCCTCAAGGCAGCCGGAGCGGTGGGCGAGGTGACCGGGGTCGGCCGCGGTCTGGCCAATCTGGAAGAGGCCCTGGCGCTCGACGTGATCGACCGCTTCAGTCTGGATGCCGAGGCCGCGGTGGCCGATGCCGATCTGGTGTTTCTCGCTACCCCGGTGATGGCCCTGCCGGTGATGGCGGCGCGTCTTCTGCCCCACATGAAACCGGGGGCGATTCTTACCGACGGCGGCAGTGTCAAGGAGCGCATCGTCGCCGAAATCGAGCCGCTGGTGCCGGCCGGAGTCCATTTTGTTCCTGGCCACCCCATCGCCGGGACCGAAAAGAGCGGTTCGGCTGCCGCCTTCGCCACCCTCTACCGCGACCGGCGCTGTATTCTGACCCCCACCGCCAGGACCGATGCGACGGCCTTGGAACTGGTGCGGCGTATGTGGCAGGCGGCCGGCAGCGAGGTGGTGATCATGGATGTGGTCAAACACGACCGTATCCTGGCCGCCATCAGTCATCTGCCCCACATGGTGGCCTACGCCCTGGTTAACGCTGTGGCCAGCGACGACCGGTACGGCGAGGATATACTTAAATACTCCGCCGGTGGGTTTCGCGACTTTACCCGCATCGCCTCTTCCGACCCGGCCATGTGGCGGGATATCGCCCTGACCAATCGTGAGGCCCTGCTGGAGATGATTGGCGGCTTTGAGTCCATGCTTGCTGATCTCAAGCAGGATATTGCCGCCGGCAACGACGACAGTCTTTTCAACTTTTTTCTGCGTTCCAAAGAACGGCGCGATGCCCTTCTCTGATAGCGCTCTGGAATTCTATTCATGAAACAGCAGACCATCGCTTCTTCTGGCCCATTGCGCGGCGAAATTACCGTTCCCGGCGATAAGTCCATCTCCCATCGCTCCATCATGCTCGGTTCCTTGGCCAGCGGCACCACTCTGGTGCACGGCTTTCTCCAAGGGGAGGACAGTTTGGCTACCCTGCGGGCCTTTCGCACCATGGGCATCGCCATCGAGGAGCTCGGCGACGGCCGGCTGCGCATCGAAGGGCGTGGACTGCGCGGCCTGCAGGAGCCTGCCGACGTCATTGACTGTGGCAATTCCGGCACCACTATGCGGCTGATGCTCGGTCTGCTGTCCGGTCAGTCCTTTTTCAGCGTGTTAAGCGGCGATCAGTATCTGCGCCGGCGGCCCATGAAGCGGGTGGTCGGTCCCCTGAGCACCATGGGCGCTCGCATCTGGGGGCGTTGCGATGCTGAACGGGCGCCCCTGGCCATTCAGGGCGGGACGCTGCAGGCCGCTTCCTACGATTCGCCTATCGCCAGCGCCCAGGTCAAGTCGGCTCTGCTGCTGGCCGGGCTCTACGCCGACGGCGAAACCACGGTTCGGGAGCCCCATCTGTCCCGCGATCACAGCGAACGGATGCTGAGTTACTTTGGTGCCGACGTACGGCCCTTCGCCGGCGGCGTGACCATCGCCGGAGGTGCCAAACTGGCCGGTCAGGAGGTCTTTGTTCCCGGCGATATCTCTTCAGCGGCCTTTTTCATGGTCGCGGGCCTGATTACCCCCGGCTCCGAACTGCTGATCCGCAATGTCGGCGTCAACCCGACCCGCAGCGGCATCATCGACATTCTGCGTCAGATGGGCGGCTCCATTGAGTTGCTCGACCCGCGGGAGCGTTCCGGCGAGCCGGTAGCCGATCTGCTGGTGCGCAGTAGCGAGCTGCGCGGCATCGAGATCGGCGGCGCCCTGGTGCCGCGGGCCATCGACGAATTTCCGGTGATCAGCGTTGCGGCCTGTTTTGCCGAGGGCACGACGGTCATTCGTGACGCCCGCGAACTGCGGGTCAAGGAGACCGACCGCATCGCCGCTATGTGCGACGCCCTTAACGCCGTCGGTGGCCGGATAGAGCCCCGCGAGGACGGGATGCGCATTTGCGGCATCGATCAATTGGGCGGCGGCACGGTGGCATCCTGCGGCGATCATCGCATCGCCATGAGCATGGCCGTTGCCGCTCTGCGCTCTTCGGCGCATATCACTGTAAGCGATACCGGCTGTACCGAGACCTCATTCCCCGGCTTCTGGCAGTTGCTGCAGAAGCTGGCCTGCTAAACCGCCCCCGGGAGAACCTTTTGAAGCGTGAATTGATTATTGCCATTGACGGACCGTCCGGCTCCGGCAAGAGTACCCTTAGCCGGTTGCTGGCCGCGGCCCTCAACTATATTAATATCGACACCGGCGCCATGTACCGTTCCGTTGGTCTGGCTGCTCATCGGGCCGGTATCGATCCGGCGGACAGTCAGGCTCTGGCCGAGCTCTGCGCGCGACTGACCATCGAATTCGTTCGCAGCGGCACCGCGGAGCGGGTGTTGCTCGATGGTGAAGACATCAGCGAAGCGATTCGCACGCCGGAGATGAGCCTGATGGCGTCGCGCGTGTCGGCCTGTCCGGCGGTGCGGGAGGCCATGGGCCGCCTGCAGAGGGCTATGGGCGACCAGGGGGGCGTGGTTCTAGAGGGGCGCGATATCGGCACCGTGGTCTTTCCCCAGGCCGAGGTCAAATTCTTTCTGTTGGCCAGTGTTGCAGAACGGGGTCGGCGTCGCTTTGAAGAACTGCAGGCCAAGGGACTACAGGTCGATCTGCAGCAGACCATCGCCGAGGTGGAGCAGCGGGACGCCGCCGACTGTAATCGCCAGCATGCCCCTCTGCTGCAGGCGGACGACGCTCTGGCCATCGACACCACCGCCATGGCTATCGACCAGGTGCTGCAGGAGATGCTGGAGATCGTCACCAAGCGCCGCCTGCAGGGCTGTGAAGCGCAGGGGCAGGGAGGATAGAGCCATGAAAATCATCCTGGCCGACAGCGCCGGTTTCTGTTTCGGAGTTAAGCGGGCCACCCAGTTGGCCTTCAAGGCGGCGGAGGAGAATTGTCCGATCTGCTCCCTCGGTCCCATTATTCATTCGCCCCAGGTGGTGGAAAAACTTGAGAACAAAGGGGTGAAGGTGGTGGAGAGGGTCGAGGATATCGAAGCGGGCATGGTAGTCATTCGTTCGCACGGCATCACCGCCGGTGAACTGGCCGATATTCACGCCCGCAACCTGACCCCGGTCGATGCCACCTGTCCCTTCGTCAAGAAGGCTCAGGATTACGCCGCCCTGCTTTGCGCCGAAGGCTATTCGGTGGTGTTGGTGGGGGAGAAGGACCACCCAGAGGTGCAGGGCATCATCTCCTATACCCGCGGTGCCGAGGTGGCGGTGGTGGCCGACCGCGAAGAGGCGCAGCGCCTGCCGAACAAAACCAAGATCGGTATCGTGGCCCAGACCACCCAGTCCTTTGAAAACCTCCGCCAGGTGACCGGTGTCTGCCTCGATAAAAGCAAGGAGGTGCGGGTCTTTAACACCATCTGCGATGCCACCTCGGTACGACAGGCCGAAGCGCGTAAAATCGCTCAACAGGCCGATCTGATGCTGGTCGTCGGCGGCTTCAACAGCGCCAACACCACTCGTCTGGCGCATATCTGCCGGGAGCTTCAGCCCAGGACCTATCATATCGAAACCGCTGCGCAGATCGACTTGCTGTGGTTCGCTGACGCCAAGACGGTGGGGATCACCGCCGGCGCATCCACGCCTCGCTGGATTATCGACGAAGTGGTCAAGCGGGTAGCGTCTTTTGAAAATTAAATAAGGGTTTGTTTTTTTTTTGATTCGTGTTATCTTCCCCGCCGTGACTCAAAGTCATGCTGTCGTCAGACGACAGGATTATTCCGAGGGGGTACGTTACTAACAATGGTGGAAAGCAAAGAGAAAATCGACAAGAACAAGGAAGTGGATCTGTTTGGCGATGACCTGGAGATGGAGGAAGGCGAGCAGAGTTTTAGCGAGCTTTTCGAAAGCAGCATCAAGGAGCTGAACGTCGGAGATGTGGTCGAAGGGACTATCGTCCAGATCAATCCTGACACGGTGGTGGTCGATGTCGGCTATAAGTCCGAAGGCATCATCCCGCTCTCCGAGCTGGCCGATGAAAACGGCGAGGTCAACGTTGAAGTTGGGGGCAAGCTCGATGTTCTGTTCGAGCGCCGCGAAAACGAAAACGGTCTGATCGGTCTGTCCAAGGAAAAAGCCGATCGGCAGAAGATCTGGAACGCCCTGGAAGAAGACGCAGTGGTTGAAGGACGAATTGTCAACCGCATCAAGGGTGGCCTGTCCGTCGATATCGGCGTTACGGCGTTCCTGCCCGGTTCTCAGGTTGATCTGCGACCGGTACGCAATCTCGACAAACTCCTCGGTGAAAGCTTCGATTTCAAGATTATCAAACTCAATAAGCGGCGCGGTAATATCGTGCTGTCCCGCCGGGTGCTGCTCGAAGAACTGCGTGAGAGTCAGCGCAAGGAGACCCTCGACACTCTGGCCGAAGGTCAGGAAATCGAAGGTGTGGTCAAGAATCTCACCGATTACGGTGCGTTTATCGACCTGGGCGGCATCGATGGCCTTCTGCATATTACCGATATGTCTTGGGGCCGCGTGGCGCATCCTTCCGATGTGCTGGCTGTCGGCGACAAGATCAAGGTCAAGGTTCTCAAGTTCGACCAGGAGAAGGAGCGCGTCTCCCTCGGCCTTAAGCAGTTGATTCCCGATCCCTGGCTCAACGTCGCCGAAAAATATCCGGTTAGCACCCGTGTCAGCGGCAAGGTTGTCAGCCTGACCGATTACGGTGCGTTCGTCGAACTGAATGAAGGGGTAGAAGGTTTGATCCACGTCTCTGAAATGAGCTGGACCAAGCGCATCAAGCATCCCAACAAGCTGCTCAGCGTTGGCGACGAAATCGAAACCGTCGTGCTGGCTCTCGATACTCCGAGCCGTCGTATTTCCCTCGGCCTGAAACAGATCGAGCGCAATCCCTGGGAAGTCATTGGCGAGAAGTTCCCCATCGGCACCATTATCGAAGGTCAAGTCAAGAACATTACAGACTTCGGCATCTTTGTTGGTGTCGACGAAGGTATTGACGGTCTGGTGCATATCTCCGACCTGTCCTGGACCAAGCGTATCAAGCATCCTTCTGAACTCTACAAGAAGGGCGATCTGGTTAAGGCGGTAGTTCTCAATATCGACCAGGACAACGAGCGTTTCTCCCTGGGTGTTAAGCAGCTTGCTGCCGATCCCTGGCAGACCATCAGCACCCGCTACGCTTCTGGCACCTTGATCACCGGCAAGGTGACTTCGGTGACCGATTTCGGCATCTTCCTGGAAGTTGAAGAGGGTATCGAAGGGTTGATTCACGTCTCCGAGATCAGCAAGGAGAAGATCGACACGCCGAAGGATTTCGCCAATGTCGGTGACTCCCTCGAGGCGGTCGTGCTGCATGTCGACACTAGCGAGCGCAAGATCGCTCTGTCGATCAAGAGTCTGGCTCGGCAAAAGGAAAAAGCCGAGGTTGATGAGTTCATGGGGGCACAGAAGAATGCTACCTCCAGCCTGGGTGAGCTGCTCCAGGGCGCCATGAAAAAGGCCGGTGGCGATAACGACGAAGAATAACAGTGGTCTAATTCTCGAAGCCCGTGCGGTCTCTGGCCGCCGGGCTTCGTCTGTTTGACGGAATAACTCATGAAGAAACGACCATTTTTGATGGCCCTGCTTACCCTCGGGGCCATTTTTCTTTTTTTCCTGCTTCTGATCGTGGTGGTCGGCAAGATGTCGGGTCGCTCGAGCCGTTTTGTGCTGGGGGATAAAATCGGCTATGTCACCATCGCCGGGGCCATCACTTCATCTGAAAAGATCATCGAGCAGATCGATGATTTTAAAGAAGACAACTCGGTCAAGGCCATCGTTCTGCGGGTTAATTCCCCGGGGGGCGGGGTCAGCCCTTCGCAGGAAATTTACGATGAGGTCAGGGCGGCCGCTGCCGTTAAGCCGGTAGTCGTCTCCATGGGCTCGGTAGCCGCTTCTGGCGGTTACTATATCGCCGTTCCTGCCCAGCGTATCCTGGCCAACCCCGGCACCATCACCGGCAGTATCGGCGTCATCATGCAGTTTACTAATGTTGAAGAACTGCTGGGCAAGGTCGGTTTGAAGAGCCAGGTGGTCAAAAGCGGCCTACACAAGGATATCGGTTCCCCTGTGCGGCCTATGTCTACTGCTGATCGCGAGATTCTGCAATCGCTGATCGATGATGTCTATGCTCAGTTTGTGCAGGCTGTGGCCGAGTCCCGGCAGATGGATCCGGATAAGGTCCGGCAGCTTGCCGACGGCCGCATCTTTACCGGACGCCAGGCCTTGCAGGCCGGCCTGGTCGATGAGCTGGGCGGCTATCGAGATGCTATTCGAGTGGCTGCCGAACTGGCTGGTATCGAGGGAACGCCGAAAGTGGTCTACCCGAAACCGGACAAAGAAGAATGGCTGGAATATTTTATTCGAGAGACTGCGCAGCTGGTTAAGCAGGGCGTACAAAATGGTGATGCCGGCCTGCAGTTTCTCTGGTCTGGGAAATAGGAGGGTGACATGACGAAAAGTGAATTGATCGAAAAGCTGTCCTATAGCAACAACCTGTTGGGGAAAAAAGAATCGGAACTGGTAGTCAATACGCTGCTTGACGGAATTCGCAACGCCCTGGTTGAGGGGCAGCGGGTAGAGATTCGTGGTTTCGGGTCCTTCACCGTTCGTACTCGCGATGCTCGTGAAGCTCGCAATCCCAAGAGTGGTGAGGTGGTGCAGATCGCTGCTAAAAAAACCGCTTTCTTCAAGACGGGCAAGGAACTTCGGGAGCGGGTCGACAACGGAAACGGGTAGGGCTTGCGTAGCCCACTTGATTCGCATTGGAATAACTCACGATGAAGCCGAATACCCATTTAGCCATCTCGCCGACCTGGGTTGGAACGCTGGTCGACCTTTCCGATAGGCGGGCCGTTGCCCAGCTTAAAACCCGTGCAGAGATGTGTGCCGATGATGCTGGCCTGGTCCATGGCGGTTTTGCCTTTGGCCTGGCCGATTATGCCGCTATGCTGGCGATAAATGACCCCTATGTGGTGCTCGGCGCGGCTGAAACAAAGTTTCTGGCTCCTGTTCGGTGCGGCGAAGTGATGGTCGCCACTGCTGAGGTTGTGACCGAACAAGGGAAGAAATGTCAGGTTGAATGCCAGGTTGCGGTCGGTGATCGAGTGGTTTTTGAAGGCCGCTTCACCTGTTTTATTTTGCAGAAGCATATTTTTGATCAGTGACCCAGGTCTCTAGTGTTGGCAGGAGGATCCGTTCTGCCGCGCTCCTAAAATCATATCGAAAAGGCCCAGTCCTGGATAAGGACGGGGCCTTTTCGTTTTCAGGGATCTTTTGGAGTGCAAAAGGTCGCCACTGCTGATTGATCTCTCCGGGATGCCGGAAGCCTCCTGTAATCATGACCGTTAAAAAATATCCGCTCTCGACAGTCACTTCAGGCGTCCCACTTCGTGGTGGGCTGGCTCACCATGACCCAGGCCGAGGGCTTTGTGTCAGAGATGTTGGTCATCGATTATAAGAAGGATCTCCGGTCATCCCAGAGATGGGTCAGGGCCAAATGCCCTTGTGTTTTTAGATTAGCAGGGTCCCGCTTCCTGTCAACCGGCCTAGGGATCTTTTCCCCTGCTTAATGAGTGGCAATAATGCCAAGACAGGTCTGCTGAGGGTATGTTATTATCCGCTCCAGCAGTGGTAACAGGTATTGGGAGGTTCGCCAGGATGTCGTCCAGGATCTACCGTCTCACCGTCGATTCACAGGCTGAAGGCCTGCGCATCGATCAGTATATCGCCAGTCAGGTTGCAGATCTTTCCGGGGGAATTGTTCGCAAGGTCATTGACCTCGGCGGTATTCATGTGGCAGGGCGCCGCATAGGCCGCTGCTCCCAGACGGTGCGCGCTGGGCAGTCCGTCGAGGTTTATCTCGACGGCCGCTCCCTCGATATATTTTCCCTCTGCGCCGGGCAGGTTCTGTTTCAGGATGCCTATCTGCTGGTTATCGATAAACCGCCTGGTATTGACTTTCAACCGACCCATGCTCGCTTTAAAGGGACCCTCTACCATGCCGTCCGACGCCATATGGAGAGCGCAACGGGTGGCAAGGGAAATGTCAGCCTCGGTATGGTGCAGCGCCTCGATCGGGATACCTCCGGGGCGACGGTCTTTTCCATTCACCAGCGCGCTCACCGTGCCATGACCCGTATGTTTGCCGATCGCCGGGTTGATAAGCGCTATCGGACTCTGGTGGCCGGTCGGCCGGCTGACAAAGAAGGAGAGTTTCGCTCTCTGCTGGCCCGTCAACATCGCACCAATCTGATGAAGTCCGTGCAAAAGGGCGGCAAGGAAGCCATCACGCGCTACCGCGTGGTCGAGGAATTTGCCGACTGTGCGCTGATCGAGGTGGAGCTGGTAACGGGTCGGTCCCATCAGATTCGAGCCCACTTTTCCGAGGCCGGGCACCCGTTGCTGGGTGATCGACGCTACGGCGGCCCCTCTTTTGTCTCAGGTCGCGAGGTCGAGCGCTCGATGCTGCATGCGTTTCGGCTCTCTTTTGAACATCCCGTGAGCCGTGAACCTGTGATGTTTGAAGCTTCCCTGCCTGAGGATATGGCCGGCTTGCTTGCTCATCTGGTCGCCTGATTTGTTTCCGACAAAATATTTCAGGAACCTTGGACTGCTTTGAAGGATTATTTATGCTGACCTACCCCCAGATCGATCCGGTTATTGTCCAGATCGGGCCTCTCGCCATCCGTTGGTACGGCCTTATGTATCTACTCGGTTTCGTTGCCGCCTACTACCTGATTCGGCACCTGTGCCGCTGGCGGCGGTTGCCGCTGAACAGTGCCGAGGTCTCCGATCTGCTTTTTTATTGTGTGCTCGGGGTTATTCTCGGCGGCCGGCTCGGTTATGTGCTCTTTTACGATCTTTCCTACTATCTGGAACATCCGCTGGAGATTCTGGCGGTCTGGCAAGGGGGAATGAGCTTTCACGGTGGGCTCAGCGGCGTGGTGCTGTCGGCCTCGTTCTTTTGCCTGCGTAAAAAATTGCCCTGGCTGCTGACCGCCGATGTGTTGGTGACGGCCGCTACCATCGGTCTCGGTCTCGGCCGGCTTGGCAACTTTATCAACGGCGAATTGTGGGGCAGGGTGACCGATGTTCCCTGGGGTATGGTCTTCCCCGGCGCCGGACCCTTGCCGCGCCATCCCAGCCAGCTCTATGAAGCGGGCCTGGAGGGCGGAGTACTCTTTGCGCTTCTCTATCTGTTACATCGCCGTCGCTTGGCGCCTGGAGTGCCGTTCTTTTCTTTCTGTCTGCTTTACGGGCTGTTTCGTTTCGGGGTCGAATTTGTTCGAGAGCCCGATGCTCACATCGGCTTTTTGTGGGGGGCTGCCACCATGGGACAGTTGCTGTCGCTGCCCATGGTGCTGATCGGCCTGATCGGTCTCGGCTGGATTCTTCTGGACAGGAGGAGTGAATGACCCGGGTCAGGGGGGTTATTTTCGATTGCGATGGGGTCTTGTTTGAGAGTCGCCAAGCCAACCTCGCTTATTACAACACGGTCTTTGAGCGCTGTGGCTTTCCGCTGGTCAGCGAGGAGGAGCCGGACAAGGTGCATGTTTGCCATACCGCGGCCACACCGCAGGTCTTCGCGGCCCTGCTCAGTCCCCAGCAGGCGCAACAGGCCCTGGTCGTAGCTCGATGTCTCGATTACCGGCAGTTTGTACCGTTGATGATTCCCGAGCCCGATCTGCTGGAGGTTTTACAGGCTCTGCATGGCAAACGCTCCCTGGCCGTAGCCACCAATCGCGGCCATGGCGTCAAGGAACTGCTGGCCTTTTTCGGTCTGGACGATTTCTTTGTTACGGTGGTTAGCAGTGCCGATGTGGAACGGCCAAAGCCCCACCCCGACATGTTGCTGCTGGCGACCGAACGACTTGGCTTTGAGCCGCGCGAACTGCTGTTTGTCGGCGATTCGGAACTCGATTGCCAAGCCGCCGGGGAAGCGGGTATCCCCTTTGTTGCCTATAAGAATACCTTTACCGGACAACAAGCAGTTAATGGTCATCGGGATTTGCTGGCGCTGCTGGCCTGATGATCCCCGTCTGAACGAAACAAATCTTGATGGCGTCGCAAAAAGTCCGCCCTACAGCGTTGCAGTGCTTTTTCAGGACTTCGCCATACTATATGTATGCCTTCACCCCTGAAAAACCACTACGCCTTGTAGCTCGAAAATTTTGCTTAGCCCTCTCGTGACTTTTTGCGAAAGCATCAATCTTAAAAGAGAACCTTTTCCATCTCCAGGACGTGCCCGCCGTCGTACTTGCGGTAGGAGACCCGATCCATCAGGGTCTTGATGATAAAGATGCCGCGGCCGTGTTCAGCCAGGCAGGAAGGGTGCGGTTCCGGCAGGTTGCTGAAGTCGAATCCCTGCCCCTGGTCATATACCTTGATGGTCAGTTTGCGATTTTCTACTCGCAGGGTAACGTGCAGCGCTTCGCTACGTTTCGCGTCCGCGGTATGCTGGATGGCATTAGCCATCGCTTCGGTCAGCACCAGGTTGATGTGATAGGCCAGTTCTTCCCGATCTCCCGGATAGGATTCCAGGCTTTGGGCGAGATATTCCCCTATCTTGCCGAGCAGGCGCAGATAACCTGTCTCGTTGGGAATCTTGATGTCGAGGAAGATACTTTCACTCATAAGCACACCGAACAGGTCTATTCCTGAAAACTGTCCAAAGCCTGGGTCGAGTCGGGAAAAATTTCGAACACCCGGTGCAGTCGGGTCAGTTCGAACATCGATTCTACCTGCGGCTGCAGGCCGCAAAGTTTGAGATTGCCGTTGCGGGCGCTGGCATTTTTAAACCCGGAAACCAGGGCGCCGAGTCCGGACGAGTCGACAAAGCGTACCCCCTGCAGGTCGACGACCATATTGTTCTTACCTTCTTCAAACAGGGTCAGCATCTGGCCCTTCAAATCCGAACTGTTATGCGCATCGAGGCGTTCTTCCTGAATTTGGATCAGAGTAACGGCATCTCTGGATTCAATTGTCGTAAGCATTACATTCTCCTTGAGGCTTGCTCGAGCAGGAAATGGAATCTTCAGGGGGTTGGCCATAAAAGTGAACCGCCCTTTATGGTGCTATGATATCACGTTGCCTTAAAGGGTCTGCTGATAATAGTGCGCAGACCCCTTCGGAGGCCTACTGCTAGTGTCTATCCTGGGGGCGATTGGGTCGATCGAACTAAGGCTAACTTGCCGGATTTCCATAGAAGATTATCATATCGGGATGGGCTGTAAAGGATTTTCTGACCGCTCATGGCGATTGACCCTGTAAGCGTGATATGATACTTGTCTTAACCGCCCAGGAGGGTGTCGGACTTACCATGAACCGACTGCAAAATCGTCTGATCGGCCCATATTCCCGACAATTTTCGCCAAATAGCCCTGCTATTTGCTCTCAAATTCTCGGAAATCTGTTCTCGAACAGCCATATTTTTCGTTTCGGTCCGTCAAGCCAGACAACCTCCTAGTGCCCCGTAAATCCCTTGTTCACGGCCGATAATCCCTTGTTCTCAGCCGGTGACAGTTTTCCTAGGAGCCAGCATGGCTGCAAAGTCTGCGATTCTTCTCCTGATGCTAGCCTGCCTGGCCGGCTGCCCCGCGCCATCGGCCTATTCGGTTCGCGCCGAGACCGGGGACCACGGTGCGACGCCAGGTTACGTTTCCCGTATTGAGGATCCGACCGCCAAAGCTCTCTATTTTTTTGGCCTGGCACGGCTTACTGTGGTCGACGGCGATTATCCGGCAGCGGTTGCGGCTCTTCAGCAGGCCTTGCAGTACGATCCCCAGTCGGCCTATCTACATCTGTTCCTGGCCGAACTCTATCTCTCCATGGGTGAGGTCCGAATGGCCGTTCGTGCGGCCGAAGACGCCTTGATCTATGCTCCCGAAGACCCTCAACCCTATCTGCTGCTGGGCAATCTTTACTTTGAACAGGGCCAGGACGCGCAAGCTATTGCCCGACTGCAAAGGGCCATCGAGCTCGATGCCGAGCAGTCGGAGGCCTATTTGCGCCTTGGTGTCGCCTATGCCCGCAGCGGCGATAGCGAGCAGGCTGTTGCCGTTCTGAAAGCCTTGCTTGAGCGAGATCCCGATTCGCTGCTGGCCGGATTGACTCTGGCGCGGGTCTATCGGGAAATCGGCCTTTCCAGCCGGGCCGAGGAGGTCTATCGCGATCTGTTAGGGCGACGTCCCGCACTCGATGCGGCTTATCTCGAATTGGCTGCCCTTTATCAGCGTCAGGGAGAGGCCGCCAAGGCGGTGGCCGTGTTGCGCGAGGCGTTGAGCCAGAATCCCGAAAATACCCCAATTCGTCTGCGCGTGGTGCGCTTACTGGTCGCCACCCGTAACTTTCGGGAGGCGCTGCAAGAACTCGATCAGGTCATACGGCAGCATCCCGAGGGGGCCGAGGGCTACCGGCTGCGCGGTCTTATTCTTATGGAGCAGGAACAGTGGCCCAAGGCCGCAGCTTCCCTGACCAAGGCCCTGTCCCTTGAACCGGACTCGGCTCAGATTCGCTTTTATCTCGGCACCATTTACGAACGGCAGCAGCAATGGCAACAGGCCTTTCAGGCATTTCAAGCCATCGAAGCCGATGCCGAGCCCTTTGCTGACGCCACCAGCCATATGGCCTATCTGCTGCACCGCATGGGGCGGCTCGATGAGGCTGTCGCCCTGTTGCGGGAGCGACTACCCAAACTGCCGCCGCGGGCGGAAATCTATTCCTTTTTTTCCTCCCTCTATCAAGAGCAAGGCGACCTTGCCGCTGCTCGGGCTGTATTGCAGCAGGGACTGAGCAAGCTGCCGCAAAGTGCCGACCTGCACTATCATCTCGGTCTGCTTTTTGATGGCGCCGGCCAGCAAGGGGCCGCTGCTGCCGCCATGCGCAAGGCCATCGAATTGAATGGGGAACACGTCGAGGCCTTGAATTACCTGGCCTATTCCTTCGCTGAGCAGGGTATCCATCTTGATGAGGCCCTGCAATTTGCCCGGCGTGCTCTGGCTCTCGACAACGCCGGCCATATCCTCGATACTCTCGGCTGGGTCTATTTTAAGCTCGGCCGTTTCGCCGAGGCCCGTCCGGAACTTGAGGCCGCGGCCGTCCTGCTGAAGGACGATGCCGTGGTTCAGGAACATCTCGGCGACCTGTACCGGGCTCTGCAGCTCTATGATCGGGCCCGCCGGACTTACCGTAAGGCTCTGCAAATAAAGCCCGACAATCCAGTCCTGGAAAGCAAGCTGAAGGGGTTGGCCCATGACTGATCTGCTTTGGCAGCGAACTAGCGGGGAGGCGAGCCGCCAAAACCGACCCCTGCTCCGTCGATTGGTGCTGGCGGCAAGCCTGGCGTTGCTCTTGGCCCGTTGTGTGCCGGCCCCGGCGCCTCTGCCGCGCTTGGATCAGCAGGTGCTGATGCAGCGCCTGCAGGCCAACGCCAGCGCCTATCAAAGCCTGCGCGGCATGACGCGAATCCATACCGAAAACAGCTCCGGGTCGGCCTCCGCACGGCAGGTGCTGCTGCTGGCCAAGCCGAACCGCATTCGGGCCGAGGTGCTTGGCCCCTTTGGCCAGCCGCTGCTGTTGCTGGTCGCCCGCGACGGAGAGTTGAGTGTGTCCCTGCCGCGGGAACAGCGCTTTTTGCAAGGAGCTGCTACGCCGCAGCGGATCGCCCGCTTTATCCGCATGCCGCTGACAGCGGAACAACTGGTGCGCCTGGCCCTCTACGACGTGCCGCTTATCGCCTATGGTGACAGTGCCTTGACCCGCCATGAACAAGGCTATCGGTTGCTGTTGAATGGCGCCGACAGTCGGCGGCAACAGCTCGATTTCGATGCCGTCGGACGACTGCTAGGCGCAACCTATTTTCGGGGCGAAGAGCCCTTGCTGACGGTGGCCTACGGACGCTTCGACGGCCATCAGCAGGATTTTCCCCGGCAGGTGACAGTGACCATGCCTGAACAGGCCGCGAGCTTTTCCCTGACCTACAGCGATGTTGAATTGAATCCGGAACTGGCCGCGGAGTCTTTCACCCTGCAACCGCCGGCCGGGGTGGTGACGGAGGCCTTGCCATGAATTCGCTGAACAACAGGATTGGCCTGTTTGCGGGGCTGCTGGTTCTGTGCTGCCTGTGGCTGGTTTGCGGCTGCGACCGGCGTGACGACAACCTGGCAGGGCAGGGGAAGACAGGGCCACCGACGGCCGGCGATACCCTGATCATCGGTTCCGGGGCCGATGCCGTTACCCTGCTGCCGGTGCTGGCCAGCGACGGTACCTCAGGCGATATTAACGGCCTGGTCTATGACGGCCTGGTGCGCTACGACAAGGACCTCAACATCGAAGGGGAGCTGGCCGAGCGCTGGGACATCTCGCCGGACAACCTGACCCTGACCTTCCATCTGCGCCAGGGGGTGCGCTGGCACGATGGGGCGCCGTTTACCGCCGAGGACGTGCTCTTTACCTACCGGCTGCTGGTCGACCCCAATACCCCCACCGCCTATGCCGAGCGTTACCGTCAGGTGGCCACGGCCGAGGTCCTCGATGCACACACCTTTCGCGTGCGCTACCTTAAACCCCTGGCCACTGCTCTGATCAGCTGGGCATTTCCCATTCATCCCCGGCATCTGCTGGAAGGGGTCGAGATCATCAAGAGCCCTCTCGCCAGCCACCCTGTCGGCACAGGGCCCTATCGCTTCGTTGCCTGGCAGCGGGGCGAAAAGATCGTGCTGGAGGCCAATCCCGACTACTTCGAAGGGCCGCCCTACATTCAGCGGGTTCTCTATCGGGTGATTCCCGATCCTTCGACCATGTTTCTCGAGATGCAGTCCGGTGGCCTCGACTACATGGGCCTGACCCCCCTGCAATACGCCATGCAGACCGACACGCCGGCTTTTCGCCGGCGATTTCGCAAATATCACTATCCGGCCTTTGCCTATACCTATCTCGGCTACAATCTGCGTCGACCGATCTTTCAGGACAAGCGGGTGCGGCAGGCTCTGTCCTTCGCCATCGACAAGCAGGAGATCATCGACGGCGTGCTGCTCGGTTTCGGCCAAGTCGCCCGCGGCCCCTACAAGCCCGGCAGCTGGGCTCATAATCCCGAAGTGCAGCAGTATCCTTACGATCCGCAGCGGGCCCGCACCCTGCTGGCCGAGGCGGGCTGGCAGGACAGCGACGGTGACGGCGTGCTGGACCGGAACGGGCAACCCCTGGCCTTTACCATCGTCACCAACCAGGGTAACGACCAGCGGATCAAGGCCGGTGAGATCATTCAACGGCGTTTGTCCGAAGTGGGTGTGAAGGTCAAGCTGCGGGTCATCGAGTGGGCCGCCTTTCTCAAGGAATTCATCAATCCCGGCAATTTCGACGCCACCATTCTGGGTTGGAGCGGCGGCATCGACCCCGATGTTTACAATGTCTGGCATTCGAGCAAGACCGGGCCGGGCGAGCTTAATTTCATCGCTTTCCATAATGCCGAGGTTGATCAGCTGCTGGAGGCGGGGAGGCGCACTTTCGACCAGGGGGAGCGCAAGCGGGCCTACGACCAATTTCAAGAGATTCTGGCCGAGGAGCAGCCGTACACCTTTCTCTACGTACCCGAAAGTCTGCCGGTGGTAGCGGCCCGTTTTCGCGGAATCGAACCGGCGCCGGCCGGCATCATGCACAACTTCACCCGCTGGTATGTGCCGGCCGAAGAACAGAAGTATAGCCGTTGATGAAAGTCTTCCGTATTTCTATTGTATATTAGTTGGTTAGCTTATAAGAGTTGCCATGCTGCCTTATCTTTTTAAACGCCTGCTGCTGATGGTGCCTTTGCTGCTGGGGATCACCCTGATCTCCTTTGTGGTGATTCACCTGGCGCCCGGTGAGCCGACCGATCTGCAGACCCAGCTCAACCCCGAGGTCAGTGCCGAACTGCAGCAGCGGCTGCGGGCTCAGTACGATCTCGATCAGCCGTTGATGGTCCAATACGGCAAATGGCTCGGCCGCCTGGTGCGCCTCGATTTCGGCGACTCCTTCTCGCAGGACCGGCGGCCTGTGACCGCCAAGATCGCCGAGCGTCTGCCGGTGACCATTCTGATCAATGTCCTTTCCATCGGTTTGATTCTGGTCGTAGCGGTACCCATCGGCATCCTCTCGGCGGTGCGGCGCAATTCCCATTTCGATCGCCTGACCACTGTCTTTGTCTTTGTCGGCTTCGCCACCCCTTCGTTCTGGCTGGCCCTGTTGCTGATGGACGTGCTCGGGGTACGCTATGGACTGTTTCCCATCGTCGGCCTCAAGTCCCTGGGCTACGATTACCTTAGTTGGTCGGGCCGGGTTTTCGATATGGCGCACCATCTGGTGCTGCCGGTCTTCGTTTCAGCTTTTGGCGGTCTGGCCGGGTTCTCCCGCTACATGCGGGCCAATATGCTCGAGGTGATCCGCCAGGACTATATCCTCACCGCCCGGGCCAAGGGCCTGACGGAAAAAGCGGTGATTTGCAAGCATGCCCTGCGCAATGCTCTGCTGCCGGTGATTACCATTCTTGGCCTGTCGGTACCCGGGTTGATCGGCGGCAGCGTGATTTTCGAGACGATTTTTGCTATCCCCGGCATGGGCAAGCTCTTTTACGACGGGGTCATGATGCGCGATTATCCACTGATCATGGGCATTCTGGTGATCGGTGCGGTACTGACCCTGGTCGGTAATCTGCTGGCTGATCTCGGCTACGCGTTGGCCGACCCCCGTATTCGCCATAGTTGACGGCGTTGCAAAAAGTCCACACTACTACGTTGCAGTGGTTTTTCAGGACTTTGACATGCTTTATGTATGCCTTCATCCCTGAAAAACCACGACGCCTTGTAGGTCGATATTTTTGCTTAGCCATCTCATGACTTTTTGCGAGATCATCATAGTTGACGGTTGGTGAGGGCGCTTTGCAACGCTATCGGTTGATTCATTCATGATTCAGGAGGAGAAAATGAAAAAAATCTTTGTAACCGGTGGAGCCGGCTACATCGGCAGTCATGTGGTCAAGGCCCTCGGTCAAGCTGGCTACCAGGTGCTGACCTACGACAACCTCTCCACCGGCAACCGCTGGGCGGTGTTGCACGGCGACCTGGTGGTTGGCGAACTGAGCGACCGCCAGTTGCTCAGCGACACCCTGCGCGATTTTCAGCCCGATGCGGTGATGCACTTTGCCGCCTTCATCGAGGTAGCCGAGAGCGTATCGAATCCCCTCAAGTACTATCGCAACAACACCCTCAATGCCCTGCAGCTGCTTGAAGTGTTGCAGGAGCTGAACATCGGCCGCTTTATCTTCTCCTCCACCGCGGCGGTGTACGGCATCCCCGAGGAGATTCCGGTGGCCGAGACGGCGCCACTGCAGCCCATCAACCCCTACGGCGCATCGAAGATGATGTCCGAGCAGCTGCTGGCCGATCTCTCTGTCGCTGCGCCTGAGGCCTTTCGCTATGTGGCCCTGCGCTATTTCAACGTTGCTGGCGCCGACAGCGGTGGCCGCATCGGCCAGGCCTACCGCAATCCGACCCATCTCATCACCCGCGCCCTGAAGACCGCCCGGGGCCAGTATCCGTCTCTGCAGCTGTTCGGCACCGACTATCCCACCGAGGACGGTACCTGCATTCGTGACTATATCCATGTCGACGATCTGGCCGAGGCTCACCTTGTGGCTCTGCGCCATCTGCTCAAGGGCGGCCGAAGCAACATTTTTAATTGCGGCTACGGTCACGGCTATTCGGTGCGTGAGGTCATCGAAGTGGCGAAAAAGGTCAGCGGCGTCGATTTTTCGGTGGTCGAAGCCGAGCGCCGGGAAGGGGATCCGCCGGCACTTACCGCCAAGTCCGATAAGATCGTCAAGGAGCTCGGCTGGCAGCCGCGCCACGACGATCTGGAATATATCGTCCGTACCGCCTGGCAGTGGGAGCAGCAGGTTGACGCCAAACTGAGCGACTGAGCCTCGGGCGCACCACCCACCGTAATAGAAGGGGGCAGCGTATGAACGACAACAGACCGAAACTCGGCCAACTGCTGGTCGAAGCCGATCTTATCGATGAACTCCAGCTCAAGTCGGCCCTGGTCCATCAGCAGCACTGGCGCTGCCTGTTCGGCGCCTCGCTGGTCAAGCTCGGCTACGTTGGCGAAGGGGAGCTGCTGGAGTTTATGGCCGAAGCCCTCAACCTGTTGCGGGTCGATCTTAAATGGCGCGCTATTCCCAGAGAGGTGCTGGACCTGGTGCCGGAAGCCAAGGCCCGGGAATATCATGTCATCCCGGTGGACCGCGAGGTGTTGCATGGCACTGCCTATCTGCTGCTGGCCACCTGTGACCCGACCCATCTGGCCAACCTGGATGACCTGGCTTTTCTCACTGGCTGCGAGATTCGGCCGGCCTTGGCCGCCGAGGAGGAGATCCGGCAGGCCATCGACCGCTGCTATGGCGGCCGGCTGGAACCTCTGGCCGCCCCGGCTTCGGTGCCGGTTCGCCCGCCGGCCGTCGATCAGGAGAAATTTCACAAACTGCTCCTATTGCTGCTAGCTAAGGGGCTTATTTCCCGTAGTGAATACGACCTTCTCAAGTAAGTGTGATGGCGGCGCAAAAAGTCCGCCCTACGTCGTTACGGTGTTTTTCAGGACCTCGACATGCTGCATGTATGCCTTCGGCCCTGAAAAAACACCAAGCCTTGTAGGACGAAATTTTTGCTTAGCCATTTTATAAGTTTCTGCGAGTGCATCAAGAGTGGAGATTATGGATGGTGAAGTGAAACAATCCTTCTGGCGTCAGGTCTTCTGGCCGCGGCTGCGCAACAACCGCATGGCCATGGCCGGTGCCGTCATCGTGCTGGCCATGGCCTTCCTGGCTTTGCTGGCGCCGCTGGTGGCACGGGATCCGGGTCATATCGATATTGCCCTGCGCCTGCAGGCGCCGAGCCTGCTCTATCCCCTCGGCACCGACGATCTCGGTCGCGATGTGCTGGCCCGCATCCTCTACGGCGCCCGCATCTCCCTGCTGGTTGGATTCGTCGCGGTCGGCATTGCCACGGTTATCGGCGTGGTGCTCGGCGCCTTGGCCGGCTACTACGGCCGCTGGGTCGATACCCTGATCATGCGTTTTGTGGATATTATGCTCTGTTTTCCGAGCTTCTTTCTCATTCTGGCGGTGGTGGCCTTTTTAGAGCCGTCCATCTGGAACATCATGATCATCATCGGTCTGACCGGCTGGATGGGGGTGGCCCGGCTGGTGCGGGCCGAGTTCCTTTCCCTGCGGGAGCGGGATTTCGTGCTGGCGGTGCGCGCCGCTGGAGCCCGTGACAGTCGCATCATCTTTCGTCACATTCTGCCCAACGCCCTGTCGCCGCTGTTGGTTTCGGCCACCTTGGGAGTTGCCGGCGCCATTCTCACCGAGAGCGCTCTGTCCTTTCTCGGCATCGGCGTGCAGCCGCCGACCCCTTCCTGGGGCAATATGCTTATAGCCGGCAAGCAGACCCTCGGCAGCGCCTGGTGGCTGTCGGCCTTTCCCGGCCTGGCCATTCTGGTGACGGTGCTTGGTTACAATCTGCTCGGCGAAGGGATTCGCGACGCCCTCGACCCGCGCCTTAAGGAATGATGGCTTAGCCATCTCATGACTTTTTGCGAGACCCTCACTGATCGAAATAACGAAAGTTGTGACATGAAGACTGGACGTAACGAGCCCTGTCCCTGCGGCAGCGGCCTCAAATACAAGAAGTGCTGTCTGCTTGTTTCGGCTTCGCTGGCCGAGATCGAGCTGTTACCGGTGCAGCTGGTGGCGGCTCGCGCCCGGGCCTTTGCCGATGGTGATTTCGCCTTTATCTACGACAGTTACCACTGCAATTCCCCTTTTCGTCGCCATTTTCCTGCGCGGGACGAATATCTGAACTATGCCCGCAACGATCTGCAGGGTCGCTATCGCATTCACTCCTGTCGGATTTTATGCGACGATGCGCCCGTTGCTGGCGAGGCGCGGGTGCTGTTTTTCCTCGATCTGGAATATGGCGGCGAGCGCCATCAAACCCTGGAGCTGTCGCGATTTTTGCAGACCGCCGGTGGTTGGCGCTATCATTCCGGTCATAAGGTAAACCGCGAGCAGTTGAGCGGCCCGCTGGAGGAGATCACCATGGCCGAGGTCGAAGAGCGTGCCGAGGGCATCTGTTTCTAGTCGCGGCACTGCCGATGGGCCAGGGGAGGGTGCAATGACCTCAGCAGTGCAAGGATTTGGTTCATGAACGACAGTAACCGGCCTCGCGTCCTGTGGGCGAGCCGCTGCGGCTTCGTGCTTGCTGCTGCCGGCAGCGCCATCGGCCTGGGCAACATCTGGAAATTCCCCTATATCACCGGCCAGCACGGCGGCGGCGCTTTTGTGCTGGTTTATCTGG
>JAUWLU010000381.1 GCA_030613545.1 Desulfuromonadales bacterium
GCCCCCCCCAGCCAGTCGGATGTCCATCAGGATGGCATCGGGGGCCCCCTGCCGGGCGGCGGCAATGGCTTCCTCCCCCGTGGCGACGACCTGGCAGACCTCATAGCCGACGTTCTGAAGCTGCATCTGCAGACACATGGCAATCATCGCCTCGTCTTCCACCAGCAAAATCTTGATCGGTCGTTTCATGCTAAACCCTTGAGGTGTAGAGATTGTCCCGGAACCGCAGGGTACAGGAGACGCCTTGCCGGCCGGCAAAGCGCACCTCCCCCTGCAGCTGATGCTCGGCAATGGCAAAGATGCTCTGCAGTCCGAGGCTGTTCTGGTTGCGAAAGTCGAAGTCCGGCGGTACCCCTACCCCGTCATCGGCAAACAACAGCTCCATGACGCCTTCCGCCCGCTGGGCGAGCTGGATGCGGATCTTCCCCTTTCTGGATCCGGGGAAGGCGTGTTTGAAGGCGTTGGTGATGAGTTCGTTAAGGATCAGACCGCAGGGGATGGCGGTGTCGATCAATACGGGCAGCTGCTCGATCTGCAACTCGGTGGAAATCTGGCTGGTGGAGATGTGGTAGCTTTGCATCAGCAGTTCCACCAGTTCGTGAATATAGTCGTGGAGGTTGATCTGCGACAGGTCCTGCGACTGGTAGAGCTTGCGATGGACCAGGGCCATGGCGTCGATTTTGTTCTCGAGCTCCTTGAACACCCGGGCGACCTCCGGCTCATCGCTGTGGGCGGCCTGCAGGGTCAGCATGGCGCGGATGACCTGCATGTTGTTTTTGGTGCGATGGTAGAGTTCCCGCAGCAGGCCTTCCTTTTCCCGCAGGGAGATGCTGAGCCGTTCCTGGGCCTCCTTGCGTTCGGTAATGTCGGTCATAAAGCCTTCCAGGCCGACCAGCTTCCCCTCTCGGTTGCGCATGGCGCGGACATGGAGCTCCACCCAGATGGTGCTCTGGTCCTTTTTGCGGAACCGGACCTCGTAGTTGGTTACGGTATCCTGCTGCCCCAACCGTTCCAGCAGTTTAAGGCGATCGCCGGCCTCGACGTAAAGCTGTTGGCCGAGGTCGGTGATGGAACGCACCGCCTCGGCGGGGCTGTCATACCCGAGGATGCGGGCAAAAGCGGGGTTGGTGTCGATCAGCCGCCCTTCCGGAACGCTCTGGAAAATGCCTTCGACCCCTTTTTCAACGATGGAGCGGTATTTTTCCTCGCTGGCCTGTAGTTCGGCGACCTGGCTCTGGATCTTCTGCCCCATTTCCGTCAGTACCCTGCTGAAGGGGCGGAATTCGAGGTAGGGCAACGGCGCAAAGGGGGCATCGTAGTGGCCCTGGCTATAGGCGCTGACGATGTCGTTGAGCCGTTCCAGGGGCTGGTGCAAAAAGATCCGGATTGCGGCCCTGGCGAAGAACAGCAGGGTGATGAGGATCAGGGCGGTGGTGCTGGCGAAGGCCAACAGCAGGTCCCGGGCATTCTG
>JAUWLU010000341.1 GCA_030613545.1 Desulfuromonadales bacterium
CAAAAAGTCATGAGATGGCTAAGCAAAAATTTCGACCTACAAGGCGTAGTGGTTTTTCAGGGGTGAAGGCATGCATATGGTATGTCGAAGTCCTGAAAAAGTGCTGCAACGCTGTAGGGCGGACTTTTTGCGACGCCATCAAGATTAAGGTCGATACAATGACAGGCAGCCTTTCGGGTTGCCGATGTCCATAGCATTCATTCAGGAACTGTCGCCATGAATAACGATTTCAATCCGCCACGCACCTCCCTGGTGCAACGGACCCGGTCCAATCGCCGCTTTATACTTCCGCTGCTGTTGCTGGCGGGGCTCGGCGGCCTGTTTTTATTGCCCCATCGCCAGCCGGCCGGCAAAACTGCCCAAGCCGATGCCAAGACAGTACCGATTGCAGCAGCGGCGGTGCCCGAAGTACGGCACGAAATGGTGCGCGGCGCCATTCAGTCCGGCGAAACCATCACCTCCCTGCTCGGCCACATCTTTACCCCGCAGCAGATTCACAACCTCAACCAGCAGTGCAAAGAAATTTTCCCCTTATCTAAGCTCTGTGCCGGCCAGGACTACCGCCTGGCCCTGCGGGACGGTGCCTTTGAACGCTTTGAATACGACATCGACCGCGAAGAGCAGCTGATCATTCTGATGAACGAAGAGGGCTTCGACATCTCCCGCAGCGCCATTCCCTATACCGTCGAACAACAGCTCGTCAACGGCACCATCACCAGCAGCCTGTTCGGCGCGGTGCTCGACAGCGGCGAAAGCGAGGCGTTGGCCCTCAACCTGGCCGACATTTTCGCCTGGGACATCGACTTCATCCGCGACATTCAAAGCGGCGACAGCTTTCAGGTGCTGGTCGAAAAGCGCTTCCGGGAAGGCCAACAGGCCGGCTACGGCCGCATTCTCGCCGCCAGCTTCAGCAACTGCGGCGAAACCTACCGGGGCTTTCTGTTTAAGGACGGCGAACGCAAGTCTGCCTATTACGACGAAAACGGCAAAAGTCTTCGCAAGGCCTTCCTCAAGGCGCCCCTCTCCTTCTCCCGCATCTCGTCGGGCTACACCATGCGCCGCCTGCACCCGATCACCAAGACCTACAAGCCCCACCCGGCCATCGACTACGCCGCCCCCACCGGCACCCCGATCAAGACCGTCGGTGACGGTGTCGTGGTGAAGGCGACCTATAACCGCTTCAACGGCAATTACGTCAAGATCCGCCACCCCGGCAGCTGGGTGACCATGTACAACCACATGAGCCGCTTCGGCCGCGGCATCAAGTCCGGCAAAAAGGTCCGTCAGGGACAGGTGATCGGCTACGTCGGCTCCACCGGCCGCTCCACCGGGCCGCACCTCGACTACCGCATGTACAAAAACGGCCGTACGGTCAATCCCCTGAAGGTCAAATCGCCCTCGGTGGCGCCCGTATCGTCCCAGCACATGGCCTCGTTCCAGGCCCTCATCACCCCCCTCATGGCCCGCCTGGACGAGGGAACTGCCGCGGGCACCCGGCTCGCTGCCGCCGAGCCGCCGGCACAAGCCGAAACCGCCCGCAACTGACAGGCCACTGTTCTTGAACCACCTGGTCCATCTCTTCCTGTCCGACCCTACCGACGGCTGCCTGCTCGGCGCCCTGATGGGCGACTACGTCAAGGGCCGCCTCGACGAGCGCTATCCAGCGGAAATCCGCTGGGGTCTGCAGCTGCACCGAAAGATCGACCGCTTCGCCGAAACCAACCCCCATTTTCAGCGCAGCAAGCGCCGCCTCGACCCGGCCCTGCGCCATTGCCGAGGCATCCTGATCGATGTCGCCTACGACCACTTCTTGGCCGTCAACTGGCCGGCCTTCGCCGACACCTCCCTCGAAAGCTTTGCCGCCGCCATCTACCGCCTGCTGAAAGATCAACACGCCATTCTGCCGCCGGCTCTGCAGCAGGCCGCGCCGCGCATGGTGGCGGCCGAATGGCTGGTGGCCGCCCGGCGGATGGATACC
>JAUWLU010000003.1 GCA_030613545.1 Desulfuromonadales bacterium
AAAGCCCATTTGCCGTAATCGGCGGGCCGCAGCTAATGCCACTGCTCCTGGTGCCGATAGTAGCCGGTGGTGAAAAAGGTCAGCACTTGGGAAATGTCGTAATAAGCGCCGACGGTGAAGACAAATTGCACCCGTTGCCGAATCGACTCGTCAAGGGCCGCCAGCACCGCCGGTCCGGCCGCATAACTGAATGCCGCCATTCCGGCCCTCCCCTGCGGAGCGAGCTGGGGATCGGCAACCAGCCAGGCGAAGGCATCCACCACCTCGGCTACGTCTGCCGGGCTCACCTGCAGATGCCGCAGGCTGCGTAAATCTGGCACCAGCACAACAAAGCCGGCCCGCGCCAGGGTGGTGGCAAAGGCCACCAGCCGCGGATCATCTTTGCCGGCCGCGGCCACCCCCGGAATGAGCAGCAACGCCGCCTTGATCTCTGACGCCGGCCGGTAGAGATCCCCCTGGCCCTGGCGGCCGGCAGTCTGGTAACGAACCGCCGTCCGCTGCGGACCGCGGGTAGTGCGCTTGAGCCGGCTCGGCCCATCACCAGCGGCAATATCGGCCAACACCAGAGCCGCTTCGTAGGGACGGCAGCCACTGACTCCGAGCATCTGCCAGACCGCCAACAATACCAAAATCGCAAACTTCGCTTGTTTGCCCATTCGCTCTGCTCCGTTCGCCGACACAGCACCTGCCACAAGTTTATCGCCCGGAGCCTACTTATCAAACATGGATGTTGGGCAATAAAAAAGGAGGAACCCGCAGGCCCCTCCCTCGTCATGCATGCCGGCTTGCATTAAGCCACTACCCCGCCTTGCCGGAGAAATGACGCTGCAGAAAGAGCCCGGCCCGCTCAGCCGGTTGCGGGCGGCTAAAGTAATAACCCTGCACCTCCTCGCAACCGCAGCGACGCAGGAATTCGAGCTGTCCCTCGGTTTCGACCCCTTCGGCACCGACCTTCAGCTTGAGGCTGTGGGCCATGACGACGATAGCCTCGGTAATGGCAGCATCGTCCGAGTTGGTGGTGATGTCACGCACAAAGCTGCGATCGATCTTGATGCGATCGATGGGGAAATACTTGAGATAGCTGAGCATGCTGTAACCGGTACCGAAATCGTCGATGGCCAGCTTGATGCCGCGTACCTTCAGGTCGGTGAGGGTCAGCAGAGTATCCTCGGAGCGTTCCATGACGATGCTCTCAGTCAGCTCTACCTCCAGATGCTCGGGGTCGAGGTCAGCCGCTTGTAAAATGTGGTTGAGGCGCTCGATAAAATCGGCCTGTTTGAATTGACGGGCGGAAATATTGACCGCCATACGCAAATTGTGAAATCCCGCCTGATGCCATTGCCGCGCCTGCTTACAGGCCGTCTCCAGGACCCATTCGCCGATGGGCAGGATCAGCCCGGTCTCTTCGGCCAAGGGGATGAAGCGGGACGGCGGGATGCTGCCGAGCTCGGCGGAGTCCCAGCGCAGCAGGGCTTCCATTCCAATTACCCGGCCACTTTGCAGATCGATCTGCGGCTGATAATGGAGACTCAGCTCCCGGCGATCGAGGGCCTGCCGCAGGCGATTCTCCATCGCAAGGCGTTGGCAGGTGACGAGGTTCATCTCCGGCGAATAGAAGCGGTAACTGCCGGTCCCCTGTTCCCTGGCCTTGTGCAGAGCGATGCCGGCATGCTTGATCAGGGTGTCGACATTGTCGCTATCCGTGGGGTAGAGGGCCAGACCGACGCTCGCCGAACAGTAGGTCGGCTGCTGCTCCAGTTCGATCGGCTCGGCCAGGCAGTGCAGCATCTTCTGGGCACGGAGGGAAAAACTTTCCGGACCGTCGACCTGGGGCAGCACCAGGGCGAACTCGTCGGGCCCCAGGCGCGCCAGGGTTTCGCCCTTTTGCAGGCAGTCGGTCAGGCGCTCACTGACCACCTTGAGCAGCTGGTCGCCGACCTCATGGCCGAAGGTATCGTTGATGCCCTTGAAGCGATCGAGATCGAGGACCAACAGCCCGACCTGGTTCCGCCCCGCCCGCTCCAGCACATCGCGGCAGCGATCCCGAAACAGCTGGCGATTGGGCAGCCCGGTCAGGGTATCGAAATAGGCCAGCTGACGAATCTCCTGCTGGGCCTTGTGATGCGGGGTGATGTCGTGCACCAGGCTGACGCAGAAGGTCACCCGCCTCTGGTCGTCGAACAGCCAACAGTTGGCCACATGCCCCCAGACGGTTTCGCCATCCTTGCACAGGAAGCGCTTTTCGTAATCGACGGCCTGCCGCTGGCCGGCCGCCGCCTCGCTGAACAGGCGGCGGGTCAGGACAATGTCGGCGGGGTGGGTGATGTCGAAAGTGGTCTTGCCCAGCAGCTCCGCCTCCGTATACTTGAACATCTTGCAGAAGGCCGGATTGACCTGCAGAAAGCT
The DNA here is from genome assembly GCA_030613545.1 of Desulfuromonadales bacterium. Classification (GTDB taxonomy): domain Bacteria; phylum Desulfobacterota; class Desulfuromonadia; order Desulfuromonadales; family Syntrophotaleaceae; genus Syntrophotalea_A. The sequence goes on from JAUWLU010000003.1 coordinate 2,407, forward strand.
GCCGTCGGCGGCAAGGGTCGCCATGCCGGCCACGGCATTGAGAAAGATGGAGCGGAACCGCCGCTCGCTCTCGCGCAACTCTTCCTCCGCCCGGCGGCGCCGGCGGCGCCCTTCGGCTTCGCGAAGCTCGCGATCGATGGCCGGCAGCAGACGGGCGGTGTTGCCCTTCATGACGTAATCGTGGGCACCGGCCCGCATCGACTCGACGGCGGTCTCCTCGCCGATGTTGCCGGACAGAACGATAAAGGGGATATCGAGACCGCTCTCCTTGAGCACCGCCAGGGCCGCCGGAGCACTGAAATTGGGCATGGAATAGTCGGAAATGACAAGATCCCAGACCTGCTCGGTCATGGCGGCGGCCATGGCCTCGGCGGTGTCGACCCGCTCGTAGGTCAGCTCGTAGCCGGCCCGCTGCAGGCTACGCACCAGCAACCAGGCGTCGTCTTCGGTGTCCTCGACGATCAGCACCCGCAACGGCTGCTTGGTCGCTGGTTCTTTATTGATAGGATTGTTCATTGAGCTTCAGCCAATAGTTGCCCAGCTGCCCGACGGTATCGAGGAAGCAGTTGAAATCGACCGGCTTGCGAATATAGCTGTTGGCCCCCAGCCGATAAGCTTCCGCCAGGTCCCGCTCTTCCCGCGAGGAGGTCAGAACCACCACCGGCAGCAGACGGGTGCGCCGGTCAAGCCGCAGCCGCTCCAGCACCTCCAGGCCGTCGACCTTGGGCAGCTTCAGGTCGAGCAGCACCACAGCCGGCAGCTCCCAATGCTCGCGGTCGGCATGCTGACCGCGGCCGAACAGGTAGTCGAGGGCTTCGACGCCGTCGCGGGCCACCACCACCGGGTTGGCGATCTTGTTCTTGCGAAAGGCCCGCAGGGTCAGGGCTTCATCGTCCGGGTTGTCTTCCACCAGCAGGATGTTTTTTTCCGTGTTCATGCCGATTATCCATTTTATAGAGCGAAGTAAAAGTTGGCGCCGATGCCCACCTCGCCATCGGCCCAGACCTGGCCGCCATGGCGATGAATGATGCGCTGTACGGTAGCCAGGCCGATGCCGGTGCCTGGAAAGTCTTCAGCCCGGTGCAGGCGCTGAAAGACCCCGAACAGCTTGTCGGCATAGGCCGGGTCGAAGCCGGCGCCGTTGTCCCGCACAAAAAAGGCCCGATTACCGGGTTGGCCCCCTCGGCCCGACGGGAGCTTGTCGCTGCGGCCGAACTCGATGCGGGCATGGTCGCAGCGGCTGGTGAACTTCCAGGCGTTGCCGAGCAGGTTTTCCATCACCACCCGCAGCAGCCGGGCATCCCCTTCGGCCTGCACCTGGGACTGGATGACGATTTCCACTTGCCGCTGCGGCTCGGCCTGCCGCAGATCTTCGGCCACCAGGGCGGCCAAACGGCTCAGATCGACCGGCGCCCGCACCATTTCGCCGCGGGTGATACGCGACAGGTTCAGCAAGTCGTCGATAAGCTGCGCCATGCGCTGCGAAGCGCGCCGCACCCGCTGCAAAAACTCCAGGCCTTCGGCATCGAGCCGGGCACCGTAATCGTCGAGCAGCGCCTGGCTGAAGCCGTCGATGCTGCGCAGCGGCGCCCGCAGATCGTGGGAAACCGAATAGGCAAAGGCCTCCAGCTCCTCATTAGCGGCCTTGAGTTGTGCGGTGCGCTCCAGCACCCGCTGTTCGAGTTCCAGATTGAGCTGGTATATTTCCCGCTGGGCCTGCTGATGCTCGCTGATCTCCAGGTGCAAGCGGGTGTTGGTATTCTGCAGCACCTTGGCCTGTTTTTCCAGGTCGCGCTGGGCCGCCGAAAGATGCTCGGACATCTGACTAAAGGCCCGAGTCAGATCGCCGACTTCATCCACCGCAGTCGATTGAGGCAGCGTCTTGTCCCAGTCGCCGTGACTGATAGCCAACGCCGCTTCCGAGAGCAGCTGTACCGGGGCGACGATGCCACCGGTAAACCAGACGAAGGCCAACAGGCCACAAGCCAGGCCCACCAACAGAATCAAGGCCACCTGGCTGAGAAAGGCGTTGCGCTCAACCAACATCTCAGCTTTATCCACCGACAAAAGCACAACCCAGTGCCATGCCGGAAAGCTCGCGTAATAAACAAACCGCTTTTCTTTGCCATGGGAGCATTCCCTGAATCCCCGGCCCGTCTGTACTATCTCATCAAGGCACAGGGTATCGAGGTCGTGGTTCTTCAACAGTTGCGGCAGCAGTTGGCTGGAGCCGGGCTGTCCGAAAATCAGCAGCTGGCCGGTATGACCGAAACGATAGTCCCGATACTCTTCGAGGATGTCGGTCTGCGCCTTGTGCACGTAGCTGTCGACGGATGCCACGCCGCTTTCCGTCAGCACCTTGTGCGCACTGCGAATCTGCTCGACAAGGTGTACAACCTCCGACTCCATCAACTTGCGGTTCATGCTGTAGGCCAGCCGCTCGATGGTAAATACGCCGGCGATGCTGATGGCGACGCCGACCACGATCAGGACGCCGAGGGCGAGCAGGTTGAATTTGTACTTCAGCTTCATAAGCTCAATAGCCCTCTGCCACGACTGCAGCGGCCTTTCCGTAGGCCTCCTGGCCGATGACCTCCGCTGTCTGCAGCAAGGAAACCGGCAGGACGATACCCGCAGCCTTGGCCATCTTCAGGTTCACCACCAGCTGGGCCATCCGGTTGCTGACCACGGGCACCTCTTCGGGCCGGGCACCGGCGAAAATGCGCAGAGCGGTGGCGGCGGCATATTCCCCCTGCTCCTCCGGTACCTTGGCCATGGTCAGGACATTGTAAGGTTTCATCCAGGGCAGCACCGAGCCGGTCGGAACGACCACGTTCTCTAACAGGAAGGCCTCGGCCGCCGCGGCATCCCAGTCGTTAATACCGGCATTATTTCTTACCAGCAGCACATCGACTTCCTGCTGCGCCAGCAGGAAGGCCCGCTTGAATTCCGCGAAGGAACGGACCAGATAGCGCTTTAGCCGGCCATCGAAAAGTTGTTGGTTATATTGGTCGGTAACAATCCGGGTCGTATGAACGTCCCCGCCCAGCACCCCGATACGGTCGCCCCGGGCATAACGGCTCAGATGCCTGACCAGGCCCTCGACCAATTCGACCTCGGCCATGCCGGTCACGTTGCGGCAGGGATAGCCATAATGACCGGGATCGCGATTCACGCCGCAGAACACCACCGGCAAATCGGTGTCTTTGAGGTACGGAACCACCAGGTACCGCTGGGCATTATCGTCCGAGGCGATCACCAGGTCGGGTCGATAACGCGCGACAACAGCCCTGGCCCGCTGCCCGGCCAGCCGGCCATATTCTTCATCGCTGTGGCGTTTGGTATCCATACGCCAGACTTTCAGTTCCGCGCCGCTGCCGGCCAGCGCACCCCGAATGCCCCTTTCGAGCCCCTGGCTCCACTCGTAGCCGGCATGATAGGAATCGATCCAGAGAATTTTTTTGCCCCGGTAGCGTGACGGCGCTCGGCCATCGTCCGTGGCCGCCAGGCCTGGGCCGCAGCAGAGCCAGCCGAGCAGCAGCAGACAACCCCCTCCTAATACCCATCGCAACATCATATCCCTCCACGGAGCCGCTCGGCGCTGTGCAGCTCCTGAGAAAACCGGTCTCCCGACCGGTCAGCGCAACGCCTCCTGGCCAATAACCTTGCTGGCCGCGTTGAGGGTGCTAATCGGCAGCACGATGCCGGCCGCCTTGGCCATCTTGAGGTTAAGGGTCAGGCTGGCCCGCTCGTTGGCGGCCAGCGGAATGGCGCCGGGAACCGCGCCGTCGAGAATCCGCAGGGCGGTGCGCGCCGCCCACTCGCCCTGCTCTTCCGGCACCTTGGCCACGGTAACGATCACATAGCGCTCCATGTAGGCTAGGCGCGAACCGGTCGGCAGCTTGACGTGGCGGGCCAGAAAGTCCTCGGCCAGCGTCGAGTCCCAGCCGGGCATGTCGGAATGGTTGGCGATGTAGAGCATGTCGACTTCCTGCTGGGCGCGCAGAAAGAGTTCCTTGAATTGGGCGAAGTCTCTGGCCAGGTAGGATTTCATTTGGCCGTTGAAAAAGCGTTGGTTATAGGCGCTGACCACCTTACGCTCGGAGACGGTATCGGCACTCAGGTAGCCGAGGCGGTCGCCCTCGGCATAGCGCCGCAGGTGCCGGACCAGGGTCTCGACCGGCTCGACCTCCACCATGCCGGTCACATTGCGGCAGGGCAAGCCGTAGGGAGAGGCGTCCCAGTTGATGCCGCAAAAGACCACGGACAGGTCCGTATCTTTCAGATGGGGAACGATCAGATACTTGGCGGCGTTGTCGTCGGAAGCAATGACCACGTCGGGGCGAAATTCCTCGATCACCGCCTTGGCCTTGAGGGCGGCCGCCTGGCGGAAGCCCTCCTCGCGGTTCCATTTGGTATTCATGCGTTCGATACGCAACTGAACGCCGCTGTTTTGCAGAACCTGGCGAATCCCCCGTTCGATGCCGGCCGTCCAGGCATAACCTTCGTGGTAGGAATCGACCCAGAGGACCTTTTTGCCCGGGAAAGATCCACGGGCGGGGGAAGGCCGTTCGCCGGCCGCCGGACCGACGCAGAGCAGCACCGCCGCCAGGGCGGCCCACAGCCCTATCCAGAGCATCCGTCGCTTCAGCCTGCTGTTCGCCATCCGGAGCATAGAGCACCTCAAAACAAGGTTTTGCTGCTCATTTCGCACACTGGAAACGGCCCGTTTTTGAGGCCATAGAGTTGCTGCCGCTCAATGACCGTAAAGAAAAAATGCGGATACCGTTTATAATAAAACAAAACATTATTTTGCCATCTGCCCACAAAAGGCAACCTAAATATCCTTCATGCGCCCACTTCAAACCGAAAGAGCCATATCTTTTCTGCCGTCACAATATGTTGGAATCACCAAGAAAAAAGCGGCCAGACGGCGGAAAAACATCGCTCTGGCGCATTCGATTAGGCGCATTGTGAAACCGCGGACAAAGCCAAGCAGCACCAGCAGTCCCAGCAACCCGAAGGGGTGGCGTCAGCCCGGCCATCGCCGGTGACAAATCTGGCCCCTGGCCAGTCTTCATGTACTGCCGGGTTTGACAAGGCGCCACTCAAAAATGTATTAGATTAGAGCTAATAGACTTTTTCTCCCGGGAGAGCGCATGAACTATCCGGTTTGGTACCTGCCGACCATCGGCGGCGGCACCCTCATCGCCCTGATCGCCATCGGTCATGTCTTTGTCGCCCACTTTGCCGTCGGCGGCGGCCTGCTGCTGGCCTTGAGCGAACAGCTGGCCCGAGGGCGCAACGATGCCGGGCTGCTTGCCTTCAACAGACGCTTCGCCCGTTTTTTCGTCCTCTTGACCCTGGTCTACGGCAGCCTTACCGGGGTCGGCATCTGGTTCGTCATCTCCCTGGTGCAGCCGGGCGGCACCTCGCTGCTCATCCACCAGTTCGTCTTCGCCTGGGCGGCGGAATGGGTCTTCTTTCTGGTCGAGATTGTCGCCATCTCGGTCTACCTTTATTCCTTCGACCGCATGGCTCCCGCTGTGCACCAGGCGGTCGCCTGGATCTACTTCGGCGCTGCCTGGTGCAGCCTGTTTATCATCAACGGCATCATCTCCTTTATGCTCACCTCGGGCAGCTGGACCACCGACCGCTCCTTCTGGAGCGCCTTTTTCAATCCCGGCTTCTGGCCCTCCCTGGCCTTCCGCACCCTGATCGCCATCATCCTGGCCGGGCTGTTTGCGCTGCTGTTCTGCTCCTTCAGCAAGGATCGCAGTCTGCGTCGGCGGCTGGTGCGCTACGGCTGCGGCATGGTGCTGCCGGCGCTGCTCGGGGCCGTGCCGGCGGCCGGGTGGTATCTGCACAGTCTGCCCGAGCCGGCCAGGGAACTGGTCGGCGGCGGCTCGCCGACTATCGTCCGCGCCCTGCACTGGGGCGGCAGCGGCGCCATCGTCCTGACCCTGATCCTGCTCTTTAGCCTCTGGCAGCCGGCCCGCCACAACCGCGCTCTGGCGGGCCTCGCTCTGGCCGCAGCGCTGGTGTTGATGGGCAGCTTCGAGTGGATCCGGGAGGCGGCAAGGCGGCCCTTTGTTGTGCAGCAGGCGATGTTTTGCAACGGCATCGCAACCGCTCAACTGCCACAGCTGCAGCAAGGTTTTCTACCTGCGGCGCGCTGGAGCCGGGTGCGCCAGGTCGCTGCCGACCCGCTGGCGGCGGGCCGTGAGCTGTTCAAATTCCAATGCTACTCCTGCCACACCCTCGACGGCATCAACAACGACCTTCGCCAGCGCACCGACGCGCTGAGCCAAGAGGCCCTGGCCGGCTACATCGGCGGGCTGCATAAGGCCCGCTATTTTATGCCGCCCTTTGCCGGCAACGATGGCGAGCGTCAGGCTCTGGCCGCCTTTCTGACCGGCGGCCTGTTCCCCGCCTTCGAAGGCCCCGCCGACACGCAGGGAAAAACGCTCCAGGACCAGTTTCTTTTTGAACAGAACTGCACCCTGTGCCACAGCACCGAGTTGGTCAGAAACCGCACCGCCGGCTGGACGAAAAACCGCATCCGCAGCGCCCTCGACCACCTCAACCGGCTCCATCCGGCCATGCCCGACTACAAAGGGACACCGAATGAAAAAGATCGCCTGGCCGACTATATTCTACGCCTGAATCAGCCGGCCGCTCAGCAGCCGGCCAAGGGAGTCACTCCATGAACCCGCTGATCCCCCTGCCGGATCCCATTCCCGTCGCCTGGGGCTACCTTCTCGCCCTTCTGTTGCTGGTTTTCTCTCTGCATCTGCTGTTCATGAACTGCCTGCTCGGCACTACGGCGGTAACTCTCTACCTGCAACGCCGTTCCGACGCCGTGGCCAACCGACTGGCCACGGAACTGAGTCGCGCCCTGCCGCTGCTCATGGCCTTCACGGTCAATCTCGGCATCGCCGCCCTGCTCTTTCTTCAGGTCCTGTACGGCCAGTTTTTCTACACCAGTTCGATCCTCATGGGCAGCTACTGGCTGGCCATCATCCCCCTGCTGATCCTGGCCTACTACGCCCTCTATTGGGTCGATTTGCGCTACCGGCGCCTTGGCCGACAGCGCTGGCTGCTGCTGGCCGGCGTGCTGGCCCTGTTGCTGGCGGTCCCTTTTCTGTTCAGCAACAACATGACCCTGATGCTGCATCCGCAGCGCTGGTCAGGCTACTTCGACCAAGACAACGGAACCCTGCTGAATCTCGCGGACCTCACCTTATGGCCCCGCTACGCCCATTTCATTGCCGCCGCCCTGGCGGTCGGCGGCCTGTTCACGGCCACCCTGGGCCGCTGCTATCGATCGAGGGCTCCCGAACTGGCCGCCTATGCCCGGAACCTCGGCATGACCCTGTTCAGCCGCCTGACCTTGCTGCAATTACTGATCGGCCCGCTGTTTCTATTCAGTCTGCCACAGCCGCTGCGCTGGCAGATCCTCGGCGATTCGCCCCTCGCCACCCTGCTGCTGACCACCGCCCTGGCCCTGCTGGCGGCCTTGCTGGTCAACGCCTTTCAACAGCGAGTGCTGACCAGCCTGGCCCTGCTGGTTCCCCTGGGCTGCTGCATGGTCGCGCTGCGGGCCTGGCTGCGCAGCGCCTTTCTGCAACCGCACTTCACCCTCGACCAGTTACAGGTCGTCCCCCAATATTCCCCCCTGTTGGTCTTTGTGATAGTCCTGTTGTTCGGCAGCGCCCTGATTGGCTGGCTGCTCTACCAGGCCACAAGGGCAGCCCGTCAGGACATGTGAGGGACGGCCTTCGCCCTCACTGAAGATAGATAAGGGCTGGAGCCAGCCTCGACATCGAACAAAACAAGCAGTGGAAGAGCAGGATTCAGAACAGGCGGGAGCCAGGCTTCAGGGGTAATCGCCACGCCGATAAACGGCGCAGTCGCCCTGCAGAGGACAGTCGCAGCAGAGGGGTTTGACGCGGCAGTGCTGTTTGCACTGCTCGACGATAAGGGCGTGATATTCGTTGAACAGATCGCTGTTGTGAGGCAGGTGGGTCATGAACAGCTGGCGGATCTGGTCATAACGCTCATGGCCCTGCAGCAGGCCGAGGCGACCGAGCAGCCGCCGGGTGTAGGCATCGACCACGAAGGAAGGCTGGCCGCCGGCGTAGAGCAGAATGGAATCGGCAGTCTCCGGCCCCACCCCCTTGCAGTGCAACAATTCATCCCGGACGTCCTGCAGAGGACCGGCCAGCATGGCGCTCAGATCGCCAGCGTAGTGGTTCATGAGATGAGCGGCAAAGAGCTGCAGGCGTTCGGCTTTCTGGCGAAAAAAGCCGGCGGGACGAATCAGCTCCTCGAGCCGCTGGCGATCGATCCGCAGCAGGTTGCCGGCAGTAAGGGGCACCTCGCCCTTGAGGGCGGCGATGGCCAGCTCGACGTTACGCCAAGCGGTATTCTGAGTCAGGATCGCTCCGACCACCACTTCAAAAGGGCTATCGGCGGGCCACCAATGCAAGGCTCCGAAACGTGCCAGCAAACGATTAAAGATATCGTTCAGACATTCAGTCAGCGGTTTCGCCATCGCCCCCATTGTTCCCCTTGGCAGATCAACCATGCAGCCGGGCCCGGGCCAGAACGGCCACCGCCACCTCGCCGGCACCGCCGTCGAGCAGAGTGCGACTGCACTCGCGGGCTGTGGCGCCGGTGGTCATCACATCGTCTATCAACAAAACCCGCTCGCCTCGTAGCGGCCGACGCAGCGCAAAGGCGCCGCGCAGATTGCGCCGGCGCTGGGCCGCCTTGAGTCCGATCTGGGGTGGAGTCGAGCGGGTGCGCAGCAGCAGCCGGGACGACACTGGCAACTGCCAGCAACGCCCCAGCGCCCTGGCCAACAGCAGCGCCTGGTTGTAGCTGCGCTGACGCAGTCGGGTGACGTACAGAGGCACGGGAACCAGCAGGTCGGGACAAAAATCCCCCAGCGGTCCGTGCAAAGCCTCCTTCATCAGAGCCGCCAGAGGCCGGTCAAGGTTGAACCCCCCTCGGTACTTGAATTGCTGTACGGCCCGGCGCAAGGTTTCGTCGTAGAGGCCAGCGCTTTTGGCCCATAGAAATGGCGGCGGGTCCTGCAGACAGGATTGGCAGAGGTGATCGCCGCCATCCATTGCGGCAAAGGGCAGATCGCAACGCGGGCAGCACGGAGAAGCCACGGGCACAATGGTGTCAAGGCAGCTGGCACAGAAGGTGGCCGATGTCGGCAGGGATTGACGGCAGAGGGGACAGACGGGAGGAAAACACAGCCCGGCCAGGCCGATCAACTCCCGGCGTAAAAACTGCCAGAGAACCCTGGGGCTGTTGAAGCTCATCAAGACGACTCCCCGCCACGCCACCGGCGGATCGAGGGATCAGGGCTGCAGCAGGCTACGGCCGGTCATCTCCGGCGGCTGAGCCAGACCGAGCAGTTCGAGCAGCGTCGGCGCGATGTCGGCCAACTTACCATGGCGAAGCTGACTGTGATGGCGATCAGGATCGACCAGAATCAGCGGTACCGGGTTGGCGGTATGGGCCGTATGGGGCGAGCCGTCCGCCGCGCTCATCTGCTCGCAGTTGCCGTGATCGGAGGTTACCAGCAGGCTGCCGCCAACGGCCAGAACGGCGTCGACCACCTGGCCGACGCAGCCATCGACCGTTTCCATGGCCGCCACCGCAGCCGCCATGATACCGGTATGACCGACCATGTCAGGGTTGGCAAAGTTAAGCACGATCAGGTCGTAGCGATCGCCGGCCACTCGGGCCAGCATCTCTTCGGTAACCTGCAGCGCGCTCATGGCCGGTTTCTGGTCGTAGGTTGCCACCTCCTGCGGCGAGGGGATCAACACCCGCTCTTCGCCGGCAAAGGGGCTCTCGTTGCCGCCGTTGAAAAAGAAAGTGACGTGGGCGTACTTTTCCGTTTCAGCGATACGCAACTGCTGCAGGCCGGCTTTGGCCACCACCTCGCCGAGTATGGCGGAGTAGCTGGCCGGCGGAAAGGCCACCGGCAGGGCAAAGGTTTCGTCGTACTCGGTAAGACAGACGAAGCCAGCCAGCTGCGGACTCTTGCTCCGCTGAAAATCGCTGAATTTCCCTTCGGTGAAGGTCCGGGTGATCTCCCGCGCCCGGTCAGCGCGAAAGTTGAAAAAGATCAGACCGTCGCCGTCATCGACGGTGCTCGAAGAACTGCCATGGTCGATGACGCAGGGCTCGACGAACTCGTCGGTCTGGCCGTCGCCATAGGATTTTGCGATAGCTTCGGCACTGCTGGCAAAGCGCTGGCCGCGGCCCTCGGTCATGGCGCGATAGGCCCGTTCGACCCGATCCCAGCGGTTGTCGCGATCCATGGCGTAATAACGACCGATGACCGTCGCCACTCGGCCGAGGCCGATGGTGGCCAGGCGATCCTCCAGCTGGGCCAGATAGTTCTGGCCGCTCTGCGGCGGAGTATCGCGGCCATCGAGAAAGGCGTGAATACAGACTTCGGACACGCCCTGCTGTTTGGCCATTTCGACCAGGGCGTAGAGGTGGTTGTTATGGGAGTGAACCCCGCCGTCGGAGAGCAGCCCCATGAGGTGTAATTTACCGCCGCTTCGCCTAGCCCCCGCCATGACTTCGATCAACACCGGGTTATCAAAGAACTCGCCCTGCTCGATAGCCCGACTGATGCGGGTCAGCTCCTGATAAACGGTGCGGCCGGCACCGATGTTGAGATGACCGACCTCCGAATTACCCATCTGTCCCTCGGGCAGGCCAACGGCAAGGCCCGAGGCATCGATCTCGGTGATCGGATAATCGCGGCGCAACCCGTCCAAACGGGTTGTACGGGCCTGGCAGGCGGCGTTATGGTCGCAGATCGGGTTGATCCCCCAGCCGTCGAGAATCATCAACACAATCGGGCGGCGCACTGCAGGCATGGCTACTCCCGTTCTCCGTGATGAATCTCGCGCACTTCCGCCGCGGGCAGATTTTTAATCGACGGCACATCACTGAGATTCAGGCAGCCCCAACTGCCGCACTGACCGCAGCGCCCCTGCCAGGAAGCAGCGCCCGCGCCACACTGCTGGCAGACATAAGCGAACCGGAACCGGTCTTCCCCTCCCAAAGCTTTCTGGTATTCTGCCACTGCATCGCTCGGGCGCTGACGGCGCATATGGCTTTCAGCCAGCAACAGATGCAGCTGCGGAAAGTCGGCGCCGCTCTTTTCCAGACCGTGGAGCTGCTCCAGGGCCTCGTCGACCATTTCCACCCGCAGACAGAACTTGCCGTAAAAGAAGTGCAGCAACAGATCGTCGGGGCGTTCCGTCACCTCCTGCCGATAGTAGTTCAGCAGGGTAGTAGGATCTTCCTCGGCCATGGCCAGCTTCTCCAGACGCTTGAGAAACACACTGTGGCCGAAGCACCGATAACCGGCCTGCCAGGTTGCCACCGCCTGTTCAAAACGCCCCTGCTGACGCAGCATATCCCCCAGCGAGACTTGGGCGGGCAGAAAGTCGGGAGCGTCCTTGGCCAGCTTCTGATAGTCAACCAGCGCCTCGTCAAACCGCTCTTCTTCTTCCGCTTGCTGGGCCAACTGATAGCGCAGACCGTTGAGCAGGGTCTTTTCGGCAGCCTGGGCCTCGCCGGCGCTCTTTTTCACCAGTCGCTTCTGGACGGCAAGAGCATCGCTCCACTGCTGCTGCGCCAGATAGAGATCGCGCAGCCCAACCTGCCCTTGATAATTGTCGCCGTCCAGATCGAGCAATTCACGATAACAGTCCGCCGCCTCCTTTAGCTGCTGAGTCTGCCCATAGGTCTCGGCCAGAGCAAAGAGCACCGTCAGGTCCTTGGGAGCGAGCTTGCGAGCACGCTGCAGCAGACTGATACTTTCCTCTATTTCGCCTTCGGCCAACTGGACCTCGGCCAGGGCGCTCAGCACCTCGATGCGACTGCCGTCCATGCTCAGAGCCTTCTGCAACAGCCGGCGGGCCTTGGTGCTGTCCCCGGACCGCAGCCGTGCCATGCCTTCGCGGTGCAGTTCGGTTACTTCCTTTCCCCGTTTTTCCGAGCGGGTGCGCCGCCAGCCCTTAAGCAGATAGCTGGCCGCCCCGTAGAGATGCAACAGATAGCCGATGGTCAAACCAAGCACGATACAGGCCACCACCACTACCGCCGGAGAGGCGTGTAGCACATGGTCCGGAAAAAAGACAATGGCGATTTCTGCGGGATTAAGCTGCAGAAAATAAATAAAAAACACCATGAACAGGATAATCAGCAGCAGTAGGGTCATGGTCTTCCTCCTTGGTCGCCGAGGCGACAAACAGTGCTTCAAAGGTTGATGCTTTCACAAACAGTCATGAGATGGCTAAGCAAAAATTTCGAGCTGCAAGGCGTAGTGGTTTTTCAGGGGTGAAGACATACACAGGGTATGTCGAAGTCCTGAAAAAACGCTGCAACGCAGCAGGTCGGACTTTTTGCGACGCCATCACCGGTTGTGGTAGGGCTCATTACGCAAAATGGTAAAGCCCCGATAAAGTTGTTCAAGCAGCAGTAGCCGCGCCATTTGATGGGTCAGGGTCAGGGCCGAGAGGGACAACAGCAGATTGGCCCGCTCCTTGACGGCTCGGCTCAAGCCATAGGCGCCGCCGATGACGAACACCAGTTCGCCGGTGCCCTGCAGCATATGCTGTCCCAGTAAATCTGCCAGTTTTTCCGAGCTATAATCTCGGCCCCGTTCGTCGAGGGCGACAAGATAGGCACCTTCCGGCACCCGAGCCAGGATGCGCTCGCCCTCCTGCTCGCGAATCACCTTGGAATTAGCCTTGGAGCCACCCTTGGCCTCTTTAAGCTCACTGCTGTTAAACGCGATGTAGCGTTGGATGCGACCGGCATATTCGGCCACGCCGTCCCGCAGGAAAGGCTGGGAAAGCTTGCCGATGCTGATCAGGCCAATTTTCATGAACGATCGGCGGGTCGCTCCTGCTGCGTCCCTTCGGCAACGGCCAGTTCCGCGGCTTCGCTCCAGAGGCCGTCCAGGTCGTAATATTCCCGCACCGAGTCCTGAAAGACATGAACCATAACGTCGCCATAGTCGATCAACACCCAACGGCCCTCTTTCATGCCTTCGATGGCCAGAGGCATGGTGGCGTGGTCTTTTTTCAGGCCGAGATGGATGGAATCGGCCACCGCCTGCACCTGACGGTCGGAGCGTCCCGAAGCGATAAGCAGGTAGTCGGTCAGCGAGGAAATCTTTCGCACATCGAGCAGACGGACGTCGAAAGCCTTCTTATCCAGAGCATAAGCGGCGCAGAGCTGCGCGCGTTCTTGGGATTGCAAAATCTTCATAACCTTTCCCGGCGACGATAAAGGACGTGCCGGCAGATGTAATTTTCCACGATGGAGGGGACTAAGTAACGGATTGAGCCGTGCTCGGCGACCTGCTGGCGAATCCGGGTCGAGGAGATGTCGAGGAATGTCTCCTGCAGCAAAATCACCCGGTTACCACTGCAGTGTCGCAAAATATTTGACTGCTTATCGTAACAGAACTGCCCCCGTATGACAACGGGCAGCAGCGCCAGCGGGTCGCCTCCGGCATGGCCCGGACGGGCGGCCACCACCAGGTTGGTCAGCTCGAACAGGCGAGAATAATCCTTCCAGGTGTCGATGGCCCGGTAGGAGTCCATGCCGATAATGAAATAGAATTCGTCGTCCGGAAACTGGCGATGCAGAATTTCCAGGGTGGCAACCGAATAGCTCTTGCCCGGCCGCTGCGCTTCGAGATCGCAGGCCACAAAGGCCGGATGATCGGCCACCGCCGCCTCAACCATGGCATAGCGGTGGGCAAAGGAAATATCATCGGCCAGCGGCTTGTGGGGTGGGGTCGCCGCCGGCATGAACAGCACCCGGTCGAGACCGCAGGCTACGCGCACCTCCTCGGCGATCCGCAAATGAGCCAGATGAATGGGATTGAAGGTCCCACCGAGAATACCGGTCTTCATCGTTGCCGATTCCTTCCCCTTCGCACCGGGCTAGGGACGAACCTGGCCGTCGCCAAGCACCACGAACTTGCGAGTGGTCAGATCCTCCAGGCCCATGGGACCGAAGGAGTGGAGCTTGGTGGTGGAAATACCGATCTCGGCCCCGAGACCGAACTGGTTGCCGTCGGAGAAACGGGACGAGGCGTTGACCATGACCACGCTGCTGTTGACCTCGCGCACGAAACGCTGAGAATTGTGGTAGTCGTTGGTCACGATAACCTCGGTATGCAGCGAACAGTACTGGCGGATATGCTCGATAGCCTCATCTATATCCTCGACCACCTTGATCGCCAGGATCAGGTCGAGATATTCGGCAGCCCAGTCCTCTTCCGTGGCCGGGATCACCTCGGGGGCGAATTCCCGGGTCACGGTGCAGCCGCGCAACTCGACGCCTTTGCCTTTGAGGGTGGCGACGATGCGCGGCACGAAGGTCTCGGCGATGTCCTTGTGAATCAGCAGGGTCTCCATAGCATTGCAGACCCCGGGCCGCTGGACCTTGGCGTTAACGCAGATGCGCTCGGCCATCTCGTAGTCGGCGCTGGCGTCGACAAAGGTATGACAGACCCCTTTATAATGCTTGATGACCGGAATCCGGGAGTTTTCGCTGACGAAGCGAATCAGCCCTTCTCCGCCACGGGGAATGATCAGGTCGATATATTCTTCGAGTTTCAGCAGCTCGGTGACCGCGCTGCGATCGGTGGTGGTCACCACCTGCAGGGCACCGGCGGGCAGGCCCATGGCCAGCAGTTCCTTCTTCAGTACCGCGCCGATGGCGACGTTGGAGTTAATGGCCTCGGACCCCCCGCGCAGCACCACCACGTTGCCACTCTTCAGGCACAGCCCGGCGGCATCGGCGGTCACATTGGGACGGGATTCGTAGATGATGCCGATCACCCCCAGGGGAATACGCATGCGACCGACCTGAATGCCATTGGGCCGCCGCCGCATGCCGGTGATCTCACCGACCGGATCGGGCAGTTCGGCCACCTCGCGCAGGCCATCGGCCATGGCGGTGATGCGCTCGTCGTTGAGCACCAAACGATCGATCATGGCGGCGGACAGGCCCTTTTGCCGAGCCCGTTCAAGGTCCTTTTCATTGGCTTGGACAAGGGCCGGAGCGGCCTGCTCCAGGGCAGCGGCCATGCGCCGCAGCATATCGTTCTTGGCGGTGACCGACAGGTTGGCCATGATCCGCGTTGCCTGTTGCGCTTCTTGCGCCAGCGCCACCATCTGTTCCTGAATCGTCATCGCTCACTCCTCGCAAATAGCGGCCCGTTGCCCGGCCTGCTTTTTCAATACCAGATTGTCCCGATGAACCACCTCAGCACCATACTGGTAGCCGAGCAGCCCTTCGATATCCTGAGAATTATGTCCTTGAATGCGCGCCAGCTCCGCTTGAGAATAGTTGATGATGCCCCGGGCGAACTCTCGTCCCTCGGCATCGCAGAGCCGCACCGCATCGCCTCGCTCGAAGATCCCCTCGATTTCGATGATCCCCGAGGGCAGCAGACTCTTGCCCTTATCCGCCAGCGCTTGGCGAGCCCCCTCGTCGAGCAACAGCCGGCCGCGGGGCTTCTTGGTAAAGGCGATCCAGTGTTTACGGGCAGTGAGACGGTCGACCGCAGGCAGAAACCAGCTGCCCAGCTCCTCGCCGGCAAACAGCCGCGGCAGCACTCGCGGCTGACGGCCGTTAACGATGACCGTGCTGACGCCGTACAGGGACGCCCGCTTGGCCGCTTCGATCTTGGTTGCCATACCGCCGGTGCCGACCTCGCTGCCGGCGCCGCCGGCCATAGCCTCGATCTCCGGGGTAACCTGCGCCACCCTGGCGATCAGCCTGGCCTGCGGATTGGTTCGAGGGTTACTGTCGTACAGACCGTCGACATCGGACAGAATCACCAGCAGATCGGCCTCGGCCAGGTTGGTCACCAGAGCCGACAGATTATCGTTATCGCCGAAACGGATTTCGTCCACCACCACCGTGTCGTTCTCGTTGATGATGGGAATGATGCCGTATTCGAGCAGCGCCATGAGGGTATTGCGGGCGTTGAGAAAACGCCGCCGGTTGGCCAGGTCATCGCGGGTCAGCAGAATCTGCGCGACCCGCCGATCGCAGGCACGAAAGGCGTCTTTGTAAAAACGCATCAGCCGGCTCTGGCCGATGGCCGCCGCGGCCTGCTTGAGGGGAATGGTGGGCGGCCGGCCGACGATGCCGAGATCGCCCTTGCCGGTGGCTACCGCGCCGGAAGTAACCAGCAGCACCTCGTAACCCTGCTCGATAAGCTCGCAGAGATCGGCAACCAACGCTTCGATAATGGCTGGATCGACCCCGTCGTTGCCGACCAGCACACCGCTGCCGACCTTGATGACGACCCGCTTAACTTGTGCGAGAAGCTCTTTGCGCATGCCCGATCCTTCCCCGCAAACCGGCATAATTCCTGAAAAATTTCGGCTCGAATTTTACTTGCGTCGCCGCCTGCTTGTCAAACCGAGCCGAACTCGTCGAGGTCCTCACCGGAACGCAGCCGCGACAGTTCCTGAGCAACGCAAGCCACCAGCTCATCGAGACCGTCCCCGGTGACCGCCGAAATCAGCAGGGTTCGGAAACCCCGCTCGGCAAAGACGGCCGCAATGGCATCTGCCTGCTCGCGAACCTCGGTAACGTCGGCCTTGCTCAACACTACCAGCTGCGGCTTGGCCAGCAACTGCGGATTGTGCCGCTCCAGTTCCCGATTGATGGTATCGAAGCGTTCCAGAGGGTCCCCCTCCTGCAGATCGGACAGGTCGACCAGATGCAGGAACAGATCGGTACGCTCGATATGGCGCAAAAAGCGGGTACCCAGGCCGTGCCCTTCGCTGGCGCCCTCGATGAGGCCGGGGATATCCGCCACAACGAAGCTCTGAAAACCACCGTAGCCCACCACGCCGAGATTGGGCACCAGGGTGGTGAAGGGATAGTCGGCGATCTTCGGCCGGGCTGCCGATATGGCGGAAATCAGGGTCGACTTGCCGGCATTGGGCATACCGACCAGACCGACATCGGCCAGCAGCTTGAGTTCCAGGCGCAACCAGATCTCGTCGCCGGGCAGGCCCGGCTGCACATGACGAGGGGCCCGATTGGTGCTGGTCTTAAAGCGGGCGTTGCCACGACCTCCCTGACCACCCTTGGCGGCCACAAATCGTTGACCACGTTCCTTGAGATCGGCCAGCACCTCACCACTTTCCTGATCGTAAACCAATACACCCGGCGGCACGCAGATCAACAGATCCTCGCCATTTTTCCCGTGGCGGTTCGCGCCCATGCCATGGCCGCCTCTTTTAGCTTTATAGCGGACCTTGTAGCGCAGATCAAGCAAGGTTCCTAAGCCCTCGTCGACCTCAAAGATGACGTCACCGCCATCACCGCCATCACCACCGTCCGGCCCACCCATGGGGATAAACTTCTCCCGCCGAAAGGACAGACAACCACGACCGCCGTCACCGGCTGTAACATGAATTTTTACTTCATCGATAAACTGCATAGGAAAATCCGTCTAGACCCATCTTTACTTAGAATTACTTACGTTAACCAGCCGACTTTATTTGCCAAGCAGCCTATAGGAACCATAGAAAAGGAGCGACCCACGACGAAAAAAGCCCGAAGTTCGTTCAGGAACATCGGGCTCTTCTCATGGATCCAAAGTCGCTGGGCTATATCAGGCCGTGTATACGCTGACCTTCTTTTTGTCCTTGCCCTTGCGTTCAAAGGTAACGACTCCGTCTACCAGAGCAAACAGAGTGTAATCCTTGCCGCAACCGACATTGTTGCCAGGATGGATAGTAGTGCCACGCTGCCGCACCAGAATCGATCCGGCCGTTACTTGCTGGCCGCCGTAGCGCTTCACGCCAAGGCGCTTGCCAATACTGTCGCGGCCGTTCTTTGAACTGCCACCAGCTTTTTTATGAGCCATGGGTTAGCCTCCTTAAGCCTGAATGCCCGTAATTTGCAGGCGGGTGAGAGGTTGACGGTGTCCATAGGTCTTGCGATAGCCCTTGCGCCGCTTGTGATGGAATACCAGGACCTTCTTGTCCTTGCCTTGCTCCACAATGCGCGCCGTGACTTTCGCTTCTGGCAATAGAGGTGTTCCGATTTTAACCTCTTCTCCGCCGACCATGAGGACCTCGCTCAACGCGACAGTGTCACCCACTGCGCCTTCAATCTTTTCGATCTTGAGCAGATCACCTTCGGATACTTTGTATTGTTTTCCCCCGGTCTTGATCACCGCATACATATTGCTTCACCTCGCTCTCATATATTGTTATTTTTACAGAACAGGCAATATAGCCCTGGCCTGCACCCCTGTCAAGCAAAAACACCAGACATGAGTTCAGGCGCAAGGCCATTTTCAGCCGTGATTTCCGCCCCACCAACTAAGGTTTTCAGACTGGAAAACTAGCTGGCAACGATGTCGAACTGCTCCCGATGGTAATCGAAGCGAGCGGTGATGGCGATCTGCTTGGCGAAGCGGGTTTCCAGGTCGTCGATTTCGCAGCGCTCCTCGTCGCAGATCAAGGAGGCGAGGTCGGGATGCACCAGCAGGGTCACCTGCTTGCCGGGCAAGCTGCCGATCTCACGCCGCAACCGGCGGAAGATCTCGTACACCATGGTGGGGCGACTCTTGACATAACCCCTGCCCTCGCAATAGGGGCACGGCTCGCAGAGGGTGCGGGTCAGGTTCTCGCGCACCCGCTTGCGGGTCATCTCCACCAGGCCCAGCTCCGAGATCTTGAGAATGTTGGTCTTGGCCCGGTCGGGGCGCAGAGCCTCTTCCAGAGCCAGGTAAACCTTATCCCGGTGGGCCTCTTTTTCCATGTCGATAAAATCGACGATGATCAAGCCACCGAGATTGCGCAGCCGCAGCTGAAAGGCAACCTCCCGCACCGCCTCGAGGTTGGTCTTGAGAATGGTGTCTTCAAGGTTGCGCTTGCCGACGAAGCGGCCAGTATTGACGTCGATGGCGGTCAGGGCTTCGGTCTGCTCGATAATAATGTAGCCGCCGCTCTTCAGCCACACTCGCGTGCCGAGGGCACGGGCGATCTCCACTTCGAGACCAAAGGCTTCGTACACCGGCTCTTGGCCCTGATAGAGCTCGATACTGTACTCGAGACGGGGCATGAAGGTTGCGATAAACTGCACGATCTTGCCGTATTCCCGCTTGGAATCGACCACGATGCGCCGCACGTCCTCGGTGAGGATGTCCCGCAACACCTTGCTGATCACATCGAGATCCGAATAGATCAGACAGGGAGCCGGATTGCGGCGCTGCAGACCGCAGATATCCTGCCACAGCCCGGACAGAAACTCCATGTCGGAGCGAAGCTCTTCCACGCTCTTGCCTTCGGAAACGGTGCGGACGATAAAGCCCGCCCCTTCCGGGCGAATGGCCTCGACCATTGTGCGCAAGCGCTCCTTCTCTTCCTCGCTTTCGATACGCCGAGAAATCCCGACGTGATCGACGGTCGGCATATAGACCAGATGGCGGCCCGGCAGGGAGATATGGGCGGTGATACGTGCCCCCTTGGTACCGATGGGCTCCTTGGAGACCTGCACCAGCACCTCCTGCCCCTCCTGCAGCAAATCCTGAATGGGCGGCAGAATCGGCGCCTCCTCCTTGCCGCCTTCGGCCAGGGCGCTGCCCTCGTCAATATAGCGCTCAACCCCCTGAACCTCGTCGAGGACATCCGCTACATAAAGAAAGGCAGCCTTTTCCAGACCGATATCGACAAAGGCGGCCTGCATGCCGGGCAACACCCGCAGCACCTTGCCCTTGTAGATATTGCCGACGATACCCCGCTCGCGAATACGCTCGATATAGAGCTCGGCGATGTGGCCGTTCTCCAGCAGCGCCACCCGCGTTTCGTGGGAGGTGGTATTGATGACCAGCTCTTTGGTCATGGTCTCTGTTCTCCTGATGTGTGACTCTATAAGAATGCTAACCGATAATGTTTGATGTTTTCGCAAAAAGTCATGTGATGGCTAAGCAAAAATTTCGGCCTACAAGGCATAGTGGTTTTTCAGGGGTGAAGGCATACCTATAGTATGTCGAAGTCCTGAAAAAACGCTGCAACGCAGTAGGGTGGATTTTTTGCGACGCCATCAATGCTTATTCCGAAAGGGGCGTGCAAAGCCGCACCGCCGTCTTGCGCAGGCCAAGAACGGCCGTCTTTTCGGGCGCCAGGCCGAGCAGGTAGCCGGCCAGCAGGGTCGGACTGCCCTTGCTCAGCCTCAACAGCAGAGCACCGTCGCGCCATTGCACGTCGACCACTCCGGCCCGCACCTCAACCTGCTGCTCGCGGCCTTTCTTCAGCCGCGTCGCATGCACCTCTTCGGCGGCCAGAAAGAGGGCGATGCGCTTCGGCAGATCCGCCGGTGCCTGTTCGGCCAGCGGCAGGCGATAGGTCGTTTCCTCTATACACAGGGACGGTGCCGGCGTCTTCCAGGGGACGGCCTCGGCCCGCTCCACGGCAAAACCGGCCGGCAATTGGGCATTGAGGGCCGCCGCCAGCTCTTGCGCCGCCAGCGGATGGCGCAGTTTGAGATCGATGATCTCGGTTTCGCTCTCGACCCCGGTCGGCAACGCGTCGGGAAAGGAAATCTGCGGAGCCGGATGGAAACCGCCGGAATAGCGGATCGGCAGCCCCGCCCGTCGCACCGCTCGGTGAACAACGGTCATAAATTCCAGATGGCCGACGAACCGTCCCCGGCCGAGCTTGCTTACCCACAGCCGCACCTTGCACGGCTCCTCGTCCTCAGGCGAAACCACCTCCGCAGCGCCAACCGGCTTGGCTGCAACCGCAGCCACCTCACCATGGTCGGTGGCGTAGCGCATCCGCACTGTCTCAAAATCGCACACGCCGCAACCAGTACAGCCACCGTCCCGGCAGTCGACCGTTGCGGTGCCGCTCAAAGCCCGCTGCCACTCGTCAAGCAAAAACTGCCGGGAGACGCCGCAATCGATGTGGTCCCAGGGCAGAATCTCATCCGTGGATCGCTCGCGCAGATACCAGGCCGGATCGATGCCGCAATCGGCAAAGGCCTGCTGCCAAAGGTCGAAGCGAAAATGCTCCCGCCAACTGTCGAAACGGCAGCCGAGGGCCAGGGCTCGCTCCAGCACCGGCGCCAGACGTCGGTCGCCGCGGGCGAAGACCCCTTCGACAAAGGAGAGTTGCGCCTCGTGCCACTTGAGCCGCAGCTTTTTGCTGCGCAACTTCTGCCGCAGTGCGTCCTGCTTGGCCAGGGTTTCGTCGATGCCGATCTGGCGCTGCCACTGAAAGGGCGTATGGGGCTTGGGCACCAGGGTCGAGACGGAAACATTGACGTCGGCGCCGCCGGGAGTCCCCTTGCCGGTGCGCTTGACCCGCGCCGCCAGATCGACGATGGCATCGAGATCGGCTTCCCGTTCCGTCGGCAGACCGATCATGAAATAGAGCTTAATGATCCGCCAGCCGAGGGAAAAGGCGCTATCGGCCGCCACCAACAGATCCTCCTCACTGATGCCCTTGTTGATCAGCTGCCGCAGCCGCTCGCTGCCGGCTTCGGGAGCGAGGGTGAAGCCGGTTTTACGGACCTTTTTGATCTCCTCCATCAACTCGCTGGTCAACGAACCGACGCGCAGGCTCGGCAACGAGACGGCGATCCGCTCTTCGCGATAACGATCCATCAACCCTTTGAGCAACGGACCGATACAACTGTAATCGCCGGTCGACAGGGAGAGCAGGGAAACCTCATCGTAGCCCGAATGTCCCAAGGAGCGGTCGATGACATCGACAATCTGCTCCAAACTCCGCTCTCGCAGCGGGCGGCCGATATAACCGGCCTGACAGAAACGGCAACCGCGGGTACAGCCGCGAGCGATCTCCACCGCCACCCGGTTGTGCACCGTATTCATGAAGGGCACGATGGGCGTAACCGGATAGTCGACCGCCGCCAGATCGGCCAACACCCGGCGCCGCACTTTTGCATAATCCTTTCGCAGCGGCTGCAGCGCAGCGATGCGGCCATCATCATGGTAGACGACGTCGAACAGGGACGGCACGTAGACTCCGTCGATCCTGGCCAACTCTTCCAACAGCTGCGCCCGCGAACTGCCGGCCCGCTTGGCCTCGCGAACCACCCGGCACAGATCGACAATGGCCTCCTCGCCATCGCCAATCACCGCACAGTCGATGAAATCGGCCAACGGTTCCGGATTGTAGGCGCAAGGGCCGCCGACCACCACCAGGGGGGCCTGCGCGTCGCGCTGTTCGCGACGTAGCGGAACGCCGGCCAATTCCAGCATGGCGAGGACATTGGTATAGGACAGCTCGTGCTGCAGGGTAAAACCGAGCAGGTCAAACTCTGCAAGGGGCCGCTGCGATTCCAGGGAGGTCAGCGGCAGACCGTTTTGGCGCAGCTCGGCGGCCATGTCCGGCCAGGGGGCGTAGACCCGCTCTGCCGCCGCCCAATCGAGGCAATTGACCGCATGGTAGAGCATCGGCAGGCCGATATGGCTCATGCCCACTTCGTAGACGTCGGGAAAGGCCAGAGCACAGCTGACCTCCACTGACGCGAGGTCCTTGGACACCGTACCGAGCTCACCGCCCAGATATCGGCTGGGCCGGCTGACCCGGCCAAAAAGTTGATCCTGATTCATATATTCTTTCAACAACTGTCTCGCTTATATTTATTTGCAAACATTCTTTGTAACACGAAAAAGACCTATAAAACAATCTTTTCCGGGCAGCCGGCGACGCCACCCACAACCCGTACCGTGGCCCACGGCTCACCTTCGCCGCTCCATTCAAGATGGCACAGGGCAAAAATTCTGTGCTAAGATACCGGCCAACAAAACCTGCGAAAGGATCCACGCCATGCCACTGTCGGGCACCACTGAAGCGGACCTTCACGTACATACCGTCGCCTCCGGACACGCCTACAGCACCATTAATGAAATTGCCGCCGAAGCCGCCCGGCGCCAATTGCGCCTGGTCGGCATGACCGATCACGGGCCAGCCCTGCCCGGCGGGCCCCACCCCTATCATTTCATGGCCTTGCGCTTCATTCCCCAGCACATCGGCGGAGTGCGCATCTTGCGCGGCGTCGAGGCCAACATCCTCGGCGACGGTCGTCTCGACCTGGAAGACCCGCAACTCGCCCAACTGGAACTGGTGCTGGCCGGCTTTCATCCCGGCTGCGGCTATAGCGGCCGGGGCCAGGCGGATAACACGCGGGCGGCGATGGCAATAATGGACAAACCCCAGGTCCACGTGATCTGCCATCCCGGCAACCCGGAGTTCCCCCTCGACTATCAGGCCATTGCTCGTCACGCCGCAGCCACCGGCACCGCCCTGGAGATTAACAATTCCTCCTTCGGCGTGAGCCGGGCCGGCAGCGCCGACAACTGTCGGCGCCTGGCCGGTTACTGCGCCCAATACGGCGCCCCGGTCGCCCTTGGCAGCGACGCCCATATTGCCCAGGGGGTCGGCCAACTCGACCAGGCCCTGGCCGAAGCCCTTCAGGCCGGCATTCGGCCGGAACAGATCGTCAACCTGACCCTGGCATCGACCCTGGCCTTTCTCGGCCTGACGGACTGAGAGTCGAGCGTAATTTATCTACCCAGCTACTTTGCCTTGGAGGCTTCCACCATGGAAGAGCGGACCCACGAAGAAAGCAACTGGACAACCTTCTGCCACCTCTCAGCCCTGGCCGGTTATCTGGTGCCTATTGGCTACCCCTTCAGCTGCGTACTGATTGGCAACATGCTCGGCCCCCTGGTCATCTGGCTATTGAAGAAGGACCTCTACCCTTCGATGGACCGGCACGGCAAAGAGGCCCTTAATTTCCAAATCAGCATCAGCATCTACGCTCTCGCCGCCTCGGCCCTGATCGTGATACTGATCGGCATTCCCCTGCTGATCGGGCTGGCGGCATTCAACTTCGTCATGATCATCATTGCCGCCATCAAGTGCAAAAACGGCCAGGCATTCCGCTATCCGCTGAGCCTGCGCCTGCTCAAGTAAGCGAACCGACCGGCAAAAGCCCTTGCCAGGCGGGGACCCATTATGCTAAAGAATTTAATCCCATTACATACAATTCCCGGCCCGGAGACTGGTACCATGGATTTGCAGATCCTGCCCCTGACAAAACGTAAGCCGCCCATTGAAGACGAGGCCTCCCTGGTCTTCGGCCGCACCTTTACCGACCGCATGTTCATCATGGAGTACGACACCGGTCGCGGCTGGCACTCGGCGCGCATCGCCCCCTACGCCCCCTTTTCCCTCGACCCGGCGGCCCTGGTGCTACACTACGCCCAGGAGATCTTCGAAGGGCTCAAGGCCTTTCGCCGGCCCGACGGCAACATTGCGCTGTTTCGCCCCCGGGACAACATCGCCCGCTTCAACCGCAGCGCCCAGCGGCTGTGCATGCCCGCGGTCGACGAAGACTTTTTTCTGCACGCTCTCAAGGAACTGATCCGCCTTGAAGCCGACTGGGTGCCGCGTAGCGAAGGAACCAGCCTCTATATCCGCCCGACCATGATTGCCACCCAGCCGGTGCTGGGAGTCAAACCGAGCGATCAGTACCTCTGCTATATCATCCTTTCGCCCGTCGGCCCCTACTACAAGGGCGGCTTCAAACCGGTGCGCATCTGGATCTCCGACCAGTACGTGCGCTCCGCGCCGGGCGGCACTGGCGAAGCCAAAACCGGCGGCAACTACGCTGCCAGCCTGCTGGCCGCCCGCGAAGCGGCGGAGCGGGGTTTTGACCAGGTGCTGTGGCTCGACGCCGTGAATCGCCAATACGTCGAAGAAGTCGGCAGCATGAATATCTGCTTTGTCTATGACGGCAAGATTATCACCTCGCCGCTACAGGGCACCATCCTCGACGGCATCACCCGCCGCTCCATTCTGACCCTGGCCGAAGAAATGGGCCTGGAGATTGAGGAGCGAGCCATGTCCATCGATGAAATCCTCGACGGTGCCGCCAGCGGCCGCCTCTCCGAGGCCTTTGGCACCGGCACCGCCGCCGTGGTCAGCCCGGTCGGCCAGTTCACCTATCGGGACCGCACCGTCACTCTGGGCAACAACGGGGTCGGGGCCCTGACCATGAAGTTTTTCAATGCCCTGACCGGCATTCAGTACGGTCGGCAACCCGACCCCCACGACTGGGTCGAACTCCTCTGATCTCCCCCTTGCTCAATCCTCTCCCAGCCCCTGCCTTTTGCAGGGGCTTTTTGCTGTTACAATGGCGGCTCGGCGCCTATTCTCTGAGCAGCAGTGCCTTTTTTTTGATCATTTATCGGCCGGTCACATTCATAACCTACTGAAATAATGATCATCTTTTTTTCGGCACGGGGTTTGCTGCTGTCCTTCGCACCGGCAGCACAATCTGACATCCCCATCGGAGGAAAGAAAATGAAGCACAAGTCTCTGACCACCCTGCCCGCCCTGTTCGGGCTCACCCTGCTACCGACCCTGTGCTTGGCGGCGGAAAGTGCCGACCCTGGCGACACCGCCTGGATGCTGGTTTCTTCAGCCCTGGTTCTGGTCATGCTGCCGGGCCTGGCCCTGTTCTACGCCGGCATGGTCCGCTCCAAAAACGTCCTGTCCACCATCATGCATACCTTTGCCGCCATGGCCATCATCGGCGTGCAGTGGGTGGTGGTCGGCTACACCCTGGCCTTTGGCGGTGCCGGCCCCTTCATCGGCAGCCTGCAGAACCTCTTTCTCTGCGGCATCGGCCCCGATTCCCTGACCGGGACCATCCCGACCTACGTGTTCGTCATGTTCCAGGGCATGTTCGCCATCATCACCCCGGCCCTGATCTCCGGCGCCATTGCCGAACGCATGAAATTCTCCACTTACTGCATCTTCATCCTTCTGTGGAGCGTGCTGGTCTACGATCCCCTGGCTCACTGGGTATGGGGCGAGGGCGGTTGGCTGCTGGAGATGGGTGCTCTCGACTTTGCCGGCGGCACCGTGGTCCATCTCTCTTCCGGTATTTCGGCCCTAGTGCTGGCTCTGTTTCTCGGCAAGCGGGTCGGCTTTCCCCATGAGCGCATGGCCCCTCACAACCTGCCCATGACCCTGCTCGGCGCCGGCCTGTTGTGGTTCGGCTGGTTCGGCTTCAACGCCGGCAGCGCCCTGTCCGCCGGCGGCAGCGCCGCCCTGGCCTTCCCCACCACCCAGACCGCCGCGGCCGCCGCGGCCCTCTCCTGGATGCTGCTCGAGTGGATCTTGGCCGGCAAGCCGAGCGCCCTCGGCGTGGCCTCCGGTATCGTTGCCGGCCTGGTGACCATCACCCCGGCCGCCGGCTTCGTCACTCCGGGCTGGGCCATCGTCATGGGCCTGCTCGGCGGCGCCGTCTGCTACGGCGGCGTCATGCTCAAGCACAAGTTCGGCTACGACGACTCCCTTGACGTGCTCGGCATTCACGGCATCGGCGGCGCCTTTGGCGCCCTGGCCACCGGGGTCTTCGCCACCGTTGGCGCCACCAGCGTCCTGACCGGCGACTTCCATCAACTGTGGGTGCAGCTTGTCGGTATCGCCGCCGCTGCCGGCTACGCAGCGGTCATTACCACCATTCTGCTGCTGATCCTCAAAGCCACCATCGGCCTGCGGGTGGGACGCGAGGACGAACTCACTGGCCTCGACCAGACGGCCCATTCGGAAACCGGCTACAATCTCTAATCGCTACACAAGACGGGCCCGGCTCTTCTCGAAGAGCCGGACCCGTCTTGTGTAGCCAAAACACACTGCGTTAAGCAGATCTGCTCTCCCAAGCCACTTCTCAAGCCCACTGCGTTAGCAAAAACTCACCAAACCCGCCCCTCCATAGGCCCACAAAACCCTGTTTTAAAAAGGCTTTCTTGCGCCAAAGCAATTCTTTACAAGAAAAGCAAATTATGGCACCCTGCTTGCAATTGTGTAACGATTCAGCAACAAACTATTTCACCAGCCCGCAACTTTTGCACAACTAAATCGTTTCTTGGAGGTAACCGCTCATGTGTCGCATTGGAGCTCTCAAAAGCCGCCACTATATGCACCCGAGTAAAGCCCTGTTGCTTATGCAGTCGCAGCAGGAAGGCCACGACAACTCCGGGTTCGCCATGGTCATGCAGGATCTGGGAGGGATTTTTGAAGATTACAAACATCTTCCGACCCTCTCCCTGGCCTGCACTGACGAAGGCCTGAAAATCGCCGAAGACCTGCTGCACACCAAAGGCTTCCGCCGTGTTCATCAGTGGGTGCCGGAGATCAACCCCGAACCGGGCCTCGATATTCAGGCCATGCCCAACTACGTCTTTGAAACCTTCGACTATCCAAAGGGATACCAGAACGCTACCGACCAGGAAAAGGGCGAACTGCTGACCGACACCCGCCTGGAGTTGCGCGCCGCCATGGAGAAGGACGAAACGGGCTTTGCCTACTCCTTCTGGCCGGACGTCATCACCCTTAAGGAGATCGGCGATCCGCGGGCCATCGGCACCTACTTCAACCTCTGGGAACCGAATGACAACTTCACCGCCAAGGTGATCACCGCCCAGTGCCGGCAGAACACCAACTACGCCATCGTGCGTTACGCCGCCCACCCCTTCTTTCTGCAGGGCTACACGGCGCTGGCCAACGGCGAGAACACCTTTTACCAGAGAAACAAGGAATTCCAGAGCAGCCTGCATCGCGGCTACATCGGCTTTGAGTCCGATTCGCAGTGCTTTCTCTACACCCTGCATTACGTCCACAAGGAACTCGGCTGGCCGCTCCCCTATTACAAGCATGTCGTCACTCCGCTGCCCTTCGAGGACATGGCCAAACGTGACGATCAGGAGCAGCTGCTGGCCATGCGCCAGTCCCTGGCCCACCTGGAGATCAACGGCCCCAACACCATCATCGGCGTACTGCCCGACAACACCCTCTTTACCTGCTGCGACGCCAAGAAGCTGCGGCCGGTAGTGGTCGGCAGGGACGACGATATGGTGGTCATCTCCTCGGAGGTCTGCGGCATCAACGAAGTCCTGCCCGACCGCAACTGGGAGGTAGACATTTACCCCAACGAACGCGAAATCGTGGCCATCGACGACAACCTGGAGGTCCAGAGATGGAACCAATAAAAATTAACGACCTCGCCTGTAACGATCTGCCGTGGAAGATTGCCTACGACCCGAACCGCTGCACCCTGTGCGGTTCCTGCATTGCGGCCTGCACCTTCGACGCCATCGGCCCGAAGATGGAGCGGCGGCGGATGATCTTTACCGACAGCGAGACTCCGGAACCGAAAACCCGCTTTTCCGCCCAGCCGGTCATTGCCCAACGCGACGTGATCAAGAACTTCTGCCGCGGCTGCGGCGTCTGTGAGCGGGTCTGCCCCAACAACGCCATCAGCGCGTCTCGCAACCCCGACTCCCGGTTCAACGTCGTCTACCAGACCGCTACCGGCTCCGGACCCAAGCGTGGTGGCCGCAACAACCTGGAAGTCCAGGCCCGGACCCTCGACACCCTGCGGGTCGGACGCATTTCGCAGATGACCGACCCGAGTCTCGATGCCCAGCGCCACACCTTCGACTGCCTGGCGCCCTTCGGTCGCATTCTGCCGGCCAAGGCCCTGCCCCTGCAGCAAACCGCTGACGGCAAGCTGATTCAGGACAGCCAGACCCCACCGGTGCGCTGGGTCTATCCGGTGATCATCGGCGACATGTCCATCGGCGCCCTCTCCTGGCGCATGTGGGAAGCGATCGCCATGGCCGTCGCCTACCTTAACGAGGAGTGCGGACTGCCGGTGCGCATGTGTTCCGGCGAGGGTGGCATGCCGGTCCGGCTGCTGAAGAGCAAGTACCTCAAGTACATGATCCTGCAGATCGCTTCCGGCCACTTCGGCTGGAACCGCATCATTCAGGCCATGCCGCACATGGTCGAGGATCCGGCCGGCATTCTGATCAAAATCGGCCAGGGCGCCAAGCCCGGCGACGGTGGCCTGCTGATGGCCGCCAAGGTCGCTGAGCACATTCAGGCCATCCGCGGCGTACCCCGCACCGACCTGCTGTCGCCGCCCAACCACCAGGGCCTCTACTCCATTGAGGAGAGCGTGCAGAAGATGTTCCTCTCCTTTAACGCCGCTTTCAAGTTCCGCGTGCCGGTGGCCATCAAGGTGGCGGCCAGCGCCACCAGCGTCTCGGTCTTCAACAACCTGGTGCGCGATCCCTACAACATCGTCGGCGGCTTTTTCCTCGACGGTATCGACGGCGGCACCGGCGCGGCCCACGACATCTCCCTCGACCACACCGGCCATCCGTCGGTCAGCAAGCTGCGCGACTGCTACCTGGCTGCGGTGGCCCAGGGTCGCCAGGGCCAGATCCCGCTGTGGGCGGCCGGCGGCCTCGGCAAGACCGGCAATCTGGCGGCGGACGCCTTCAAGATGATGTGTCTCGGCGCCAACGGCGTCTTTACCGGCAAGCTGATTCTGCAGATGGCCGGTTGCCTCGGCAACGACCATGGTCGCTGCAACGCCTGCAATACCGGCCTCTGTCCGGCCGGCATCACCACGCAGGAGCCGGTGCTCGCCAAACGCCTCAATCCCGAGCGGGTGGCGGAGAACATCGTCAATTATTTCCTGGGCATGGACATGGAACTGCGTAAGCTCATGGCCCCCATCGGTAACTCTGCCCTGCCCATCGGCCGCTCCGACTGTCTGGTCTCCACCGACAAAGCGGTAGCCGATCGTTTGCAGGTTCAGTACGTCTGCTAAGGAGATTCAAGCAATGGCAGCCCATATTAATGGTTTTGACGAAAATAACCGGCGCATCTCCACGCAGCAGCTGCTGCAGAAGATCTATGCCGCCCTGGAAGCCGGCGAGACCGAATTCGAAGTTCTCTCGTCGGGACATCACGATATCGGTGGACCGCTGTGGAGCGCTGACGGCAAGACCCTGAAGTTCACCGTCAAGAATCCCGGCCAGCGGGTCGGCGCCTTCGGCCTCGCAGGCACCGAGATCATCATCAACGGTCCGGCTCCAGCCGACGTCGGCTGGCTCAACGCCGGCGCCACCCTGGTGCTCAAGGGCGACGGCGGCGATACCACCGGCCACTGCGCCGCCAGCGGCCAGATCTACGTCGCCGGCCGTGGCGGTACCCGCACCGGTTCGCTGATGAAACACGACCCGGCCCATAGTCCGCCGGAGATGTGGATTCTGAAAAACACCGGTTCCTTCTCCTTCGAGTTCATGGGCGGCGGCATCGCCGTGGTCTGCGGCGTTGACAGCGAGCAATTTGACTCGGTACTCGGCGACCGCGGCTGCGTCGGCATGGTCGGCGGCACCATCTACGTGCGCGGCCCGGTCAAAGGACTGTCCAACGATGTCTGGCTGCTCGAACTGGACGAAGGGGATCGGCAGTTTCTGTCCAGCAACATGCCGGTGTTCCTCGACAAGATCGAAAAACCGCAGCTGCTGGCCGAGCTGACCGACTTCTCCCAGTGGAAGAAAATTGTTGCCAAGACCTACCAAGAGCGGCAGGCGGTGGAGCGCATCTCGATGCGTGAATTTCGCCTCGGCAAGTGGGTCGAGGGCGGTATTTTTGGCGACGTGGTCACGGACAACTACGATGAGGTGGCCGGCTTTGTCAACACCGGCGACGGCCGACTGAAAATCCCTCACTGGCAGAACAAATCCTACGCCGCGCCCTGTCAGGCCGCCTGTCCGACGGGCATACCGACCCAGGACCGCATTCGCCTGCTGCGCGAAGGCAAGACCAAGGAAGCCCTGGAGTTGGTGCTGCACTACTCGCCCTTCCCGGCCAGTGTCTGTGGCCAGGTCTGTCCCAATCTCTGCATGGATGCCTGCAGCCGACGTTCCCTTGACTACCCGGTGGCCATGCAGGAACTCGGTCGCCTGTCCCAGGATGCGGAAGCGCCTGAACTGCTACCCGCCACCGGCAAGAGCGTCGCGGTGATCGGTGGCGGTCCCGCCGGCCTGTCCGCCGCCTGGCAGCTCGGTCTGCGCGGCCACAGCGTCACCCTCTACGAAGGCGACGAGGAGGTCGGCGGCAAGCTGCGCCAGGCCATCCCCAAGGAGCGCCTGCCCCGCGAGGTGCTGGGCGCCGAAGTCGACCGCATCAAGCGAATCGGCGTCAACATCCAGACCGGGCGCCAGATCGAGCGCGAGGACTTCGAGACGATTCGCGCCGAGGCCGATGCGGTGGTCATCGCCAGCGGTGCCCATAACCCGGTGGTCATCCCCTTCCCCGGTCACGAACGGCTGGTCAAGGGCCTAGAGTTCCTCAAGGAGGTCAACGCCGGCAAAAACCCCAAAGTCGGTCGACGGGTCGTGGTCATCGGCGCCGGCAACGCCGGCATGGATGTGGCCATCGGCGCCTACGCCATGGGCGCCCAGCAGGTTACCGCCATCGACGTGCAGCGGCCGGCCGCTTTCCAGAAGGAGATCGACCACTTTGACGCCCTCGGCGGCCAGATTCAGTGGCCGGTCTTTACCGAGCGCATCTCCGAAGAGGGTCTGCACACCAAGGACGGACGCCTCATCGAGGCCGACACGGTGATCATCTCCATCGGTGAACGGCCCGACCTGTCCTACGTGCCCCGCGAATGGCTCACCGACCGCGGCATGATGGACGTCGACGATTGCTGGCAGGCCAAACAGGCTCCGGGCATCTTCGCCCTCGGCGACACCATTCAGCCCGGCCTGCTGACCCACGCCATCGGTAGCGGTCGGGAGGTCTCCGAATATATCGACGACTACCTGAACGGTCTCGAACTGGTGGCCAAGAAGAATCCGGAGGTGATTCCCCAGTGGAAACTGAGCAAGGAAGCATTCCAGGCCCAGAACCGGGGCCGCTTCCAGGTCGTCGACGCCTGCGAAGAGGTCCATCGCTGCATCAGCTGCGGCACCTGCCGCGACTGCTCCATGTGCCTGGAAGCCTGCCCCGAAGGGGCTATCGCCCGCAAGGAGAGCCTCGACGGCTCCTTTGAATATGTATCCGATGAGCAGTACTGCATCGGCTGCGGGCTGTGTGCCGGCATCTGCCCCTGCGGCGTGTGGGCCATAGAAAAGGTCATCGCCTGACCCGACACCGATAAAGCAACAGGGCACCAACAAAAGCGGCGGAACCGATCGGTTCCGCCGCTTTTTCATGCTGGGTCAAATGACTGTTCAGTGCCTGTGCGCAGAGACAACGCTGCCTTGCCCCCTCAGTTTTTCCACCCCCTGCGGCGCTTCTCGTCCTCCGCCACCTCGATCTCAGCCAGCAGATCGAGATAGGCCCGATAACGCTCCTCGGCCAGAGCCCCTTTTTCCACCAGGGCCGTCACGGCGCAGCCGGGCTCGGCACGGTGACGACAATCGCGAAACCGGCAGCGGGCCATCATGGCCTGCTCGAAACCGGGAAAATGAACAATCAACTCTTCGACGACGATGTCGACCAGACCGAAATCGCGAAAACCGGGGGTATCGATCAACTCGCCACCACCGGGCAGGGCATGCAGGGTCGCCACCGTAGTGGTGTGACGGCCGACGCCGCGGGCCTCGCACAGTTCACCGACGGTCAGGGCGAGATCGGGGCAGAGGGCGTTGAGCAGCGAACTTTTGCCGACCCCGGTGGTGCCGACGAAGGCCCCTCGATGGCCTTCTGCCATGAAGCGGCGCAACAGATCGAGGCCGATGCCCGCCTTAGCGCTCAGGGTAAAAACCGGCAGCGCGGCACCATAGAGAGCCCGCAGCTCGGCGGTCAGCTCAGCGGCGCCGGCCAGATCTTCCTTGTTGACAATGAGAAAGGGTTTGAGGCCGGCCGCACGGGCCGCCACGATGGCGCGATCGACAAAACCGGCCGGCGGCAAGGGCCGCGGAGCGACCACCACACCGAGCACATCGAGATTGGCGCCGACCAGATGCACCGCGCCACGCCCGTCGCGACGGCGCAATTCGGTGCTACGCGGCAGGCGTTCCAGCACCTCGCCGCGAACCAGTACCGAATCCCCTACCACATGGCCGGAGCGCCGCTTAACCCGCACCTGATGGCGCTCGCCATCGCCAAACAGCACCTCGACAGCCACCCCGAGGTGGGCGACAATCACCCCCTGGCGGGCTGCGTCTGGCGAGGACATCGGCGGCTTTTTGCGACTGACGGTTTTGTTTGGTTTACGGCTCAAAGGGTTTCACCTCAGAAACAAAGGTTTCTTCGCGTCTTTGCGCGAAAACAGGTTTACCTGCTTCTGTCTCACGCGAAGCCGCGAAGAACGCGAAGCAAGTCAACCTGTCGCTGCATTTATGCGGCTTTCTCCCGACACTTGGTCCGCCATGGCACGTCTCAAAAGACAAAAAGACAACGGTTTTCTCGTATCTCGGATCTTGGACCTTTCCGTAAATCAACGCTTTTTCTTCTTCTCCAGCTGCGCCTTGAGCATATCGCCCAGGGTGCCCATGGAGCCGCCGGCCGGTGTGTCCTCGTAGGAGCTTCGGCTGGGTGCAGCCTCGGCCCCTGCGGCGGCCTGGCCCTCGCCGGCCACCGGCACCAGAGAGATGCGGCGCTGCTCCAGATCGATCTTTTCGATGGTCACGGTCAGGGTCTGACCGGTCTTGACGGCCTCCTGGGCGTGTTTGAGGCGCCGCCCGCCGCCAAGGCGGGAAATGTGCAGCAGACCGTCGATGCCGTCCTCAAGGGTGACGAAGGCGCCGAATTGAGCCACCCGCGCCACGGTGCCGGGATAGCTGCCTCCTTCGACGTAGAGGGAACCGACCTTGGCCCAGGGATCGGCCAGCGTATCACGCAACGAAAAGGAGAAGCGGTTCGCCTCCCAATCGATCTTCTTGACCGCCACCTCCAGTTCCTGATCGACCTGCAATACCTGGCCGATATCGTCGATACGGCCGTAACCAACCTCGGAGATAGGCAACAAGCCTTCGATGCCGCCGATATCGATAAAGGCGCCGAACTCGCGCAGGGACGTCACCACCCCCTTGACCACCATGCCTTCGTGCAGGGTTTCCTTGAGGGCCTCCCGTTGCAGGGCCCGCTCCTCTTCAAGAAGCGCCCGGTGGGAGACGACTACGTTGCGACCCTGGTCGGCGAACTTGATGACCTTGAAGGGTCGGCTGGTGTCGATTACCTCTTCGGCCGACTCCTGGCGACGCAGGCCGAGCTGTGAAAAGGGACAGAAGGCCCGCACTCCACCCGCCAACTTGACCTCGTAGCCGCCCTTGATTTCCTTTTCCAGACGGCCTTCCACAGGGATGCCACTGCGCCAGGCCTCTTCGATCTGGGCCGCCCCGGCTACGCCGGAAGCGAGACGGGTGGTAAAGCGCAACTCGCCGCCAGCGCGGGATACAAAGTAGGCCTTGAGCTTGTCGCCGACCGCTACCGAAAGGTTGCCTTCTTCGTCCTGTACTTCCTTGCGGTCAAGAATCCCCTCGCCCTTTTGGCCGACATCGAGAAAAACGCACTGTTTGCCGATTTGCAGCACCGTCGATTCGACCTGCTGGCCCGGCTTCAGCTCCACGGCACCGATCAGGCTCTCTTCCAGCAGATCGGCAAAACTTCCCTCACCGTCTTGCTCCTCGTTTATCTCTTCAGCATCGCGCTTGTTGTCTTCCATGTCAGCCTCTTTGAGTGGGGTTTATGGTTCGCCAAAGGATTTTATAGCCTATTCGCCCGATACGGGCAAGCAACTAAGGGGCAGGTACCCGAGGTATTTACGGTTTAATAATCCCGACCTTCACTCGGAACCGTACTGGGCAAAACATGCTATTCTGGCAAAAATATTCGGACCTATAACCCAAACAAAGGTTGGCTCCCAAAGTCTGATGGATGATCAGGAGCTTGGCCAACAACACCGACGGGTCGCGTCCCGCCAGACGCCTTCCTTTTTGTCCGGGCGGCAACAAAAAGGAAGCAAAAAGTGCCTTCCCCTGCGGGGGGCATTACTGTCGCGCAGGGGCAGAGAAGGTTAAGAGCCGTTGCGCCGCTCCCCCTCTTGCGACAGTTGGTTGCTAAAGCCATCGGTCCGCTTCTTTTCCGCAACGGGGGTCGATGTTTCTGTTGGTAAAACCCAATAACGCAAATGCAATGCCTCTACGCCACCCTCTGTCGTTCCCGCTTGCAAGCTGTCCAATGGCAGGGGGGCGCCGCTGCAAATGTGAAGCGGCGCCGACAGCCAGCAAGACGCCACTATTGCTTGATCCCCAGTTTTTCCATCATCTCTTCGACTTCTTCGTAGCCTTCCTGATACAGATTTTCTTCGTCCGGCGCCAGATGAAGCAACAGGCGCAGAAACTCGCCGGCATGGACCCGCTCCTCGTCGGCGATATCGATGAGCACTTCCTTGGCCAGGGCGTCGTCTGTCGCTTCGGCAAGTTGCATGTAGAGTTGAATCGCTTCGTATTCGGCTGAAACCATGAAGCGGATGGCCCGAATAAGTTCAGTTTGGGTGAGCTTGCGGTCGATGGTGTTGCCGCTGAAAGGGTGGCCAAATTCCGGCATGAGATACCTCCTTGTGGTTGGCCGACCCCGGCTTTTGCCGGGGCCGTACAGTGTCGGCGATCCCTTTTATGGATAGCCTTCAAGTAGAGGTTGTCAAGGGGAGCGGGTCAGAATCAGAGTGTGCCGCCGGGCGGCCGTGGGTTGAAGTCGCGAAAATTGACTCGAAAGAAGAGACTATAGAGAACCGGTACCAGACCCAGGGTCAGAATGGTGGCGAACAGCAGGCCGAAGATGATGGAGATGGCCATCGGTTCCCACATGGGCCCCCCGCTCAGCCACAGGGGCAGCAGGCCGCCCATGGTGGTCGCCGTGGTGAGCAGAATCGGTCGCAGGCGGCGCTGGGCCGATTCAAGAATTGCTGTGGCCGGATCCTGCCCCTTCTGCTCGATCTCGATATTGATGCGATCGATGAGCACGATGGCGTTGTTGATGACGATGCCGCACAGGGCGATGATGCCAAGCAGGGTCATAAAACCGAAGTAAGAGCCGGTAACCAGAAGGCCGAAGGTCACCCCGATCATGCCCAGGGGGATGGTCAGCAGAATAATCAGCGGCCGGCGCAGCGAGTTGAACTGGCCGACCAGCAGCAGCAGGATCAGCAGCGCGGTCAACGGCAGATTGACAGCGATCGATGCGTTGGCTTCGCCGGAGGTCTCAATCTCACCGCCGAGCTGGTATTTGTCGCCAAAGGGCCAGCTGTGGCTCTGCTCTTTTAGCCAGCCGTCGATCTGCTGGCCGATGGCGATGGCATTGGCGCCGCGGTCGATGTTAGCCTGCACGGTCACGGTCCTAAGTCGATCGCGGCGGTTAATTTTGCCCGGCTGCCAGGCGATTTTGATGTCGGCTACCTGTTTCAAGGGCACCGATTGGCCAGTCTGCTGCACGTAGATGTTGTGGCTTTCCAGTTTGCCTATATCTTTGCGGTCGGCTGCCACCGAGCGCAGGATGACGGGAATCAGCTCATCCTGCTCCCGATATTCGGTGGTCTGAATGCCGCTCAGGATAGTCTGTAGCGATACGGCGATATCGCGGCTGGTGAGGCCGGCACGCAGGGCTCGCGGCTGGTTGATCTGCACCACCAGCTTTTTGGTGCGCGCGCCCCAATCGTCGGTGATGTTGCGGGTGCCGGGAATTTTGGCCAATTGGTCCTTGGTCAGCTGAGCCAGCTCGAACAGGCGGTCGGTATTCTTTCCCGAACGGCGCACTTCGCTGGGGTGTTCGATGGGCGGGCCGAGAATCAGCGGGCGGATCTTGGGTGTCAGGTCGGGAAAGTGGTTCAGGCAGTAGGCCTCCAGTCGCGGAATCATTTCTGTCAGATTGTGTTCGCGGCTGGTGCCGTTGATGAGCATATAGGTGTATTCTGGACTGGGCGCCTCGGGGGAGTAGGGCAGCATATAGCGGGGGGCACCGGAGCCGATGTAGCTGACCCAGCTGACCAGGCCATCCTGATCCTGTTTCGGGTCGGCCATCATTTCCGCCTGCATGAAGCTTTCGATCTGTTGCACCACCGCTTCCATGCGTTTCAACGGGGTGCCGACGGGCAGACGCAGTTCGGCGCTGAAGATCGGCTTGTTGTGGGGCGGAAAGAACATCTTCGGCACAAAACGGAAGCTGGCCATGGCGACGACAAAAACCAGGATCACCGCGGCCAGGGTGAGCAACCGGTTGCGCAGCATGGTGAGCAACAAGCCACGATAGCGGCGGTAAAAGGCGGTGTTGTAGCCGCCCTGCCCGGAGGTGGGCTTGATGCGGATGAAATAGACGCAAAACAGCGGCGTCATGGTCAGCGACAGGACCCAGGAACACAGCAAGGTGATGGTTACCACCTTGAACAGCGGGGCGGTGTATTCGCCGGTCGATGATTTGGCCAGGTAGATGGGCAGAAAGGCGGCGGCGGTGGTCAGGGAGGAGGTCAGCAGCGGAATCTTCAGCTCTTGCGCCGAATCGACCGCCGCCTCGACGGCCGACTTGCCCTCGCCCATCAGCACCATGATCGATTCGGACATGACGATGGCATTG
The DNA here is from genome assembly GCA_030613545.1 of Desulfuromonadales bacterium. Classification (GTDB taxonomy): domain Bacteria; phylum Desulfobacterota; class Desulfuromonadia; order Desulfuromonadales; family Syntrophotaleaceae; genus Syntrophotalea_A. The sequence continues at coordinate 39,939 of JAUWLU010000003.1, forward strand.
TCGACCAGCATGCCCAGAGCGATGATCATTGCCGCCAGGGACATCTGATCGATGCCGATGCCGATCACGCCCATTACCAGCAAAGCCATGATCATGGCCATGGGAATCAGGCTGGATACCGCCAGGCCGGTGCGCAGGCCGAGAAAGACCAGCATCACCGCCAGCACGATGACCATGGCCTGTAGCAGGTTGGTGACGAACTCGTCGACCTTGCGTTTAACGTGCTCGGGCTGAAAGGCGACGATGTCGAAATCGACGCCCACGGGATAGGCCTGGCGAAAACGCTCCAAAGAGAGCTTGACGTCGTCGCCGAGGGCCAGCATGTCTCCCCCCTCGCGCAGGTTGATGGCCAGGGTCAGGGACGGTTTACCCTTATAGTGGACGCGGCTGGTAGGCGGGTCGATATAGTGGCGCTGAATGTCGACGATGTCTTCCAGGTAGACGACCTCGTTGCGGCCGGGCAGGGTGATGACGGTGCGCTTGAGGTCGGCCACCGAATCGAAGTTGCCGGTCGGTTCAAGGACAATCTGCTCCCGGTCGGTAAAGATCTCGCCGCCGGGAATGATGATGTTGCGGGCTTCGAGGATGCCTTTGAGCTGAAAGGGCGACAGGCCGAGTTCCGCCAGCCGGGCGTTATGATATTCGACGAAGATCCGTTCCTGCTGAATGCCCTGAATGTCGACTTTGGCGATGTGCGGATTGAGCAACAGCTCGTTGCGGCAATCGTCGGCAATCTCCTTGAGTTCCGCGTAGCTGAAATCCTCGCCGCTGATGGCGACGATGATGCCGAAGATATCGCCGAATTCGTCGTTGACGAAGGGGCCGACCACTTCGTCGGGCAGTTCGCCGGTGGCCCGGGTAACCTTGCGCCGCAAATCGTCCCAGATGGGCCGCATCTCTTTGTGGCGCTCGAGGATGTTGACCCAGATGACCGAAACGCCCGGTTTCGACTCGCTCTCGATATAGTCGATCTGGGGAATTTCCTGTATGACCTTTTCCAGCTTGTCGGTGACCAGCTGCTCAACCCGCTCCGGGCTGGCACCGGGGAAATAGGTCAGTACCTGGGCCACACGCACCACAAAACCGGGATCTTCGGCGCGGGGCAGAGTGGAAAAGTAGAACAGCCCGGCCAGGACGATGACCAGCAGGGCGACCAGGGTGACCCGGTTCTTTTCCAGAGCCGAGCGGGTCAGGTTCATGGACGGACCTCGTTGCTGGCAAGAATCTGCACCTGTTGCCCTTCGTGGATGCGACTGATGCCGGCGGTGACGACCAGATCACTGTCCTGCAGACCGCTGAGCACCTCCAGGCCGTCTGAGGTCAGTTCGCCGACCGTGACCGCCCGCCGGTGGATGATCCCCAGTCCATCCTTGCGGGATTCGACCACAAAGGCAAAGCGCCCTTTGCGGTCTTCGCCGATAGCCTCCGGCGCCACCAGAACCGAAGTGTTGTTACCGGTTTTAGGCAAGAGAAAAATAATCGCCGCAGCCATGCCGGGACGGATCAGACCGGAGCTCTGCTCAAGGCGCACGGTGACCGGAAAGGTCGTCGCCCGGCCGGTGGCCGCGACGCCGACTTCGGTGACCTTGGCGGCGAACTTCCGTTCAGGAAGGGCGTCAAAGACGACGCTGACCGGCATATTCTTTTTGATCTGGGTAATGAGACTTTCCGGAACGGTACAGCCGACCTCTGTCTGTGTGCCGGAGGTCAGCAGCGCCACCATCTGACCGGCGGCGATATTTTCGTTGACCTCGATGGGCACGCTGGCGATGGCTCCGGCGCTGGGAGCGGTAAGCCGGGTGTAGCTACGCTGCGAACGGGCCAGTTTCAGGCGGGTGTTGCTGGCCCGGACCAGCGCTTCGGCCGATTCGCTGGCGGCTCGAGCGGCGTCCAGGTCGTTGCGCGAAGCGTTGCGGTTTTCGTACAGAGCACGAACCCGCTCGTAATTGGCTTCGGCGTTGCGGGCCTGGGCTCGCGCGTTGGCCCGGCCCGCCTGCGCTTCCTGCGCCGGCCGCCGCTAGTCGGTGTCATCAAGGCGGGCGATCAGTTG
>JAUWLU010000239.1 GCA_030613545.1 Desulfuromonadales bacterium
GACAATCTCGGATTGTTCAGCCTGCTCGATACATTGCTGAGTTCGCGAATAACAACAACCTAAGGAACCGCCGTGGTACGTGAACCGTATGCCCGGTGGTGTGAGAGCCGAGGGAGGGCAACCTCCCTCAGCTACTCGATCGGGCTGGCGCCAATTTGTAACATGATTGACAGAACCCGACCATTTATCTAGCATGCTCGCATTCTGTCTGCCGTCCCCTGGCGTACTGGAGGGCTGTCGTGCGAGTTTTGTTTGTGGTTCCCGAGCAACCGCGTACCACCGGCAACTGGGTGACCGCCCTGCGTCACCAGCAAGGCCTGGTTTCCTTGGGCCATGAGGTGCGTCTGGTCGAGACGTCCGGTGCCGTAGCGGGTCTGGAACGTCAGGTGGCAGAATTCGCTCCCGACCTGGTTCACCTGCTGCATGCCTACCGGGCGGGCCTGCCATGGCTGGGCTGCCGGCAACGGGATGCGATCCCGTCGGTCGTATCCCTGACCGGGACCGATCTCAATCACGGCCTGGATTGCGCCGAGCAGGGGCCGCAGATTTACGCGGTGCTTGAGCAGGCTGCGGCCATCATCATCCAAAATCGGCTGACCGTGGAATCTTTTGCCGCAGCTCATCCCGGCTTGGCGGCTCGTCTGTGCCATGTAGCTCCCGGCGTTAGCCTCGGGGACGATCCCTACCCGCTGCGGCAACGCCATGCCATTCCCGCCTCCAGCATCACCTTTCTTCTTCCGGCCGGCATCCGCCCCGTCAAAGCCAATCTGGAGCTTCTACAGCTCTTTGACCCGGTCGCTGCCGCGGCACCATTCTGCAGACTGCTCTTTTGCGGCGCGATTCTGGACCAAGCCTATGGCCAGCGTTTTCTGGCGGCTCTGCAGACGCGGTCCTGGGCCCATTACCTCGGCGAGATTCCGGCGCCAGCCATGGCCGCGGTGCTCCGTGCAGTCGACGTGGTCCTGAATCATTCTGTCAGCGAGGGGTTGCCCAATGTCCTGCTCGAAGCGGTCGCTCTCGGGCGGCCGATTCTGGCGCGGGATATTCCCGGCAACCGGGCGGCTTTCACACCGGACCTTAACGGTCTGCTGTACGATTCTAAGGAAAGCTTTGTCCGCCAGGCCCTGACCCTGTCCCGAAACACTGCCCTTCGCCAGCGGTTGACCCTGCCGATCCGGAAGCTTCGGACTCCTCAGGATGAAGCGTTGCAGCTTGAGAGGGTCTATCGAGCACTGGCGACGGTCTGCCCCGAGGTTGCCGTTCTCGCAAAGTTATGAGCTGTACGGTGGTCATCGACTGTTCGCCGGTCTAAAGAACTGCCGTGGTCTGGCCGAAAAGGAAAGTTCAGGGTCTCCCCTGCACCGGGGTATTCGGCCCTTGTTCCTTTACCGCTAACGGCTCTCCAGGGAAGGAGACCCTGTCGATCAGGGGTTCGTCCATGGAGCAGACCTGTTACCACGTCCTTGCTGTTCATTCCGATGCCAGTTCCGCTGAAATTCGGCGGGCCTTCCGTCGCCAGGCCAGGCGCTGCCATCCTGATACCGCGCCTCCCGGTGCTGCCGATGAGGCACACTTTCAAAAGCTGCTGGTTGCCTATCGCCTCCTTGGCTCGCCATCAAAACGAGCCCGTTACGATGCCCATCTGACCGGCGCCCGTTCTGCCGCAAGCGGCTCCTTGCTGCGAAGCTGGCGGAAGGTTTGCCGCGATCGATGGCAATGGCTGGGCGCGCTTTTTCACCGCTGCAACAGGGCTTCTCCGGTTCTGTCGGCATCGAACCCCTATCGGCCGCCGGACAGGGTCCGGACGCGGAGCCGGGAGCGATCCTGCTGATCCACCTTCGGCCAGGTATTGGCGGCTCGGCAGCAGATCGAATCCTCCTGCTATGTGCTGTGCGAGGATGGCATCATTCGCCCAAAGAGCGCAGCTGGCGAGAAGCTTCGAGGGTCGCCACTGCGACCGCGCCGGAAAAACCTGACTGCAGTGCTACGGGGCTGGTGGGTGCTGCTGCTGGTGAGCTGTTGGGAAGTGTTCAGGCGATAGGCGAATGCTTAGGAAAAATCAGGGGTTTAGCTGAGAAAACGGGTCTCGATGAGATCACAGATGCCGCGGGCGTCATTCAGATCGAAGACCGGCACATCAAGGTCGAGGGGCTCATCGGAAGCGACGGCGATCAGGGTCGGGTCGTAGTTTTCGCCCCGGTAGAGCAGTTGGCTACGGCATTCCCGGCGGTGGACCTCAATCTTGGGCAGAGCATTTTTTTTAAAACCTTCGGTGATGACAATATCGACATCGCTGAAATAGCGAGCGATGGTTTCGTCCAGCGGCGGTTCCTGCCGGTCGGGATTTTGCCGAATCATGGCAATCTTGTCTCTGGAGGTGACCATGGTGATATCGGATCCCGCCTCGGTGAAACGCCAGGAATCCTTGCCTTCCTTGTCCATGGAGAAGCCGTGGCCGTCGTGCTTGACGGCGCCGACCCGATAGCCCCGTTGCTTCAATTCGCTGATCAGTTTCACCACCAGGGTGGTTTTGCCGGTGCCGCTTTTGGCAGCCACCGAGACGACGGCGGGTTTCATGTTCTGATTGTTCCTTCGCAGGTTGTTGGAAGCGGAATGTCGATGCAGCGACCGGTGAACCCGCCAGCAGAATAACAGCGGCTTTCAGTTTGACGCAAGAGGTTCTTGTTCCTGGCGTCGGCTGTGGTAGGTTTAATCTATGGCGGCAGGGGGTCTCTACAGGAGGTGGCGATGCGCATAGTGAATATCTGGACAGGGCTGGTCTGTTTGATGGTGTTGCTTCCTCAGTCTGTGGGGGCTCTGGTGGCTGGCGAGCGACCCGGGATTCATTACGCCGATCAGGTGCTGTTTCTGGAAAAGAAGATCGTGGCGGACGGGCGTGTGGCCTGGATTACCCTGGCCTATGAAGACCCCCGCACCAGTCGCGATTGCCGCAATTTTTTCGATGTGCTGGGTGGCCGTGAACTGTTCGCCGATATCCCGGAAAAAAGCTGGCTGCTGGTCGATTTTGAGCTGCGCAGCCTGGTGGTCGATTCGGGGTTTTCCGGCGATGCCGATGTGACCTCGGCGCGGGTTTGTAACGACTACGCAGCCTGCTGCCGGGAACGGGACCGGCGCGCTGCGGCCCGATCCGCCGCGCCGCCGGTTGCGAAGCAAGAGAAGCCGGCGCAAGAAAAACCGGCGACCCTGGACGCGGTCGGTGAGCGGCTGCTGGTTGGTCGGCGGTTGGTCAAGGCCGCCCGCTGCCGAGGCTGCCACACCATCGAGGGGTTCGGTGCCGATCATGCGCCGAGCCTGACTTGGCGGCGCCACAAGTACGAGCCGGACTGGCTGGCGGACTATCTGGCGGCCCCCTATCGCCTGCGGCCGGCCATGA
>JAUWLU010000009.1 GCA_030613545.1 Desulfuromonadales bacterium
AACAATCTCACAGCCGATTAAACTTGATGCTTTCGCAAAAAGTCATGAGATGGCTAAGCAAAAATTTCGACCTACAAGGCCTAGTGGTTTTTCAGGGGTGAAGGCATTCATAGGGTATGTCGAAGTCCTGAAAAAGCGCTGCAACGCAGTAGGGTGGACTTTTTGCGACGCCATCAAACTTCGATCAAATAAACAGCAATATAAAGAAACAGGCCCGCCGTTATCATAACGGCGGGCCTGTTTCGGACTGCCTGAACCATTCACTGCCTTAGACGATCCAGCACTCGATCACAGATCCGTTTCACGCCCAAAGGCCTGAAACTCTCCCAGGCTGCTGAATTCTGCCCAGGCGAGATATTGATTGGGAGCATTGACGAAATTGTAGATGTTTTCAACAATATTGAAATGATTTTCCTCTTCCTTGGCAATGCGCAGCAACAGCTGTTTTATCTCGCCATCGATTTCGCGCTTCGCCGCATCGGTATACAGTCGCACACCTTCCGCTTCGAGTTTCAGGGCATACCGATAAGATTCGAGATTACTCCTTAGCGAAGGCATATCCTGTTTCTCGGCAAGAATTTTCTCAAAGATGTTCTTGGCTTTTTCCAACGCCTTCGAATCGGTCACGGCATCGGGCTCTTGCTGTTCTTTCAGAGCCTGAAATATCTGCCTGTGGCGCTGTTCGTCGTCAACCAGGTCGGTAAATATTCTTTCTATGCCGGGGATATGACTTTCAGCCGCCAATTTTCGGTAAAAGATTTCGGCATCCGTTTCCATCTGTATAGCGAAGTCGTAAACATTCATCTGACGCTCCTTCGGTGCTGAAAGCCCGGCCAACTGGCTGCCAGCGGAATCCGTTTTTGATAAGTCAAGGGAGCGCGGCTCGATCATGCCCCCCCCAAACCGCCCTCGGTGCATTACACAGTGCAAGCATAGCGTATTTTCTGCCCCTTGCGACCCTCTTGCTGATGCCCCTACTTTTTGGTACACGCCGCACAAGGCTTACTGACCGAACAGCCCCTTGATGACCCCTTCCAACAGCTTCTTTTCCTTTTCGCGAGGATCTTCCTGTTCGGCCGGCACCTCTTTGCCAAAAAGCTTTTCTTGCAGGATTTCCTGCAGTTTTTGCTCGGCTTTCTCCTTTAGGGCGCCTTTGATCGCCGCGCTGTCCAAGGCAAAACTCGGGCGGGCAACGGAACCCTTGATCTTAAGGGGGACCTGCCCCCAGCCATCGGCATCGACCAACAACTGGGCAAAGCGACCGCTGCTATCCAATTTCTCGGTCAGGTCGGGCGACAAGCGAAGATCTAGACCGAGGTTCAGGGTACCATCGAGGCCAACATCGCCGCGCGGCGCCAGACGCAGATCCTGACTGATCAAATTACTGGTCAGATCGAGGCGGCCTTGATTGATGGCGAAACGGCCGTTAGCCTGATCAAAGCCCATAACACTCAATTCCGGCAGACCGAGAAAGTCCGACAGCCCTTTCACCAGAGTACTTCCGGTCAGACGCCCTTCTTGCAACAGCAACTCCCCCTGACCGCTGAGATGTTTGCGCAAAACCGTCAGGTCAGTACCCTCTCCAGCCAGATCGAGATCAAGATTTAGCAGACCGAACACCGTTCCGGCCGCTTTGGGAGCAAAGGCACTGAGCAGCGGATCAGCCTGAATTCCGCGGGTGGTAAGTTGTGCCCGATAGGCAAAACCGGGACGTCCCAGATCGATGCTGGCCGTTTTCCTGAATGATCCGCCTGCCACCTGGCCCGTCAACTCCTCTAACTGGAACAGATTATTTTCCAATCGATAGCGCGCCTGCAGACCGTCGATGATTAGCCCTCGATACAAGGCCTGTTTGATAGTAGCAGTGCCGGAAAGTGTGATCGGCAGATCCAGAGGACCCACTTGCGCAGACAGCGACGATCCTGCGGCCGAACCCGACGGAGCCGAGTCGGACGGCGAAGCCTTTGCTGGCAGCAGTTGATCGATGAGCAGGCGATCGCTACGAACATTGACAACAGCCACGACCGGCAGCTTAGTGATGGAATGAGCTTCGCAGTCCAGCTGCAGCCGGTTATCACCGGCCACCAGCACCAGGTTTTCCGTCAGTAACGAATCACCTTTGATGGTAATCAACCCGGTCAATGCCGGCTTGAGTGCGCCGACCTGCGCCTGCACCCCGTCCAGACGCAATTCGCCATCGCGCAGCAACTCCTTGGGACGCTCAGGAATACCCGCCAGATGGACTCTGGCGGTAATCAGGCCGGCCGGCTCAAGGGGCACCAGGTCCTTGACCAGCCCAGCGGGCAAAGCCGCCATAGCTTGGGCGATATTCAGCTCATTTAGGCGCAGGTTCAGGTTCAGGTTCAGGGACCTTTCTGGCCCCTGCTGGATCTCGCCAGCCACATAAAGCGGTATCTCGTTTAAAGCCAGCCGCCCATGGTCAATAACCAATTGCTGGCTTGCCCGGTCAAATCGAAGCTTGTAATCGGCATCTATTTGAGCACCTTTAAAAGGCGCCTGGGGCAAGGCATTCAATTGCAGGTCTACATTCTGCAACCTCACTCGACCTTCGCTGGCCAGCTGTTTCTGCCGGCTGGACAGCTGCAGATCCAAGTCGATTTTAGCCCCTTCCAGACGACCGGGTAGCTGGTCGCGGAAATAGGGGGCAAAGGGCATGACATCCAACCCGGACAGGACCACCTTGGCCTCGGCTGATGCCTTGGCCAGATTGACCCGTCCGTCCATGGACAGCGGCGCTCCGTTCAGAGTGGCCGATAACTGCACAGAAAAGTCCTGGTTAAGGGAAAACTGGCTCACCTGCAGCAAAAGATTATCGAGTTGATAACTGAGGGGGGCGACGTCCACCTGTTGATCGGAAAACCAAATCGTGCCTTGACGAACAGCCATTTGGGAGACCAGAAGGTTAATGTCGCCGTCTGTGGTATCTACTGCGGATTGAAGAGGTTCTTCCTGTTCCGCTGCAGATTCTTTGCCGGCCACCTGGACCAGATCGCTGAAATTAAAGGTGCCGTCGGCCAACCGTTCCAGCCGAATCTGCGGATTATCGATAGAGATTTCGTCGATCTCGACCCGCATGCGAAACAGGGGCCAGAAGCGATAACGCAGGGTCATCTGTTCGGCTGCGATGAAGGCATCATTCCCCTGTCGTTCCATGACTACTATTTTTTTCAGAACAATGCCGGAAAAGAGACTGATATCAACCTGCTCGATCTCTACCTGGCGACTCAATGCCCTCTCTACCCGTGGTAGCAGCAGCCCCTTGATCCGTTCGGGGGTCACCAGAACCCTGGCCAGCACAACCAGGGAGACCAGCCCCACGATCACGACCGCGGTAATTGCCGTAAAAATTTTCCCAGAGGTAGTCATTGGCTACTCCATAAAAAAACATACCGATTAACGATTATTGCCTGCCACTGACCGAGGACCAAGGTGATCTCACTGAGCCCAATAAGCTGCTAAACAGCCAAAGGCTCGTCCAGACCGGTCATGAGCAAAACGGCCTGCCACTGCTCCCGGGTAACCGGCTGCACAGACAAGCGATTGCCCTTTTTCAGCACGCCCATGGCGGCCAGCACAGGATGCTGAGCTAAATCTTGCCGTGTAATGGGAGCCGGCAGCGAAGCCAGGTATTGAACATCGACCATGTACCAGATCGGTTTAGCTTCTGTTGCTCGAGGGTCGAAGTGGTCGGCGCCGGGGTCAAGGGCTGTATGATCGGGATATCCCTCGCGGACCACCCGCGCCAGGCCGACAATGGCCGGTTGCGGAATATTGCTGTGATAGAATAATACACCGTCCCCGTACTTGATGGCATCTCGCAACAGATTGCGGGCTTGATAATTGCGGACCCCGTCCCACGGTTCGATGCCTTCGGGACGATTCTTCAAATCGTTCAAAGAAAAACAGTTCGGCTCCGACTTCATCAACCAATAGTTGCGCTCTGTATTCTCACCAATATCTTTTTTATTACCCATGATGGCGTCGCAAAAAGTCCGCTCTACTGCGTTGCAGCGTTTTTTCAGGACTTCGACATACTATATGTATGCCTTCACCCCTGAAAAACCACTACGCCTTGTAGATCGAATTTTTTGCTTAGCCATCTCATGTCTTTTTGCGAAAGCATCACCCATGACAGTCATCCAGGAGACCATATACGGACTTGCCATGAACCGACTGCAAAATCGTCTGATCGGCCCGTCAAGCCCGACACCCTCCTAGCTCTTAACAAAGGCGCTGGCAGCGGCGGCCAGTTCCTTTAGTTGCTGGGCACTGCCGGTTTCGCAATAGACGCGCACCACCGGTTCGGTGCCCGATTTGCGGAACAGCATCCAGGATCCGTCTTCGAAAAAGAATTTGGCGCCGTCGATATCGACCATCCGCTCGACCTGCCGGCCGCCGATAACCGACGGCGGGGAAGCGAGTTTAGCGGCGAGCCCCGACTCCAATTCGGGCGACAGGCGGATATTGCTGCGGCAGGTATGAAACTCGCCCACCCGCTGATAAAGATCGGCGAGCAGTTCCCGCAACGATTTCCCTTCTACCGCGACCATCTCGGCCACCAGCAGGCAGGCCAGAATACCGTCTTTTTCGGGAACGTGGCCGGCAATGGTCAAACCGGCACTCTCTTCACCGCCGATAAGAATCTTGCCATCGCGAATGAACTCACCGATATACTTGAAGCCGACCGGCGTTTCGTAGACCTGCTGGCCATGGAATCGTGCCACCGCATCGATGAAGTGAGACGTGGCGACCGAACGTGCCGCCGCTCCCTGCAGTCCTCGAGTACGAAGCAGATAATCGTAGAGCAGTGCCAGGATATAGTTCGGTTCGATAAAGGCGCCGTCTCCATCGACAATCCCGTAGCGATCCGCATCGCCGTCGGTAGCCAGACCGAGCCGCACGGACTGGTCGGCTTTGATCCGGTCGATAAAATCACCGATATAGTTCTGCGCCGGTTCGGGTGGGAAACCACCGAAGTAAGGGTCCCGATGATCATTCATAATCATCACCGGCACACCGGCATCGCGCAGCATGCGGTCGAGATAGCCTCTTGACGTACCATACAGGGGATTGACGGCGATGGAGATGCGAGAGGCGGCGATCGCTTTGAGATCGACCAACTCGGCCAGCGCCTCACAATAGGCAGGACGAGGATCTATTTCCTTGACCATGCCGTTCTGAAAAGCGATATCGAGGGGCATCACCTTGTAACAGATTTCTCCCAGCATGGCATTGGCGCGCTGCTCAATATCCTGGGTCGTTTCCGGCAACGCCGGGCCACCCCAGGCGGGGGAAAATTTGATACCGTTGTATTCGGCCGGATTATGACTGGCGGTAAAGTTGATGGCCCCGGCAGCCTGACGCCGCAAGAGTTCAAAAGAAATAACCGGAGTTGGCGTATCCCGATTGCACAGAAACGCAGGAATGCCGGCACCGGCCAGAACAGCAGCTGTTTCCCGAGCGAACCGCTCACCCATGAAACGGCTATCGTTGCCTACCACGACCCCCTGTGCTGCATTGCCGACAGCGTGAAGATGGTCGGCGATAGCCTGAGTAACGACCCGAACGTTGTCCAGAACAAAATCTTCGCACAAAATGCCCCTCCATCCGGAGGTGCCGAACCTGATGCGGAACATAAATTCTTCTCCTCGGCGTCAACTAAAACAAGCCATCAACAAAACCTGCACAACCGATTTATCGATCCATCCTGCTCCTTGAAAGCATACCATGGCCATAGCTTAACCTGTTGAAATAAATACAAACTGCTTCACTGACTGGGTTCATCGCAGGAAATCGGCGGTCGATAATTAGCGATGTCGAGAACGTATGGACAGTCGGCGGGCAAAAATCCGCGAGCTGCCAGTTCCGGAGTCAATCGCACACAGCCAGGTCGACGTTTATTCCGGTCGGCATAGACGGTACATCGGCGGCTTTCAAGGTCAAGCTTTTCACAGGGGATATCGGTATAGTAAATATCCCCTTCAAATTCGATCTTTTCATAACAACAGCGAGCACAACACCGGCATTTTGCCTCCCACTCTTCAACAGCCGTCAAAACAAAAACTCCCTTCGACACCCAATGAGGAGACCTCTGGCCCCCTCTGCAAAACTGCACTGGAAATGATTTTCCAATTGACAAATTTTCTCCACATGCATAATAATGCCACTCTTTAGAGGAAAAAAGAACATTTGTAACATAAAGGAGGCAATACCAGATGAAGTGTGAAACCGTTCTCCCCGGCACTGAGTGTACCTTCTGGACCAAGTGCGGTTGTGTCTTTGAAGGAAACACCTGCCAGCCCGTCGTAGAAGAATGTCAGGGCTGCGAGCGGATCGTCGACAGCAAGGTCGGCCAGGTCTGCTCAGCCTACCCGGCCCCCGCGCATAAATGGAGCGCCGGTCTGTGCAATTTCGCTACCCACAAAAAAGTGGAAATCAAGAGCGCCGACGTGAAAGTCAACCCCCTCAAGGCGTCCAAAAAGGCCGCTGGCAAGTAAAAAGTACGGGGTTTTAGCGATTGAAACTGCAAAGGGCAGGCGCGATGCGCCTGCCCTGTTTTTTTCTACTGGCAGTCGCCAGACTGCCCTGCCTTCCGAAAAACCGCCCTTCAAGACATCTCGGCCTTTAATCCTTCAACCAGCGCAGCAACTTCGGCACGAATGTCCCGCCCTAAGGTCGAATGCTCGCAGTCCAAAAATTTCTGATAGTTGTGCAATGCCTCGCGAATTTCGTCGAGATCGAGGCAGATATTACCCAGGGTCACATAGGCCTCGGCCAACTCGGAATCGAGAGCGATGGCTTCGCAACAAGCCTCCTTGGCAGCAGACAAATCACCCCGTTCATGGTGAATTTCGGCCAAACTCAGATGGACCCGAGCCTCCCGCGGATCAAGTTGCAGAGCCTTCTGGTAACAGGACAGAGCCTGCTCACTGTCTTCCTGAGCGAGAAAGGCATCCCCCAGGCAGTTACAGAGAAAGGCTGAATCGCCGTCCAGCTTAGCGGCTTTTCGGTAGCTCTCGATGGCATCGACAAAGCGCTGCTGCTGATAATGCACCAGACCGATACTGGCCCAAGCCTCCCCTTCTTCAGCGTTCACCTGCAGAATTTTACGGTAGCATTCCAGAGCCCGATCTGTGTCATCAAGCTCAAAGAGCAAATCTCCCAGGGCAAACAGCAGCTCAACCTCCTGCGGATGCTCTTGAAGGGCTTGACCCAGTACGGAAACAGCCTCTTGAGTCTTGCCAACCTCGGACAGGGCTTCGGCCAACAGCTGAGACAATTCCGCATCCTGCGGCGAACTGTTAAGTGCCTGGCGAAGCAAACGGATGGCCGCCGGCCAATCCTGATTATCCAGCGCCACTCTGGCCTGTTGTTCACAATCGTTCATTGGATATTCCATGGTAGTTCTCGGTTCAACCCACCCCAGAATCAACCCGGCAGGGATGGATCATCGGGCAGGGTGCGCAACCGTCGAAAAATATAGTGGCCACCGGAAAAAATCGTCAGCAGTCCGGTCATAAAGAACAGCCAGACGAGCCAGGGGGCCGGCCAACCTGTCACAGCAAGCAGCAGAACTACCGCTACGGTAAGAAGCTGTAAAAATGTGGCCTGCTTTCCCCAACGACTCGGTTCAACCTTAAGCTCCCAACCACAGAAAAAAATGATCGCAGCGCCTAGGATCATGAACAGATCTTTGAAAAAAACCACCACCGCCAGCCAGGCGGGCATCAGGCCAATAAAGGCCAGCGAGAGATAACAGGCCAGAGTCAGCACTTTATCGGCCGCCGGATCGAGGTAGAGCCCGAGCAGCGTACACTGGTTGAGCAACCGGGCAAAGAGCCCGTCGAGCAGATCGGTAACCGCCGCCAGCAGGAATAGCGCCAAAGCCAGTTCAAATTGACGGTAAATAATCGCGATGGTCAACAGCGGCGTCAGAAACAACCGCGACAGGGTCAGTGAATTAGGGATATTCAAGATCATACCCAGTCCCCTATCGTGAGCGCATTACCGCGCTCATCGCCTCGCAATGGAGGCGGTCACTACACACCCTGGTCTGAACGCCGGAATAATGTAACCTGCTCAGGCGGGAATCAGTCCTCGAAAATGCCTGGTACTCCATGCTGTGAGGCAGCGAATCAATCCCTGCTGCCGTGTAGACGGAAGGAGCCATCGGCCGAGGTGATCGAAGAGATGGCATGTTTATACAACAGAAGGTCGCCGCCGCATTCAACCAGCACACAGAAGCTGTCGAAAGACTTGATAAAGCCTTCCAGTTTTTGCCCCGACATCATCATTATAATTATACGAACACGCTCTTTACGAGCCTGGTTGAGATACTGATCCTGAATATTAAACGGGGTCTTAGCCATGGCCGCTCCTTTATTTAGACATTATAAAATGATCAATCAACTTCAATACCTTAGCAAACTCTCTCGGGGAATCAAGCCAAATTATTTCTTTATTCTGCCCGAACCAGGTCAACTGGCGCTTGGCATAGCGACGTGAATTGCGCTGAATCAGGGTTATAGCGTCCTGCAATGACGCATCACCGGCCAAATGGTTTACACATTCCCGGTAACCAATGGTCTTCAATGCCTTGAGATCGGACCTGTAGCCGCGCGCCAACAGCGACTCGGTCTCCTTCAGCAAACCGGCCTGCATCATTGCATCAACCCGCCGGTCGATGCGATCATACAGCCAATCGCGCTGCGGCGCCAAACCAATGGTTAAAACCCGAAAAGGACTTCGCACAGCGGCATGCCGACCCTGCAGATCGGACAATCGTTGGCCACTTTGATAAAAGACCTCCAGGGCCCGTATAATTCGCACCTGATCCAGAGGGGTAAGCCGCGCAGCCATGACCGGGTCGACAGTCTGCAGCCGGACATGCAAGCTACCGGGACCCTGCTTGAGCTCCCACTCTGCCAACTCCTGACGCAGCGCCGGATCGGCGCCGGGCGCATCAACCAGGCCGCGCAGCAATGCCTCGATATAAAATCCGGTACCCCCTACAACCAGAGGCAGGCGCCCCCGGCCAGCGATGTCTTTGAGGGCGGCGCGACCCCTCAAAAAAAAGTCGGAGGCCGTAAAACCCTCATCGGGGTCGACCACATCGATCAAATGATGGCGAACCTTGGTTCGCTCCTCGACGGTCGCTTTGGCCGTGCCGATATCCATTCCCCGATACACCTGCCGCGAATCGGCTGAGATAATTTCCAGCGCACAATGCTCCGCAAGGTGCAAAGCCAGGGCTGTCTTGCCCGTAGCGGTGGGCCCGCAAATCACCACCAGGGAGAGGGGATGTTCGCCACCATTGCCATCGCTCATCATGTCCTCTTGAACATGCGTTCAATTTCAGCCAGGGAAAGACGTTGCACAACGGGCCTGCCGTGGGGACAATGGCCGCTGAAATCGACCTGATCGAGCTCCTGCAGCAGGTAGTCGATTTCCGTCCTGCTCAGCTGCTGATTGGCGCGAATGACCCGATGACAAGCCATAAGGACCAACAGCTGTTCAATCCGTTCCTCCACCAGGGAACTGCCGCCAAAAGAAGTAAGTTCGGCAACAACGTCGCGAATCAGCTTTTCTGCTTCGGCATCCCCAAGGATCTGTGGAATCCCCTTGAGGACAAAAGAGTTGCCGCCAAAACGCTCCAGCTCGAAACCAAAGCGCTGCAACCCAGCTTCGTGTTCCTCGAGGGATGCTGCTTCACGGTGGTCAAAATCGAGCACCAGGGGAAAAAGCAATCCTTGCCGCTCCACTCCGCGGTCACGGTACTGGCCTCGCAATTTTTCGAAACCGATGCGCTCATGGGCAGCATGCTGATCGATAAGCAGCAGATTCTGTTTATCCTGACAGAGAATATAACTATCGCAGAATTGGCCAATAACCCTGAGGCTGGCATAATAACCGCCGGGCTCGTTCAACGGGGAAACGGTCAGCAGACCTGCCGAGTCGAGCGCATCGTTTAGCTCTTCTTGCTGCGGTGCAGTATATTTGGCCCTGCCCTCCCCCACGGCCGCCGGTTGGTCGATAACCGGTTCGGCGGCGATCAAAGGGCGGGATTGTGGGGGCCAGCCCGCTTCGTCGGTAGCAGAGGAAGAAGGCCTGACGAAGGCTGGGGCAACCGGCCGAGGACTGGCAGAACGCAGGGTCTCCTGCAAGGTCTGAACGATAAAATCATGCACAACGGACTGATCGCGAAACCGGACCTCATGTTTGGTTGGATGCACGTTGACATCGACCTGCTCCGGTGCCATTTCGAGAAACAGTACAACTACCGGATGACGCCCTTTCAGCAACAGGTGGCGATACCCCGCCCGCAGGGCATGTTGTACCAGCCGATCACGGATATATCGGCCATTAATAAAGGTGAACTGACTGCCTGTCGCGGAACGGTTGAGGGACGGCTGACTTATCAGACCATGCAGTCGCATGCCCCCCAGGTTCCCTTCCACCAGCAACAGATCTTTCAGCACCGAGCGACCGAGCAGACCGGCAACACGCTCGGTCAGATTTTTCTGCCGATTGAGATCGATCTGCCGGCGGCCATTATTGACCAGTTGAAACTGAACCTGCGGGCAGGCCAAGGCCAGTTTGGTGATCGTGTCACTGATGTGGCCGGCTTCCGTCTCATCCCGGCGTAGAAACTTGCGTCGAGCAGGGGTATTGAAAAAGAGGTTTCTGACTTCGATAAGGGTACCGACCGGCATGCCAGTGGCCTCGGCATGGCGCACCGTTCCTCCATCGACCTGAATTTCCCAGCCCTCAAGCACTTCGGCGGTTCGAGTGCGAAGCCGCAACCGGGAAATGGCGGCAATCGATGGCAGAGCTTCGCCACGAAAACCGAGAGTCTGCAAATGAAAGAGATCGGCCTCGCTACGCAGCTTGCTGGTAGCATGCCGCTCGAGGCAGAGAAAAGCATCTTCCCGATCCATACCGCAGCCGTTATCGGTTATACGAATCAGCCGCTTGCCACCCGCTTCGATTTCGACAACGATTTTGCTGGCATGGGCGTCAAGAGCATTTTCAACCAACTCCTTGACCACCGATGCCGGGCGCTCTACCACTTCTCCGGCGGCAATCTGGTTACAGAGTTGTTCCGGCAGTATGCGGATTTGCTCCTTCATGACAACCTTCTGGAACGGGCAGAACAGCTAAGGCGTAAAAAAGGGAGCGGTCAATACTTCGACCGCTCCGCGAACTCGAATATGCTGTAACGGCTCACAGCTTGTGTTCAAGAGAATCGAGCAGGTTCTCGATTTCCGCCAAATCGGCGTGATTTTCCGATTGAGCCAAATCGGCCAAGGGCTCCTTGAGTAAACCGAAGTCCCCGGCGACACTATGCACGACTGTGACATCGACGTGCTCCATCTTGCGCATGAAAGCTTCAAACAGGCAGTTGTCGCAGATGGTATTGATCAGTCGCGGCACACCACCGGTAAAGCGATGAATGGCCGGAATAGCATCGTCAACAAAGATGGTCCGTTCGGCACCGGCAATCCGCAACCGGTGATTAATGTAACTGGTCGTGGTATCAACGGTAAAGGAATGCAGCTGATATTTAACCGCCACGCGCTGGGCCAGCGGTTCGTCGAGACGCAGGCAATCCTCGACTTCGGGCAAACCGAAGAAGACGATATTGAGCAGCTTTTTGGAAGGGATCTCCAGATTAAGCAGCCCACGGAACTCTTCCATAAGCTCCCGCGTTTGCAGCATCTGGGCCTCATCGATCAGGACCACGGCCCGACGCCCCGACTCCTCGATCTGCAGCAACCGGTCGTAGAACTGTTTGAGCAGCGTGAGTCGATCGGATGCCGGTGCCTCGACGCCGAGCTGCATGGCAATACGGGTTAAAATCCATTCGGGAGTGATGCCTGAATGGACCATTACCAGCAAAGACGATTCATAGCGATCTTCGGGCAGACAGTCGAGCATGCGCCGCGCCAGGGTCGTTTTGCCGGTGCCGATGCCCCCGATCAGAACCGCCAGCCCCTTATTGGAGTCGACAGCGTACATTAGGCGCTGCAGCGATTGACGGTGCTGCTCACTATTGAAATAGAAACGGGCGTCAGGAGCGTTGGAAAAAGGCTCCCGCTCGAACCCAAAATGCTCAGCGTAACTCATCGGCAAAACCCCTTGCAAAACAGTCTGACATTCTTGGCTAATTTCCTTTGAATATCCCTTTATGGATACTGGGGCGTTTCCGCATTGGAAACGAGTCGCGGCAGGCTGGGATTAGATGTAAGAAACCCGGCTCTTACCCGAACTGTTGCCGGAAGGGGTTCCCCCATTGTCGTCATCAAGCCCGAGCTCCTTGCGCAACTGACGTATCTGGTCGTCAACGTTGCGGAAAAAGGGGTCGACATCGGCAACACATTGAAAGCTGTCGAGAGCCTCCAGGGGCTGTCCCCACTCCACATACAAGAGTCCCAACTCATAATAGAGGCTGATGCGTTCGCTCTCTTTGAGAGTGTCGTAAGCCAGGCCTTCCCTGAAGGTCGAAACCGCTTCGTCAAAGGCCCCCTTCTGTACCAGGCAAACCCCCTTGAGGGTCAGGCAATCGATGCGCCGCTGCGGATCGACCTTCACCTTGTCGAACTGGCTGATGGCATCGTCGAGCAGGCCCATCTCCTTGTAAGCAATGCCGAGATTGTAGTGCGTTTCGAAATCCTCGGCAGAAACCTGATTTTCCAGACCCTTTTTAAATTCGCTGAAAGCACCGTCGAGACGCGAGCGTTCCCGATCTTCCAAGCCCTGCAAGGCGCCGGTCACACTGCTGGATGCAGTACCAGGTACCGTCTTGACCTGAGCGGCCGCCACCGGGGCACCGCCGTCGTTGGCAATTTTGTCGAGCAATTGCTGAGCTTGAGGACAATCACCCAGCCGATCGAGCAAAGACTGACACTTTTGTGAGGCCTCTGCCAACAGACCCTGCTGGAAGTAGAACTCCGCTTCTTCCACCTCGCTGGATACGTCGATGGTGGACCGGCCAGGTTGCTCATTGACCGCCGTATCCAATGGCGTATCGGCTGGCACGGCTGCTTCATCGAGACCAAACTCGATACCATCCAGATCGAGATCGTCGAATTCGAGGCCACCCCCCTGGGGCATCTCCTGTTTAGATTCCTGGTCCGCCTCTGCGGGCGATCCCGCCTCTATCTCAAAGGTCGACAGCTGATCCTCATCGCCGGCAGAGGAGAATGGTTCCTCTTCCAGGTCCAGCTCACCAAAACTGGTCGGCTCCGTCGGCCCAGCAATATCGCCTACGACAACATCTTCTACGGCTGGCCCTTCGTCCTGCCGCGAAGACATCAAATCAAACAACTTGCCGCCTTCACCGGTCTGTTCGTAAATGGCCTGCAGCGAAGCAACGGCCTGTTCATTGGCCGGCAACTGCTCCTTGATCAATTCGTAGAACTCTTTGAGGTCTGCCGCACGCCCTTCGGCAAAAAAACCTTCCTTGAACTGTTCGAGCTCGCTCAGAGCCTGCTCCGTCTTTTCGCCAGCCAATAGCGCGCAGGCGTAACCCTTGCGCCAATCGAGATTGTCAGCATCAATCTTCAACAGCTGACCGTAGGTGGCTATTTCACTGGCATGATCGGCCAGAGCGCGATAGCCCTTGGCCAGCAACAGCAGTGCCTCGCTGTGCTGCGGATCTTCTTTCAGTACTTTTTGCAACAGCTCGATACTGCACCCCGCCTGGCCACAGGCAAGAAATCCCCTGGCCAGTTCGACCTTAAATGGAGCGGAAGTCGGGCAACAGGCAAGTCCCACGTCTTGAATCTTTTCCACTGCGCGCAAATCAGCACTTGGCATAACACGCTGCAGTATCTCCACCAAGCACTCGGACGCCCTTTCCTGCTGTTGGGTCTGACTGTACGCTTCAGCCACCTGCAGAGAGATGCCTAAATTATTCGGGTCCAGGTCTTTCATCTGGCCCAGCACCTTGACCGCCTCATCCAGTTCCCCTTGGCGGCGGTAAAGATTCAGCAGGTTGCGATATTCGGTCAGGGCATTGCCGATCAATCCCTGTTTTACATTGAGTTCTGCCAGCCGCTGATAGAGTTCAGGCCGGGAGGCATCGACCTTCTGCATCTGTTTGTAGACGGCCAGGGCTTTGAGAAAGAACCCGTTATCCCCGTAGTGCTGGGCCACCCCTTCATAGGTTTCCAGGGCCTTTTCCGCCATATGGCCACGGCTGTAAAGTTCCGCCAGTTTCTGCCGATTGCGAATGTCCTTGGCATCGCCTGCAACTATCTTCTCGTAATCCTTGATAGCCTTGCCGATCTGGCCTTTAAGCAGATTTTTCTGCGCCGCCGCTAAGAGTTTTTCCTTTTTTAACAATGCCTTCACCCACTCGGTTAAAGTGATTAAATATCCCCGCTAACTTAAACTAGGAGCGAGCGCCCTGTCAAGAACGGGAATAGGCTTTTTCCCTGCAGCCAAGCCCCTTTACATGAATACGAGCCCCTTGCAGCGCAAATCCTCTCCATGCCACACAATAGGGCTTTTGGCTTTCCAGCGGCTCGGGGCAGAAAAGACTACAGTTTCTTAAGACGCTTCACCTCGGCGGCTGTTAACTGCCGATATTGCCCGACCCGCAATCCCTCAAGAAGAAGAAAGGCCAGGCCAATACGCTTGAGACGGCTTACCGAATGGCCGACCGCCTCACACATCCGTCTGACCTGACGGTTGCGCCCTTCATTAATGGTCAGTTCCAGCCAGGTATGGCTTCCTGAAGAACGAACCTTGGCGACCTTGGCCGGAGCGGTAAGACCATCATCCAGTTTCACTCCCTCTTCGAGCCGCTGCCGCGAGGCGGCGGTCAGCGCGCCGCGCACCCGCACCAGATAGGTTTTGGCAACCTGATGGCGTGGATGGGTTAACCGCGCCGCCAGATCACCGTCGTTGGTCAACAGCAGCAAGCCTTCGGTATTGAGGTCCAGGCGCCCGACGGGAAAGACCCGCACCTTGACATCCCGCAGCAGATCGCTGACCACCTTGCGGCCCTGAGGGTCACAAGCCGTTGTGACATAACCGGCCGGTTTATTGAGCAGCAGATAGACTTTCGGCTGTTCCAGCCGCAGCGGCCGGCCATCAACTTCGATTCGATCCCGCTCGGCATCGGCTTGATCTCCGAGGCCGGCAGGCCGGCCATTGACGGTAATCCGCCCGGCGGCGATCCAGCGCTCAGCCTGCCGCCTCGATGCGAGACCGGCAGCGGCGATCAATTTCTGTAACCGTTCTTTCATTTATTGATGCTTTCGCAAAAAGTCATGAGATGGCTAAGCAAAAATTTCGACTTACAAGGCGTAGTGGTTTTTCAGGGGTGAAGGCATACATATGGTATGTCGAAGTCCTGAAAAAGTGCTGCAACGCAGTAGGGCGGACTTTTTGCGACGCCATCATTTATTACATCCGGTTTTAAGGAAGATATTCGCCGCCCATTACAGGGGACCATCTTCCAAGGAGATCTGCTCTTCGGCAGGCACGTCCATATCGGCGAGCATGTCCGGGGGCAGATCGTTAAATTCCTTAAGGGTGGGTAAACCGGTCAGATCACGCAAACCGAACAACTCGAGAAATTCCCTGCTGGTCCCATAGATGAGCGGTTTCCCGGGGATATCCTTTTTGCCGAGAATACGAATCAGACGTTTGTCGAGCAGAGTTCTGACCACTCCCCCCGAATCGACCCCGCGCAGATAGTCGATTTCGGCACGGGTAACAGGCTGCCGATAAGCAACAATAGCCAAAGTTTCCAAGGCCGCCCGGGAAAATCGAAAAGGCCGGCTTTTACGAAAACGTCGTATCCATTCGGCATGTTCGGGGCGGGTTCGGAACTGAAATCCACCATCGACCAGCTGCAGGGCAAAACCACGGCTACTGTGCTCATAGTCCTCTTGCAGCTCTTGCAAGAGGACTGTCGCCTGCGCCACCTCGATTTCGAGGGTCAGGGCAATACGATCGGGCCGTACCGGCCCGTCGGCGACCAGCAACAAGCCTTCGATGACCGCTTTGATCTCAGCTGTAGCCAAGGGATTCATCCTGCTGCAAGCTGTTGTCGTCGACGCCGTCGACGCCGTAGAGCCAGATGGAGCTGTCCCGGCTGTTCTGCATCAACCGGGCAAGGCGCATTTTTACCAGCTCCAGCATGGCCAGGAAAGTCACTACCACTTCGTTGCGACTGACTACACCGGCCAGCAAATCGGCAAAAGCCAGACTGCTACGTTCGCTCAGAGTGGCAAGGATCTGATTGATGCGATCCGTTACAGAAAGACGCTCGCGGCTGATCTCGTGAACGCTTTCATCGCCATTATCCTGCACCAATTGGCGAAAAGCTGCGACCAGTTCAAAAAGACCGACCGGCTCCCATTCCGCCTCATCGCCCCCATCGCCCTCCGGTTCCGGAGCGCTACGTACAAAAACATCTCTTCCCAGAAGGGGCAGGGCATCGAGGGAGATGGCGGCGTCTCGATATCTCTGGTACTCCAAAAGCCGTTGCACCAGTTCGGTTCGCGGATCGGGTTCGGTCTCCTCTGCCGCCTCTTCCTCATCTCGGGGTAAAAGCATCCGTGACTTGATGAGCAACAGGGTGGCCGCCATCACCAGAAATTCGCCGGCCAAGTCGAGGTTCAGGCTCTTCATAACCTCGATAGTCGCCAGGTATTGGGCGGTAATTTCCGCAATGGGAATATCGTAAATATCCATCTCATGCTTTTGGATGAGATGGAGCAGCAGGTCGAGAGGCCCTTTGAAACTATCGAGATCTATCTGGTAAGGCATAGCATGCTCATCAGGAGCCTACCAAGGGAATGAAATGCTGCACGGCCGCAGCTTGCGGGCCGGCCAGCCACTGAGCGGCAAAAGAGACTGCCGG
The DNA here is from genome assembly GCA_030613545.1 of Desulfuromonadales bacterium. Lineage (GTDB taxonomy): Bacteria > Desulfobacterota > Desulfuromonadia > Desulfuromonadales > Syntrophotaleaceae > Syntrophotalea_A. The sequence continues at coordinate 16,901 of JAUWLU010000009.1, forward strand.
CAACAGCGCTTTGTCCCAGAGGGGCGTAACAAAGACCAGTACGATCAAAATGAAAAAGCCAAAGGGCTCAACCCGCGCCAGCCATTTAGCCTGAGCTTCGGGCAGCAGTCCGGTAATCACCCGTCCGCCGTCCAGAGGCGGAACAGGCAGCAGATTAAGTACCGCCAGCAGCAGATTAATATACAGGCTGAAACCCGCCATCAGAATCAGCGGTTCACCGAGGGATGAGGCTAACGCCCCAAGCTGCGGCGCGGCAAGGGGCAGCATAAGCAGCAGGCGCAGCAACAGAGCGGAAAGGCCGGCCAGAACCAGGTTGGTGACCGGCCCGGCCAAAGCGACCCAGATCATGTCCTGGCGGGGCCGTTTGAAATTAAGGGCATTGACCGGCACCGGCCGCGCCCAGCCGAATCCAACCAGAAACAGCACCAGCAGGCCAAAGGGATCGATATGTTTAAGGGGGTTGAGAGTCAGGCGCCCCAACATGCGGGCGGTCGGATCGCCGAGGCGCTCCGCAACATAACCGTGGGAAACTTCATGCAGTACGATAGCCAGCAGGCCGGGCACCAGCATGACTGAAATTTTAACCAGCAATATATCCATAACCTTCCCTAAAAAGAGCTTGACCGCACATTCTAGCAAGTAGCAACAGCTAAGTCAATTTAGCCCTAAGACTGATGGACTCGCAAAAAGTCATGTGATGGCTAAGCAAAAATTTCGATCTACAAGGCGTAGTGGTTTTTCAGGGGTGAAGGCATACATAGGGTATGTCGAAGTCCTGAAAAAACGCTGCAACGCAGTAGGACGGACTTTTTGCGACGCCATCAAGACTGGGTCTGGGCAATGCGCCATAACAATTCGGCCTGCTCATTCGCTGCAGTGGCTGCCGTGCAGATAATGCTGACGAACAAAACTTAATTCGTCCTGCCGGGTGACCAGCTCTCCATCGAGGCGGGCAGCGAGCAGGCGCTGAAAAATCTCTTTGTAGACAGGTCCCGGAGGAATCCCCAATTGCTTGATATCGCTGCCAGACAGCTGGCTTTGAACGGAGCGCAGGTGGGTAAAGTAGCTGGAAAGGCAGCGCTGTACCTGCTCGTTACCGCTGCGGGCCATAGCATATAACAGCACCTCCGTGGCAAGAGGCTGAAACCAGCCATAGATTTCGCTGGGGCGAGGCGGGGCCGTGTGCATGCGCCGCCAGAAAATCAGGTTGATAGCCCGATGAACCGCCTCCCGCTCAACAGTAAAGATGTGCTGCAGGCGAGGCGCCACCGCCAGCCGCTGACAGAGGCTGCTCACCGCCCGGTCATCGAGGTCGGCCAGCAGGCACAAAAAGTAGACCAGCCAATGGCGGCAAGGTTCACCGGTAAAGAGCAGACGATGCCAGTCGATAGCCTGACGAGCACCGGCAAAAAGCTTCTTGACCCGGTTTTCAAGCAGCAGATCGGGGTGCAGATATTCGAGCAGGTCGAGATCTGCCATACGTAACACCGCTGGCAGGGGATTGGCTTCCTTGAGAATCAGAACCAGTTCGTTCAAAACCCGCTGTCCACCGATCTTGTCCAGAAACCCCATGCGCATGGCGCTGCGCAGCAACTGTTCGGTATGCACTCCAATGCGAAAGCCGAGGCGCTGTTCGAAACGGATGGCACGAAAAACCCGAGTCGGATCTTCCACAAAGCTGAGATTGTGCAAGACTCGAATGGCTTTTTCCTGCAGATCCCGCTGGGCACCGAAAAAATCGTAGAGCTCCCCGAAATGACTGCCGTTAAGAGCGATGGCCAGGGTATTGATGGTAAAATCCCGGCGATAGAGGTCGAGTTTGATGGGCGCATGCTCCACCGTGGGCAAGGCTCCCGGCTCAAGATAATACTCGGTACGGGCTGACGCCACATCGATCTTGAACTGGTCGGGAAAGATCAGTACCGCGGTGCCGAACTTGCGATGGGTACGAATGCGGCAATCGAAACGCCGGGCATATTCGGCGGCGAAGGCGATGCCGTCACCTTCGACAACGATATCGACATCGAGGTTCTGCTTGTTCAACAGCAGATCACGGACAAAACCGCCAACCGCAAAAACATCCAGGCCCAAATCCTGCGCGACCTGTCCCAACCGATTGAGAATCTCCTCGATGCGCGGCTCGAGCCGCGTTCGCAGCAGTCGCACGACATAACGCTTCTTCAATCCAAGACTGCTGCCAAGGGCCGGGGCATCGCTCATGCGACGGGAGACGGCGCCGGACACCATATGCCGCAGCAGATCGGTGCGGGTGATAGCCCCGACCAGCGCGCCCTCATCCACCACCGGCACAAAACGCTGATTGCCATTGACGATCAATTCCTGCAACTCTTCCACCGGGGTGCCAGGCTCCACCGCGACAAAGTCGCTGTTCATGAATTCGCTCACCGGCAGTTCATCGAGCTGGTGATGGGCGGCCTTTTCCACCACCTGGCGAGTGATGATACCGACCACCCGCTGGCCATCCATGACCGGCAGGGCATTGATATTGTAACGGGTCAGCAGTTCGCGCACCCCTTTGATGCTTACCGACTGGGGTACAGTCTTGACCGCGGTAAAGAGCAGATGACGAGCCTCCCAATGGGGATTGACGTGGCGCTGCAGCACCTCCGTCAAGCGATCGAGAAACTGTACCAGGGTCATATCCCGCAACACCCCGGAGGCAGCGAAGCTATGGCCACCGCCGCCGAATTCATTCAGAATTTCACCGACATGAACCTCGGGAATACGCGACCGGCCGACCAGAAAAATCCGATCCCCCATGCGCACTGCCACAATCAGAGCATTGTGGCTCTCCATATCCTTGAGCTTGTGAGCCAATACGGCCAGATCGCCGACAAAGTGGTCGACAGAGGCGTGAGCAATGGCAATATCGATGCCGTTGACATTGAGAATGGAGCGGTTTTCGATGAGTTGATGAAGCAGGGCTACCTGTTTGGCGGTCAGCTCCTGGGTTAGGGAATCGGCCACCAGATTGAGATCGCCCCCCTGCTCCAGGAGATAGGCGGCAGCCTGATAATCCCTGCTGGTGGTGGAATTGAACAGCAGCTTGCCCGTGTCCTCGTAGAGGCCGAGCATCATCATGGTCGCTTCGGCGGAACTGAGCTCAAGCCCCCTTTCCCTGAACAGATGGGCAAAGATGGTGACCGTCGAGCCGACCGCCTCGATCTTCTCCAGGGCAGGCTTGACGCCGAGTTGGCAGACCGGGTGGTGATCGTAGACATGGACTTCGACCCCGGGCCGCTCAAGAACCTCGGCAAAAGGACCGATCCGTTCAGCCTGGCAGACATCGACCAGAATCAGCCGGCGGATGTCGGCCAGATCGATGTCACGCACGCGCTTGAAAAGAGCCCCGTACTCGGGATTTTTCAGCAGATACTCCCGCAGGCTTCGCTCTTGGGCGCCGGCAAAGATCATTTCCGCCTGCGGATAGAGTTTTTTGGCCGCAATCATACTGCCAAGACAGTCGAAATCGGCGTTGATATGGGTGGTAATGACGTCCATAAGCGACTTTCGCAGGAACCTGGCAGGCGGTAAAGTGGTCGAGTCAGCAGCGCAGGGTGCCGATCAGTTCGCTGATGCCTGCCACCCCTTCTTCCTGACAAAACTGCTTCAGCCCATCGACAATGTTTATCATCGCCGCGGGATCGACAAAATTGGCGGTGCCGACCTGCACCGCATGGGCGCCGGCAATAAGAAATTCCAGGGCATCCTCGGCGGACATGATGCCGCCGACCCCGATCACCGGCAGACTCACCGCCTGCACCACCTGATACACCATGCGCACCGCCAGCGGCCGCAGCGCCGGACCGGAGAGCCCGCCGGTGCCGTTAGCCAGGCGCGGTCGGCGGCGGCGGATATCCACGGCCAGACCGGTCAGGGTATTGATGCAGCTGATGGCATCAGCGCCGGCCTCCTCGACGGCCCGGGCGATGACGGTAATGTCGGTAACATTGGGAGTCAGCTTGACGATCAGCGGCTTGTTGAAATGGCGGCGGACCAGGCTGACCACTTCGGCGGCGGCGCCAGGATCGGTACCGAAAACAATGCCGCCCCGTTTGACATTGGGACAGGAGATATTGAGTTCCACCGCAGCAATCTCATCGATCTGCGACAGGCGCTGCGCCGCCTGGCCGTACTCTTCCAGACTGTTGCCGAAAAAATTGACGATGACCGGCGTCTGCACCTCCTTCAGAAAGGGCAGTTTCTGTTCGACGAACGCATCCACACCGACATTCTGCAGACCGATGGCGTTCAGCATGCCGCCGTTGGTCTCAGCGATGCGCGGAGTCGGATTGCCAGCCTTAGGGCGCAGCGAGAGGCCTTTGGTGACAATGGCCCCGAGGCGATTGAGGTCCATATAGGGACTATATTCCTCGCCGTAACCGAAGGTTCCCGAGGCCGGCATGACCGGATTCTTGAGTCGCAATCCGGCAAATTCCACCGCCAGGTCGGGGCCATCGGCCGTCGACCCTGCTGACAGCAGCATCTCACTCATGGCTATGCTCCCCTTCGTTGACGCGCTTTTCCAACAGTTCCCAGTCGAGCTCCTCGGCTCGAAACACCGGCCCTTCCTTGCAGGTACAGAGATAGTGAGGCTGTTGTTCGCTATGGCCGGCGCCCTTGACCACACAGCCAAGGCAGGCCCCTACCCCGCAGGCCATAAAGGCTTCAAGAGAAACCTGCAGCGCCACCTGACGCGGCTGGCAGATGCGGAAAACCGCCTCCAGCATCGGCATGGGGCCGCAAGCATATACCACCGCATCGGGGAACTTGCTCAGCTTGCGCTCCAGCACTTGAGTGACCGGCCCTTGTTCACCCAGGGTACCATCATCGGTCGATACGTAGGTTTCCACTCCGAGGCGTTCAAACTCCGTGACCATCAGCACGTCCTTGCGAGAACGCCCGCCGATCAGCAACCTGACCTTGTTCTTTTTAACAAGTTCGCTGGCGAGCATATACAGAGGCACCAGGCCGATGCCGCCACCGACCAGGATCTGCTCCCTTCCGTCGTCCGCCAGCTCGAAGCCTCGGCCGAGAGGCCCCAGCACCTCGACCCGGTCCCCTTCGTGCAGCTCCCGCATAATGGCGGTTCCTCTGCCGACGACCTTATAGAGAATTTCCACAAACTCCTTATCCGGCAGCCCGTCACAGTCGGAAGGCAGCGTCCCGGTCTGAAAAATACCGAAGGGTCGGCGCAGCAAGGGCTCATCCGTAGCCTGAGCGCGAAACATGACAAACTGTCCCGGCTGGGCCAGGTCCGAAATCCCCGGGGCCAGAATCTTCATGCGGTAATAATCGGGCGAAACTTCCTGGTTAGATAGAATTGTTGTTTTAATGTTTTTCATCGTGGCTACTCAGCAACTCCAGTAATGATAACAAAAGAATTCTCGATCAATGTATTTGGCCGCCCATACCCGGATGAACAAGGCCCGTCGGCGTCAGCTGCAGAACCAGGGCATCTTCACCGTCGCTATAGTAACGCAGGCGACGGTCGATCTGGCAAAAACCGAAGGACCGATAGAGAGCAATGGCGGCAACATTGGAAGGACGCACCTCCAGCAGGGCACGCTCGAGGCCGGCCCGCAGGTTTCTGGCCAGGACCTGCTCCAGCAGGGCACGGGCCACCCCGCTTCTGCGCATGTTCGGCGCCGTCGCGACATTGAGGATGCTCAGCTCCTGACAAACCCGCCAGGCACAGAGAAATCCGGCCAGACAAGGCCCCCGCCACAACAGATCGATACGCGACAGTGGATTGGCCAGCTCATTTTGAAACATAGCTTCGGACCAGGGAGTACGGTGGCAGAGTTGCTCGACGGTCAGCACCTGGTCCAGGTCGGCCTCGGTCATGGGCCGGATTATGTTCTCAGAGATCATAGGAAGCGCGAAGCGTTCAGGCAACTGCACCAACGGCAGAAGAAACGCACGGAGAAAATTATCCGCCATGGCAAAAGAATCATGACAGACTGGCCAAAAGAGGTTAGAATACTCTTTGCGGGTCGGCGGCTTAAAGCATTGGGTCGACCCGCTTTACCGCATCATAATTCACCCCCTGTACCGTGTAAAGAACCAATCTTCCTGCAGTTGCGGCAGGGGACTTTGGCGTTGACAAGGAGTGGCTGGTTGATTTAATAATGGCCGCATTTATCTGCAAGGAGAGCCAAGAATTGAGCAACGAAAACAAAATGACCTACAAGGATGCCGGCGTCGATATCGATGCGGGCAATCGTTTCGTCAATATGATCAAGCCATTGGTCAAAGCGACCTCCAGGCCGGAGGTACTGACCGATATCGGCGGTTTCGGCGGCCTGTTCTCCCTTCATGCCGACAAGTACGAGAAACCGACCCTGGCCACCGCTACCGACGGCGTGGGCACCAAGCTTAAACTGGCCTTTATGACCGACAAGCACGACACCGTCGGCATCGACCTGGTGGCCATGTGCGTCAACGACATCGCCGTACAGGGAGCGGAACCGCTCTTCTTTCTCGATTACATGGCCACCGGCAAACTGACTCCGGAAAAAGGGGTGGAGATCGTCAAAGGCATCGCCGAGGGTTGCATCCAAGCGGGGTGCGCTCTTATTGGCGGTGAAACGGCGGAAATGCCTGGCTTTTACGCCGACGGGGAGTACGACCTGGCCGGATTCACCGTCGGTATCGTCGACAACAGCAAGATCATCGATGGCTCCACCATTACCGTCGGTGACCGCCTGATCGGACTTGCTTCGAGTGGCTTGCACTCCAACGGCTACTCCCTGGTACGCAAGATATTGTTCGAGAAGATGGGGCTGACCGTCGACTCCCAGCTTGACGAACTGGACAAGCCCCTTGGCGAGGAGTTGCTGACGCCAACCCGGATCTACGTCAAAACGATTCTCAACCTGTTGCGCGATTTTCCGATCAAGGGCATGGCTCATATCACCGGCGGCGGCATCGTGGAAAATGTACCTCGGGTTCTGCCTAAGAACTGCCAGGCGATCATCGACAAGGACAGCTGGCCCAAACCGGCTATTTTTGAAATCCTTCGCCGCGGCGGCAACATCGACGAAATGGAGATGTATCGCACCCTCAATTACGGCATCGGCATGGTTCTGATCGTACCGGAGCAGGAGGTCGATGATATCATGGTGCGGCTTACCGGCCTCAAGGAACAGGCCTACCTAATCGGCCGCATCGCCAAAAGCGAAACCGACGAGAGCGTCGTACTGAATTAACCTCGGGGGGGGCTAATGCCCCGTGCGGCCAATCCTGTCTTCTAATTCTGGCCCTTTTCGGCGCTGCCCACGTTGCGCCAACTTGACTTAACGCACGGCTAGGCCTGCGTTGGCGACGCCTTGGCAGCACCAAAAATGCCTCAGAATTCATTGACATGACTAACCACACGGGACAGTTGGACCTGCCCTGAAATTTTCGGGGAATCTTTGTGAGCAACAAGCTACGCCTCGGTATTCTTGCTTCCGGCGGTGGCACCAATCTGCAGGCGATCATCGATCGTATTCAGGACGGCACCCTCAACGCCGAAATTGCCCTTATTCTCAGTAATAAGCCGGCCGCCGGAGCCTTGCAGCGCGGGCGGCAAGCAGGCATTCCGACCCTCTGCATCGATCAGCGGCACTATAAGGATCGGCTCGATTTCGACCGGGCCATGGTTGCCGCCCTGACCGAAGCCAAAGTGGAGCTGGTCGTGCTGGCCGGTTTCATGCGGCTGATCTCGGATGAGTTTCTCGACGCCTTTCCCAACCGCATCATGAACATCCACCCTGCCCTGCTGCCCGCCTTTGCCGGCCTGAACGCCCAACAACAGGCTCTGCAGCACGGCGCGCGGATAACCGGCTGTACCGTCCACTTCGTCGATGCCGGGGTCGATACCGGCCCTATCGTCATTCAGGCGGCGGTGCCGGTGTTGGAGAACGACACCGCAGAGACCCTTGCGGCGCGCATCCTTCGCCAGGAACACCGCATCTATCCGGAGGCGATTCGCCTCTTTGCCGAAGGCCGCCTGCGCCTCGTCGAGCGCCAGGTCCACATCGTCCCACCTCTGGCCAGTCCCGACGAAACCCTCGTCAGCCCTCCTCTCAGCTGAGCTCAAACAGACCATCCGTGCCCCTTCGGAGGACTTGATGCCCAACCCGATTCTGGTCAGCGCCTGCTTGCTCGGCTTGCCTACCCGTTACGATGGCAGACATAAAGGCAATGAGCATGTTCGCGAGCATCTCAGGGAAAAAGGGCTACAGGCCATCCCGGTCTGCCCCGAACAGTTGGCCGGTCTGCCGACCCCCCGCCCGCCATGCTGGTTTGCCAAGGGGGACGGTGAAGACCTATTGGCCGGCCAGGGTCGACTCGTTCGCTGCGACGGCATGGAGATGAACACCGCTTTTATCAGGGGCGCCGAGGTAACCCTGGCAATCGCTCGCCTGACCGGCTGCCGAACCGCCCTTTTCAAAGAAGGCAGTCCGTCCTGCGGCGTACGACGCATCTATCGCCAGCAACAGTCGGTTGCCGGCCAGGGAGTCGCCACCGCCTTGCTGCGACGCAGCGGCCTGCAGGTGTACGGAGAGGAAGACATTTAACCGGCCGTCGCCGCCTTTTCCCTACTGTCTGTTCAGTTTAGCGTCAGGATGCTTAAATATGGCTGCGGAACATTACGATCTGATTGTCATTGGCGCGGGCCTGGCCGAACAGATTGTCGCCACCCTGCTGGCCGGGCAAGGCTATCGTGTACTTTCGTTGCCGGCTGCGGCTCAAACCGATGAAGAGCAGTTGGCTTGCTGTCCGGCCCTGGACAAGCTGCTGACAAACCTTGAAGGGGAGCATCTTCCACGGCACTCGACCGATTCCTGGCAACTGGTAACGGACGACATTCGCTTGGAACTGGGCGGCCCCCTGCCTTTGGCAGAAGAACTTCGGCGTGAATTCCCCGACCATCATTCATCGATCCAGGCCCTGTTGGCCCGCCTCGATGAATGGGGGCACAAACTGAACCTGCTTCTGACCAGCACCGCGCCCGACTCGTCCTTGCGTGCCATCCGCTTCCTGACTCTTTATCGGCGCCAGTTAGGTCATAGCCTGCCTGCCCGTCGGCTGCAACAGCCCATTAAGGGGCTGCTGGCAACGCTCGGCGCCCCAGAACCACAGCAAGCCCTGACCCAGCTGTTATCCGGATTGTGCCTGGTGACGCCAGCCAGACTTTCCATCGCCGAGGCGGCCTTGAAATGGCACATCGCCACTCGTCCTCAACACATCTTGGTGCCGGAACTGACTCAACTGTTGACCGATCGCTATGCCGCCGCCGGCGGCCAGAGCATCCCGCTGGATGAATTGAGCGAAATAAAATATACCGGCAAATGCCTGGATGGCGTCAGCTTGCTCAATGGAAGGTGCCTGAGCGCACGCCAGTTCCTGGTCGGTTCCTTGCCCGAGCACATCGAGCCGCATCCTGCTCTGGCATCGGCCCTGGCCAAGCCTCCAGACAAGCCACGGCGCTGGACCCTCACCGGCCTCCCCCTTCAGCGACCGCCGATGCTGGCCCGGCGGATCATACTGGCCGGCGAACCGGTCTTACGTCTGACCTGGCAGCAGGAAAGCCCATCAGCGGGCCAGGCTCTGGTTGAAGTATCCCGCCCCGCAGACCAAACCGTACCCAATACGGAATCGGTGCGTCGACAGCTGGCATCCCTGCTGCCCTTTACCGATTTTGAGCTGACCGAAACGGATTGCCCCTCGACCGTACCCGTGGTACACGACAGCTTCTGGCCGCGCGGTGGCCTGCCCCGACCGGCAGCTTCCAACGCCTTGTTTTGCCACGGGCCCCATCTGCTGCCATCGGTCGGCTTAAACGCCGACGCGATGCTTGGTCAAGCCGCCGCCGGCACCTTGCAGCAACGCCTCGGCTGATATCTCATCCATCGTCCTTTCTGTACTTGATTTATTGCAACCCGGCAAACGAACCGGGCGGGAAAAAAGGGTTGCAAAGGTCCGGAAAGCATGCTAATTATAGCCGCTCTAAATTTCCAGGAGGTTATCAAAATGGCCAGAGTTTGTGAGATATGTGGTAAGAGACCGACGACCGGCAATAATGTCAGTCATGCACAGAACAAGACCCGGAAGGTATGGTATCCAAACCTCCAGAAGATAAGAGCGCTGCACAAAGGCAAGGTACAGTCCATCAAAATCTGTACCCGCTGTCTGCGTTCCGGAGCCGTTACCAAGGCCTGATCGGTCTAAAACGGACCATACAGCTTACGCATCAATAAAAAAGGGGGAACTACGGTTCCCCCTTTTTTATTGCCGAATGCGTTGCCGAATTATCAGCAAACCCGCGCCACTCCCTCGATCTCCACCAGGGCCTTTTTAGGCAAAGCCGCCACCTGTACCGTGGCCCGCGCCGGTGCAGCATCGGCGCGAAAATGACGGCCGTAGATTTCATTGACGACGGCAAAATCCTGCAGATCGACAAGATAGATGGTCGTTTTGACTACCGCATCGAAATCCAGTCCGGCCGCCTTTAATACCGCACCGATATTGGCCATGACCTGCTCGGCCTGGGCGGCAATCCCCCCCGTCACCAGCTCACCACTGGCGGCATCAAGAGCGAGCTGGCCGGAAAAAAACAGCCAGTCGCCGACCTTAACCGCCTGGGAATAGGGGCCGATCGCCGCTGGCGCGTCAGATGTGGCAATAACCTGTTTGATTGTCATAGCTCTCCCTCCCATCGCCTGATCACTTAAATACTCAACTGACCGGGTCGCCGATTTTGAGGCAGCTCAGGCTGGTTTTGGCCCCCTGCCATACACCGCCAATGTCAGCCTCGCATCCGCTCGACTTTAAAAACCCCTTTGACCTGTTGCAACGCCTTGGTTATTCGATTGAGATGTTCCCGGTCCTGCAGGTCGATAGTAAAGACGATCTGGGCCTTGCTATCGTCGGTGGTGTGAACGTTAGCCGAGATGATATTGGCCTCGCAGTTACTCACCTCACCACTGATATTGGCCAGGATCCCCTTCTGATCGAGGCAGAATACCCTCACCTTGACCAGATGGGACGACTTTTTCTTCAGATCCCATTCCACCTCGATGCGGCGCTCGGGATCGCTCTGCAAAACACCGGGACAATCAGCGGCATGCACGGTAATACCACGCCCGCGGGTAATAAAGCCGACCACCGGATCGCCAGGCAGAGGATTGCAGCACTTGGCGTAACGCACCATGATATCGTCGAGGCCTTGAATCTTGATCGCGCTGGAAGGCTTTTTGTGAATCCGTTCCAGCACCCGGCCGATACGCCCCTTTTGCTTGGGTGCTTCGGGCTTGAGGCGATCTTCCGGCACGACCCGACCCACCACCTGGCCAAGGGAAAGCTTGCCATAACCGATGGCGGCCAACAGGTCGTCGCTGGCGTGATAGCCAAGCTCCTCCATGGCGGTCGCCATCTCCGCCGACTGCAGCGCCCGCTTCAGGCTGATACCGTATTTACGCAATCTTTTTTCGAGGAGTTCCCGACCGAGCAGCAGGCTCTTTTCATGCTGTTCAGTCTTGATCCACTGCCGTATCTTGCTGGCGGCCCGGGACGTCTTGACGAATTTCAACCAGTCCTTGCTTGGCTGCTGGCTGGTCGAGGTGATGACCTCGACAATGTCACTGCTGTGCAGTTCGGTCTTTAGGGGCACCAGCTTGCCGTTGACCCGAGCCCCGCTGCAGTGATTGCCGACATCGGTATGAACGCTGTAGGCAAAATCGATGGGTGTGGCCCCCCGCGGAAAAGCTTTAACAGTGCCCTTGGGAGTGAAGACATAGACTTCATCGGAAAACAGGTCGTCATTGAGAGCCTCCAGCAGGCCGATCTCATCGCTGTCCTCCTGCTGTCCCCCGAGAATCCGCTGCAAGGAACCTACCTGCTTTTTGGCCTCGGCGGCAGGAGCTGGCCCTGCCTGCTGCTCCTTGTATCGCCAGTGGGCAGCGATCCCCTCTTCGGCGATGCGATGCATCTCCTCAGTGCGAATCTGTACCTCCATGCGCTCGCCAAAGGGCCCGATTACCGTCGTATGCAACGACTGATACATATTCGGCTTGGGCATGGCGATAAAATCCTTGAACCGCCCGGGAACAGGCTTCCATGCCGCATGAATAACCCCGAGCACCGTATAGCACTCGGGCATGGTCTGCACGATCACACGAAAGGCGATGAGATCGTAAACTTCGTCGAAGCCGACCTGCTGGCGAACCATCTTGCGATGAATCGAATAGAGATGCTTATAGCGACCGTAGCAGACCCCCTTGATGCCATGCCGACCGACTTTCTCCAGGAGCAGCCGCTTTACTTGATCGATGTAGCCGGAGCGATCCTTTTCGTTGCGGGCGACCTTATCCCGCAAATCGAAATAGATCTCTGGCATGGCATAGCGCAGGGACAAGTCTTCCATTTCGCATTTCAACCAGCTGACACCGAGACGGTTCGCCAGAGGGGCATAGATTGCCAGGGTCTCTTTGGCAAAACGCCGCTGCTCGTCCGCGGCGACCTTCTCCATGGTGCGCAGATTGTGCAACCGGTCGGCCAATTGCACCAGAATAATGCGGATATCCCTGGCCATGGAAAGCAACATCTTGCGAAAGTTTTCGGCCTGCCGTTCTTCCTCTGCGGAGAAGACCAGCTTACGGAGGCTGGCCAGACTCTCGACCAGTTCACCCACCTCGGCACCGAACTGCTGGCGCAGCGTATCGACATCGACCAGTTGCTGGTCAACGATATCGATGAGCATACCGGCAACAAGGGTCGCCACGTCGGGTTTAAACCGGATTAGAATGTGAGCGACTTCCACGGCATGGGTCAGGCAGGTTTCGCCGGAATCACGATGCCGACCGCGATAGACCTTGACGCACAAAGCGTAAGCCTGCCGCAACTGATCGATTTCGGTGGCCGAATGATGATCGAGAAGCTGTTGAATGATGTTTTTAAACTGCTGGGATGGGCGCATGGCAAAGGGCCGAAGGAGCGGAACCGACTTGAAGATGCGGTACCGCCAGGACGTAAAGAGGACCGGCCGGCACATTGAAGCACCGGCCGAAAAATGTAAGATCAGTTTTGATGTTTTCGCAAAAAATCATGGGATGGCTAAGCAAAACTTTCGGTCTACAAGGCGTAGTGTTTTTCAGGGGTGAAGGCATACCTAGGGTATGTCGAGGTCCTGAAAAAACGCTGCAACGCAGTAGGGCGGACTTTTTGCGACGCCATCAGCTTTTGCTGATGGGGATCTCGTAGTCAACCTTGCCGGCGGCAACTTCCCGCAGGCCGAGGACGATCTTTTTATTGTTGCTTTTGTTCTCAATCAGCGGGTTAGCGCCCTTATAGAGCTGCTTGGTACGCTTGGCCGCAACCATAACGAGCAGAAAACGGTTGGGAATCTGCTTCAAACAATCTTCTACCGTGATACGTGCCATAGAATTATTTCCCTGTTATGTGTTGAAAAGGTGCCATTGTTGGATTTGCGATCAGAACGCCCTCAGCAAAGAACAAAGATCAACGGCCTATTTCACCGAAAAGTCGCTGCACCTGGTCCTTCAAAATCTCGGTCCGGCAAGCCGCTGCCACCAGGATGGCCTGCAGCTGCCGACTGGCCAGATCGAAGTCGTCGTTGATCACCAGATAATCATACCAGAACATTTCGCGCATCTCGATCCGAGCATTGCGCAGCCGTTGTTCAATGACTTCAGCGGCGTCCGTCTGCCGCCCTTTCAGTCGTCGCTCCAACTCCTGAAAAGAGGGCGGCAACACAAAGATGAAAATGGCATCGGGGCAGCGTTCCTTAAGCTGAGCAGCCCCCTGGCAATCGATCTCGAGCAACAGATCGCAACCGGCGTCACGCACTTCTTCCAGACTGGCAAGGGCTGTTCCGTAACGATTGCCATGCACCAGCGCCCATTCGGCAAAGGCGCTGTCGGCCACCATGGCATCGAACTCGGCGTTGGAAACGAAATGATAATCCCGACCGTCTACTTCCCCCACTCGGGGCGGACGGGTCGTATGGGAGACAGAGTGCCGCAGATTGGGTAAAATGTCAATTATCGCCTTACAAAGCGATGTTTTACCGGCCCCGGAGGGTGCGGATATTACATAAAGAAGACCTCTACGCTGCATAATCACTTCCTGTGATACGGCTGTAAGTGGCTAGTGGCAAGAGGGTAAAAATCCGGCGAGCGGCACTCGGCGAGCGGGAAAATCTGACCACCGCCCCTAGCCGATAGCCGATAGCCGATAGCATTTATTCGATATTCTGCACCTGCTCGCGGATCTTTTCCAGTTCCGCCTTGATCGCCACCACCTGACGGGTCAATTCGACATCATTCGATTTGGAACCCATGGTGTTGGTTTCACGGTTCAGTTCCTGTAGCAGAAAATCCATCTGCCGGCCGACGGGTTCGTCGCTCTCGAGGAGCGTAGCAAACTGCTGCAGGTGACTTTTGAAGCGCGTCAGTTCTTCGCTGATGTCACAACGGTCGGCAAATAGAGCGACTTCCTGCGCCACCCGCTGGGGATCGAACTCAAAACCCTTCTCCAGCCGTGCAAGGCGCTCCTGCAGCTTCAGCCGCCATTCCTGCGGAATCAGCGGCGCCCTCTGGGCCGCCCCGGTCAGCAGGCTCTCCAGGGTTGTGAAGCGCTCGTCCATATCCTGCCGGGTTGCCGTCCCTTCTGCCAGGCGCATGCCCTCAACAGCAGACAGGGCTTTGTCGAGTGCGGCCTCCAGGCAGTGGCGCACATCCTCCACGGCCGGCTCGGCCTCCTTGAGGGTAATCACATCCTTTTGCGCTGCCAGCAACTGCACGCTGACCCCACCGGTCAATTCGAAGGTACGCTCCATGCCTTCAAGCAACTGCAGATAATTATCCGCCAGAGCGCGGTTGAGTACCGGCACCTTGTCGGCATCGGAGGCGAAATCGAGGTTGACATAGACATCGATGCGCCCCCGTTTGAGCCGTGCCCCGACCTGTTTGCGCACCTCCCCTTCCAGGACCATCAGGGTACGGGGCACCTTGACAGTGACATCGCCATAGCGATGATTGACCGATTTAACTTCCACGGTGAGGGAGATATCGTTGCGTGAGGCCTGGCCCTTGCCATAGCCGGTCATGCTTTTAATCATGGATAATCCTTTGTCCGGTTAAATATTAATGCTTTCGCAAAAAGTCATGAGATGGCTAAGCAAAAATTTCGACCTACAAGGCGTAGTGGTTTTTCAGGGGTGAAGGCATACATATGGTATGCCGAAGTCCTGAAAAAGCGCTGCAACGCAGTAGGGTGGACTTTTTGCGACGCCATCAAATATTGGGCGTCTTCAAAACGGCCGACGACAGATATAGTCGGCCGCCTGTTTCAGGTCGGCAAACCTTTTCGCCCGCTTTGACGCCACAGATTGCGCTGTCTCTTTACCATAGCCGGTAAGGACCAGTAACGATGAACAGCCGGCCCTTTCCCCCGCCTCGATATCGGCCTGTTTATCGCCGACCATATAGGACCGGGACAGGTCGATGCCATGTTCCCTGGCAGCCTGCAACAACAGACCCGGCTCTCCCTTGCGACAGGAGCAGACACTTCGCCACTCACCGTAGCCGGCCGTAGGATGATGAGGGCAAACATAGAAGCCATCGACATGGGCTCCGGCTTCGGCCAGACGCTGGGCCAGATGGTGATGCAGAGCCTCGACGTCCGCCAGGGAGAAATAGCCGCGAGCCACTCCGGACTGATTGGTCACCACCAGCACCAGATAGCCGGCCCGGTTGAGCTGTTTAATGGCCTCGGGTGCTCCGGCAATGAACCGAAAATCCTCGATACGATGCAGGTAGTTCTTCTCCTCATTGATCGTACCGTCTCGATCGAGAAAGACCGCCGGCCGACCGGCTGAATCAATCCTGCTCATAGCGATCGAGAATCCGCTCGATAATATTGGTCGTGGAGCGGCCGTCCACCAGGTCGATCAGCGCCACCCGGCCGCCGTAGCTTTCCACCAGATCTCGGCCAACCACCGTCTCAGGCGTGTAATCGCCGCCCTTGACCAGAATATCGGGCCGCAACATGCCGATCAGCTCCAGGGGCGTGTCTTCATCGAAGATCACCAGGTAGTCGATACAGGTCAACGCGGCCAGGATATGTGCCCGCTCCTGTTCGCCGATCAACGGACGGTTGGGGCCCTTGAGGCGGCGAATCGAGGCGTCCGAATTGAGTCCCAATACCAACAGATCGCCCTGTCGCCGAGCCTGCTGCAGATACTTGACATGGCCGACATGGAGCAGATCGAAGCAGCCATTGGTAAACACGATGGTCTTGCCCCGTTGCCGTTCCGTTTCGAGAATTTGCTGCAACCGTTCGCGACGCTTGATCTTGGCATCCCCTTCGAGGAACTGATGGGAAAAAACTTCGCGAATCTCGTCGACACTGACCGTCGAGGTACCGACCTTGCTGACCGCAATGCCGGCCGCCAGGTTGGCCATGCGCGCGGCATCCTCGATGGGCAATCCGCAGGCCAGGCCAACCCCGATCAGTGACAGCACCGTGTCGCCGGCGCCGGTCACGTCGTACACCTCTTGCGCTTCCGTCGGTAAATGCACCTCTTGACCGTCCTGAAAAAAGATGCTGATCCCTTCTTCGCTGCGGGGCACCACCAGGGTTTCCAGTTCCAGATTCTTCAACAGGGCCTGGCCTGCCTGACGCAGGCTGGCCTGATCTGTGATGGCCACCCGAGAGGCCACTTCGGTCTCCCTGCGATTGGGGGTCAGCAGGGTCGCACCACGATACTTCCGGTAATCGCTGCCCTTGGGATCGATAACCACCGGCAGTCCCTGCTCCTTGCCGATACGAATGATCTGCTGCAGCAACCCTTCGGTCAGCACCCCTTTGAGGTAATCCGAAATCAGAATCACATCGAACCGGGCCGCCTGCTCTCTGACATAAGCGGCCAGCGCCTGCTCCTGCTCGGCGGAGATCGGCTCCCGGCTCTCCCGGTCAAAGCGCATCATCTGCTGATGGCTGGCCAGAATACGGGTTTTGCGGCTGGTCTTGCGCTGCGGATCAAACAGCAGCCCGGTCGTGTCGACCTGAATTTTTTCCAGCATGCTGCGCACCAGGTCGCCATCCTGGCCGTTGCCGAGCACGCTGGCGACATGAACCCGGCAACCGAGGGTTACCAGATTGTTGATCACGTTGCCGGCACCGCCCAGGCGCAAATCTTCGCTGGTAATATCGACTACCTGGACAGGCGCCTCGGGGCTGATGCGCTCGGTCTTGCCCCACAGATATTCATCAAGCATCAGAGCGCCGACCACCAACGCCCGCACGGCGCCGATTCGGGCGAGAAACTGCTCCACTTCGCTACGATTCATTGGGTTTATTCCATTCCGCTTTACAATCTGAATTGGTTTTCAATCACTCCGT
>JAUWLU010000286.1 GCA_030613545.1 Desulfuromonadales bacterium
CCTCTTCGTGCCGCAATTACGCCAGAACTGCATTATTTGGATGCGCGCCCTGCGCGCTGGCCTGCTGCCCGCCAGAAGCGATGCGGGACAACCCGGACAGACCCTTCGCTTTCCCTATGCAGCGGCCATTGCGTTTGGTTATTACGCCTACATTTCCTGGGGCGGACTGCTAAAACTGCTGGAAGCATGACTTTAATCACAATTTGGGCCTGATCTACAGAATGAGGCGCAATTTTTTATAAACAACAAAAATATTTTACAGAAGTGTTGAGAAGTCTTTATTTGGCACCCTTATCGGCATATGCGTAGAGGAGGTTTGCATGAAAAAGTATGGCACCATTATCGCTTTAGGGCTGGCCATTCTGTTCGGCGTGGTGGCCGTGATTCTGGTTAACAAATGGCTATCCGCCCAGAATCCGACGGTCGCGGTAGAACGCAGCGGTGGAAGCGTCCCCTTGGCCGAAATCGTAGTCGCCGCTACCGACCTGAGCGTAGGGTCACGATTGACCACGGAGAACCTGACCCTGTCGAAGTGGCCGCGAGCCAACGTCCCCAAAGGGGCCTTCGAAAACATTGCCGACATCCAAGACCGGGTCACCGTGACCAAACTGGTCGCCGGCAATCCGATACGCGATGCTGAGCTGGCCGCCCCCGGGTCCGGAGCCGGTCTGGTGGCGGTCATCAAGCCGGGCATGCGCGCCATGGCCATTCAGGTCAACGAGGTGACCGGCGTTGGCGGTTTTATCCTGCCCAACACCTTTGTCGATGTTATTGCCATAGAGGGGAAAAAAACAAAAAAGGCAAAAACTCTACTTGAAAAAGTAGAGGTTCTGGCCATCGCACAAGAAACCTTCATCGAAGAAGGCAAAGCGAAGGTAGTGCGCACCGTCACTCTCGAGTTGACACCTGAAGAAGCACGCAAACTGACATTGCAAACCAACCAGGCACCTATTCGACTGGTGCTGCGCAACCCTCTGGACGAAAAGGAAGTTAAACCGAAGCCCAAAGTGGTGAGGCGGGTTCGCAGGGTCCGCCCCCGGGTCTATACCCCGCCGCCCTTTGAAGTAGAAATTATTCGCGGAGAAAGGGCTCCGGAAAAATATAAATTCAAGGCGCAACCTTAAGCTGCTGCAATTGCCGATCGCGGTTTTACACATCAGGAGGTCATTATGAAAAGACGTCGCTTACTTGCAACGCCAATGGGGCTGGCAGCGGTATTGGTACTGTTATTGTGCGCGGCCCCGCTCTTTGCTGCCGAAATTGAGCGCCTCACACTGGACGTCAATATCGGCGGCTCCGAGCTGGTAGAGATCCGTGAGCCAAGCCGCAAGATGAAGATCCTGATCTCCAACCAGGACATCATTGGCGCCCGGCCCCTGAAGGCCGATCTCATCAACGTCTACAACCTGGGCAAAAAGATCGGATATTCTCGGATCACGATCTGGGACGACTACAAGCGGGAAGTCCGAGCGATCATCGATGTTAACGTCTCTCTCGACGTCACCCCCCTGAAGCAAAAGCTGCACCAGCTCTACCCGACCCAGGACATTAAGGTCCACTCGTCGGAATCGGGCATCGTTTTGTCCGGCACAGTTTCAGGCCCCGAGGTCATGGAACAGGTTTTGCGCCTGGCGCGCACCTTCCTGCCGCCCAAGGCCGAGGGAGAACGCAGCGAGGAAGGTACCGGCAAGTCGGGCGACGGCATCACCAACCTGATGAGCGTCGGCGGCATCCAGCAGGTCCTGCTGGAGGTCAAGTTCGCCGAAGTCTCCAGATCCTCTGGACGTGAGCTGCAGGCCGCCTTCGGCTTCGACGGCATCAGCGACAGCCATTCCGTTGCAGGCGGCGTCGGCGACCTCGGGGTCGGCGCGGATGGCAGCGCCACCGGTGCCAGTGCCGGCAGCCTGCTCCTCAACTTTGCAAATTTCGCCGATAATCCGGCCAACATCTTCATCAACATCAGCGACTTCACCACTGCCCTGACATTTCTCGAGACCGAAGGCCTGGCCCGGCTGCTGGCCGAACCTCGCCTGGTCACCCAGAGCGGTCAGGAAGCCAGTTTCCTGGCCGGCGGCGAGTTCGCCATTCCGGTATCCGATGGTGATCGCGGCATCACCATCGAATACCGCGAGTTCGGCGTCGCCCTGCGCTTCACCCCGGTCGTGATGAGCAACGGCAAGATCAGCCTGCGGGTCGCCCCCTCGGTGAGCGAGATCGCCTCAAGCAGCCGCATCCCGACCTTCCTCGAGGGGGTCGCGTTCAGCGTGCCCAACCTCATCACCCGCAAACTCGAAAGCACCGTGCAGCGCTACGACGGCCAGACCCTGGCCCTGGCCGGGCTGCTGCAGGAAAATTTGAATGAAACGGTGTCCAAAATTCCCGGTCTCGGCGACCTGCCGATCATCGGCGCCCTGTTCCGCAGCACCAGCTATCAGCAGAACAAGACCGACCTGATGATCGCCGTAACACCGCACCTGGTGAAGGCCAACCAGGAAGGGTCCATCAAGTTCCCGGGTGAGACCATGCAGATTCCCAACCGCTACGAATTCTACCTGGAAGGCCGTCTCGAAGGGCGCAGGTCTCTGGCCGATATGAACGCCCTGAGCAGTCACGGTTTCAATCAGGATACTCCGGAAACCATACAGGGCGGACTTGAAGGGTCTTTCGGACATGAACCGGTAACGGCCGAATAGAGATAAGGA
>JAUWLU010000119.1 GCA_030613545.1 Desulfuromonadales bacterium
CCGTGGGCCGCAAGTGGCGCATCACCTCCTTCAATCGCGCCGCCGAGAACATCACCGGCATTCCCCGCCACGAGGCCATCGGCAAACACTGCTGGGAGGTCTTTCGCTCCAACAGGTGCGAATCGGACTGCGCCCTGCGACGCACCATGAAGCAGGGCAAATTCTTTGTCGACACCTCTACCTACATCGTCAATCGCCGTCAGCGCCGCGTTCCGCTGGTGGTGGTCACATCGCTGCTGAAAAATGAGTACGACACGGTAGTGGGCGGTGTGGAAACCTTTCGCGACATGAACCAGGTGGAACAGCTTTGCAAGGAACTGCTGGCGCGCGCCCCGCACTACCTGAGCCCGCGCCGCAACAAACCCTTCGTTGCCATCAACTGCGGCGCCGTTTCACAACTGCAGGCGGCCCTGCCGCAGGCTCACGGCATTCGCGTTTTGCCCGATGTCGCCGGGCGGGCGGAAGCGGCGTTGAGCGCCTTTCTGGAGGGCCCCCTGGTCACCGCAATCTCCGGCAATGACCACCACATGTCAGGAAAGAAACCATGAAAAACTACCGTTATCTGTTCGGACCCGTGCCCTCGCGCCGCTTCGGGCGTTCCCTGGGAGTCGACCTGACCCCGCGCAAAACCTGCTCTTTGAACTGCGTCTTCTGCCAGTTAGGCCGTACTCCGCAAACCACCCTGGAACGGCGCGCCTACGTGCCGACGGCGGACGTACTGGCGGAACTGCAGGACTGGCTGGACGGCGGTGGGCAGGCCGATTACATCAGTCTGGCCGGCTCCGGTGAACCGACCCTGCACAGCGACTTCGGAACGGTGCTGCAATTCATTCACGAGCGCAGCGACATCCCGGCCGTACTGCTGACCAACGGCACCCTGCTCCATCAGCCGGAGGTGCGGGCGGCGGCCGCCTGCGCCGATGTGGTCAAGGCTTCCCTGAGCGTCTGGAACCAGGCCTCTTTCGGCTGGGTCAACCGCCCCCACCCGCAGTTGCGCTTCGCCGATGTCCTGACCGGCCTGCAAACCTTCCGCGACGAATTCGCGGGCCAGCTCTGGCTGGAGGTTTTTCTGCTGGGCGGCATGAACGCCACCCCGGCCGACGTGCGCAAGATCGCCGCCCTGGCCGCCACGGTTGCCCCGGATCGTATCCAGCTCAACACCGCCGTGCGGCCGCCGGCGGAAGAATTCGCCAGCCCCCTGTCCCAGCGGCAAATGCAGGAACTGGCTTTGCTGTTTGAGCCGGCGGCGGAGGTGATCGCCGAATTCGACCGCACCGGCGACAGAACCTTCGCCGCCAATCTGGAGAGCATCTACGCCATGTTGCAGCGCCGCCCCTGCACGGCCGGGCAGATCACCGGGGTTTTCGGCCTGCACCCCAACGAGGTGGCCAAATACCTCGGCCGGCTGGTGCGCGAGGCCAGGGTCCAGGCCGAACAACGCAACGGGGAAATTTATTACCGCGCCGCCGAAAAAGCTCCGGAACGCGCCAACTCGTGAATATCGGAGCCGACCGCCTGGAAAACGCGGATGATGTTCCGAGGCCTGTCACTTTGCGGCCATTCACACCGCCGAAGCATCCGCCGCACCCGATCAACCGAACTTGCGCGTCGATTTCTTGGCTTGCGGGGGCTGCGGGCTGTATCAACTTCTCTGTCCGGACGGCACCGGCTGCCCGGTCATCGCCTCTCTCAGCGGCGCGGATCGCATCCTGATCGTCACGGAACCGACCGTGTCCGGGGTGTACGACATGGAGCGGGTGCTGGAACTGTTTCAAACAGGAACTTTGACCAAAGGAGCAACCTCATGAAAATCGCAGTAACCTCGCAAGGACAAACCCTCGATGACGCGGTCGATCCGCGGTTCGGTCGTTGTCCCTTCTTTCTGATTATCGACCCGGACACCCTGGCCTGTGAAGCGCTGCCCAACCCCCATATCGAACTCGGCAGCGGAGCGGGGATTCAATCGGCCCAATTCATGGCGGAGCGGGGTGTCACCGTGGTGCTGACCGGCAACTGCGGACCGAACGCCTTTCGTAGCTTCGGCGCAGCCGGCATCCAGGTCATCACGGGCGTCACCGGGACAGCTCGCCAGGCGGCCGAAGCCTACAAGTCCGGCCGCCTGGCCAAGGCCAGCACGCCCAATGTGCCAAGCCACTTCGGCATGGGCAGCGGTGGCAGCGGTCGTGGTGGCGGCATGGGCGGCGGTCGTGGTGGCGGCAGAAATCGCTGACACCCCCTTTCTGCCAAACCCTGCCCTGTTCGCTATCGGGGCAAGCCTCCAACCCTCACGTCCTTTTGCCTTACCCGGCAGATGCCAGTTTCCGTCCCTCCGACGGGGCTTTGCTTCTGCCTGTATTGCTCGATGATTTCCAGCAACTCCTGCTTTTCGTCGGGAGAAAGCTGCCGCTTGAAGTAACCGAGAGCGTGCTGCAGTACGTTGACGTGCTTGGCGGACGTGGCCGGCAGCCGGACGACCTTCATCAGCAGCCGCTGGTAACGGTCAAACAACTCGGCGAACGGCTCTTGAAGATGAAGCCGCTCAGATCGTCCCTCTCCAGTTCGGTCAGGCGCCCGGTGAAACACCAGGCACAGCGCATCCGGCTCACCCACCAACCGCAGCGTATCGCGCGGGATCGGTAACCCCATCTCCACCTCGGGACAGACCGGTACGTACTCCACGAAATGGCCCAGGGTGTCGCGCAGAAAACGATCGGGTTGATGGCCGCCGTCATAGCGAACATTACGGCCGAGCAGACAGGCGGCTGATACCGAGGCGATTTTTTCCATGCAAGCCTTCCTTGAAGCTTTCGCAAAAAGTCATGAGATGGTTAAGTAAAAATTTCGACCTACAAGGCGTAGTGATTTTTCAGAGGTGAAGGCATACATATGGTATGTCGAAGTCCTGAAAAAACGCTGCAACGCACAAGGACGGACTTTTTGTGACGCCATCAAAACTAGGTATTGTGTCCTCGGAATTCACCCGGCGTGCACTTAACAAAAGAAGAAAATAATTATGAGCAATCCGTGGTTAAATATATCAGCCGTTGATTATGAAGGGCACATGAGTTGCCCGGAAGTGAATCAACTTCCATTCTTGGGTACAATCTTCAAGGAAGCCTTGGAAAAGCATGATTGCAGTAGCGTTGCTTTTCTTGGATGTGCTACAGGAAATGGCCTGGAATACGTCAACAATGATGATACGCAAGAACTGACAGTTGTAGATATCAATCCTGAGTACTTAGAAATCCTTGAACGACGATACAAGGATCGCATTAATGGTCTTCGGGTCGTTGTGGATGATTTGAAAGAGTGTTGCTTGCCTGAACAAAATTATTCTCTGATTTTTGCTGGGCTTATTTTTGAATTTCTTGAGCCACGCGCATTACTAAATAACATTGTCAAATGGTTGCGCATTAATGCTACCTTGATTGTTGTCCTTCAGCTACCATCAGAGAATATGTCAGAAGTGTCACAAAGTCCTTATGCAAGTCTGAAAACTTTAAATACGATAGTAGAACTTGTCGCTCCAGAGCGTTTTAGGGATTTTGGCACCGATGCTGGATTAGAAGAAGTAGACCGGCACGAAATTACGCTAGAGACAGGGAAGTCATTTTACATTGGTACTTTTAAGAGAAGAAATGGATGAATGTTGAATCACTTCAATTACGAAGTGCAACAGAAAAAAAGGCTCCTCGCTATTTCAAGTGGGTAGCTTGAAATAGCGAGGAGCCTTTATCCGTGAGATAGAATTAAGAAATTCTAGTCATCATTAAGTCTAATAGTTGTCATCGACTAAACATTATATTGAACAAAATAATGATTATCTAGTTCATTGTTTAATTCAGACAACCGTAAACAGGAAGGAACATACCATGGCAAAAGACTACTCTCGCTACCCACATCAATATCCCGATTCTACCGGACACTTCGGCGAATACGGAGGATGCTATATTCCACCAGAACTGCAGGAGGAAATGGGTAAAATCGCGGAAGCCTACCTCACGATAAGCAAAACACATCGTTTTATAGAAGAACTGCGCTCCATCCGGAAACACTACCAGGGACGGCCAACCCCTGTGTACCACGCAGACCGCCTATCGGAAATGTGCGGAGGCAGCCAGATCTACCTTAAACGCGAAGATCTAAACCATACCGGCGCTCACAAGCTCAACCATTGCATGGGAGAGGGCCTGCTGGCCAAATATATGGGGAAAAAGAAATTAATCGCAGAAACCGGCGCGGGACAACATGGCGTTGCATTGGCAACCGCAGCCGCCTACTTCGGCCTTGAATGCGAAATTCATATGGGCGAAATCGATATTCTAAAAGAAGCACCCAATGTCATCCGTATGAAGCTGCTTGGAGCCAAAGTGGTTCCCGTTTCTTTCGGGCTCAAAACACTCAAAGAAGCCGTTGATTCTGCTTTTCAAGCCTACTTGAAGGACCCCATCAATTCGATCTATTGTATCGGTTCGGTGGTTGGCCCCCACCCCTTCCCCATGATGGTGCGTGATTTCCAAACCGTTGTCGGCATCGAATCTCGAGCGCAATTTCTGGAAATGACCGGCAGTTTACCGGACGTGGTATGCGCATGTGTGGGTGGTGGAAGTAATGCCTTGGGAATTTTCTCGGGCTTCATCAACGATCCCGTCAAGCTCATCGGCGTTGAACCCGGTGGACGCTCTCTTAATCTGGGCGACCACGCGGCCACTGCGGCCTTCGGAAAGCCAGGACTCATCCATGGCTTCAAATGCTACCTGCTCCAGGACGAGAATGGCGATCCGGCTCCGGTATATTCCATCGCCAGTGGACTCGATTACCCTGGCGTAGGCCCGGAGCACTGCCTTCTTAAGGACGATGGACGTATCAGCTATGAAATGGCCAATGACGTGGAAACTCTCGATGCGTTTTATACATTGAGCCGCGTCGAAGGTATTATTCCGGCTCTTGAAAGTGCACATGCCGTCGCCTATTCCATGAAACTCGCCAAAGAGATGAAACACGGAAGCATTCTAATTAACCTTAGCGGACGAGGTGATAAAGATCTCAACTTCGTCACAGAAACCTATGGTTTCGACATTGACGAAGCGAAAAAGAGCTTGTTGTAAAAATTCAACAAGGGAAACCCCACAGTAGGGACTGTGGCGGATCGGGGGAATCTAGGGTCACGTCTTCATGTTCACATTGGGTAAGCTGCGTGTAGCGTTTCATCTGTGCTCCTTTGACCGGCCAGTCTAGGTGACACAGATGCTGCCGCAGCTTGCTCACTTAAACTACCCGTGCAAAGTTGCACTTACGAATTGAATCCAGGAACCAAAACAGGCAGCAGGAGGCACAAATGATGCGAACGGCTCATCTCATCTATTTTTCCCCAACTGGGACCACCAAAAAAATATCCGCAAGCATCGCCCAGGGCCTTGGTGCAAAGAACGTCATCCACTACGACGTGACGTTGCCGGACTCCAGCTTCGAAACCGTCCTGACCGACGGCGTGGCGATTATTGGCATCCCGGTTTATGCTGGTCGCGTGCCGGAGCTTTGCCTGCAACGCCTGCAAGCAATCACCTCAAAGGGCGTGCCTGCCGTTCTTGTCGCTCTCTATGGCAACCGCGAGTTCGAAGATGCCCTAGTCGAACTTTGCGATGTATCTGTCGCAAAGGGGTTCAATGTTATTGCTGCCGGAGCCTTTATCGGCGAACACTCCTGCTCCACCCCAGCGCGCCCCATCGCCGCTGGCAGACCCAACGCCGAGGATTTGAAACTGGCCGTACAGTTCGGGAAACAGGTTGCAGCGAAAATTGAGCGCAACGCTTTTGACAACCCAGAGATCGACGGCAATGTGCCCTACAAAGAGCGTGTGCAAATTGGTGGAGTAGCGCCAGAAACAGACAGCGAAAAATGCACTCTCTGCGGAAAATGCGCAGCGGTTTGCCCTGCGGGCGTTATCACTGTGTCCGACTCGGTCACAACACACGCCGACAACTGCATCATGTGCTGCGCCTGCGTCAAGGCATGTGAGGTTGAGGCCCGCCCCTTCAACCATCCGCGGATTGAGGAAAGGCGAGCGATACTGCAAAAGAATTGCAGCACGCCAAAAGCGCCGGAAGTCTTTCTTTAGAGGATATCAGTAATAAGTTCGCTGACGATTTAAGTCGGGCCGGTTACAACATGTCCCCAGCAGAGACGGGCGCCGTTGGGTGTCTCGGATTGCACCACTTCTTGAATATGAAAAGCCCGCCTGGCGAACCGGGCGGGCTTTTCATATATGTCAGGGTTCATACCCCCCTGTGTCAGGATAGTTGTCACCTCAAATTAACATACGAGGAGAGGACACCCATGCCAATGAGATATTCCCCTGCCTTTGGTGCCCTGATGATTCAGAAGATGACCGACCCTGATGGGCCGAGTCCGGTATCTTTAGCTAACGAGATAGGTGTTTCACGTAGCTCTCTCTACCTGAGGCGGCACCGGTTTTCTTGGACACTGATTTGGGGTAAAGTCCCCGTGTCCAAGGAGATTGAACATGACTACAAAGAACAAGAACGAAACCGTCACTGGGCGTTTGGCCGAAGGACAGCGCTGGAGTGCTGCCCGCAAGCGTGAAGGCGTGCTGCGCATGCTGCGTGGCGAATCCCTTGAGGCCCTGTCCCGCGAACTGAAAATCGAAATCTACCGCCTGGAGCAGTGGCGGGAGAAAGCTCTGGCCGGAATCGATGAGTCGCTGAAGAAGCGGCAGAACGAT
>JAUWLU010000180.1 GCA_030613545.1 Desulfuromonadales bacterium
TAACGGCGTCTCAGACGCTGGGCGGACAGTTGAATGGGGGTCAGGGGGTTCTTGATTTCGTGAGCGATGCGTCGTGCAACCTCCCGCCAGGCGGCCATGCGCTGGGCGCGAATCAGTTCCGTTAGATCGTCAAATACTACCACCGTACCCATGAACTCGCCGTTTTCGTCCCGCAGGGTAGTAAGATTGACCAGCAGGGTCAGTTTAGTGTCGGGCAGATCGACGGTCACCTGTTTGCGAATCGAATCCTTACCCGATTCGGCCAATAGGATACGCAACTCCTTGATCAGGGGCAGATGCTCGGTCTTGATGACTTCGCGAAAGTTCTTGCCCAGAACCTTGCCGGTGTGGATTCTAAGAAGCTTTTCCGCCGATTTGTTGATAGTGGTCAGATTGCCCCGCCGATCGACGGAGATGACTCCGGCGGTAACGTTTTTAAGGATGATCTCCATGTAGCGCCGGCGCTGTTCCAGTTCGAGGTTGGACACCTGCAATTCGCGGTTGGCCTGACGAATGCTCTCCTGCCCTCTGCGCAAATCGGCGGTCATCTTGTTGAAGGCTTCGACCAGCAGGGCGATTTCGTCGTCGCTTTGAATGGCGATCTGCACATCGAGGTCACCCTCGGCTACCCGGTTGCTGGCCAGGGCCAGTTCCTGAATCGGTACCGTGATGCCACGAGCCAGATGAAAACCGAACCAGGTCGCAAGAAAGATGATGACCAGGGCAATGAGCAGCAGCACCAGCACGTAACCCTTCTGAATCTTTCCTTTAAGCAGCTTGGTGTCCTTGTATTGTTCAAAAGAGGAGGAGATCTCCTTCATTTTGCTGACCAGTGAATAGGGAACGTAGTAGTTGACCACCACCACGCCGACCACGTCGTTGGGGTTCCAATTGGAAAAGACCGGGACGATGCCGCGGATCAGGTCGGCCTTGCCCATGGGCGTGATGCGGGTGAAGCGGTTTCCCTGCAGGGCCTCGCGAATGGTTTCCGAGTCGGGGTCGGTGAAGTCGGCGGCCGGTATCTGCGGGTTGGAGGCACGGACCAGCTCTTCGTGGGTTGCGGAAAACACCTCGACCACCCCGAGGTTGTACTCCTGCTGTTTCTGCTCGATCAATGCCGCCAGATTCGGCAGATTGGTTTCGTTGAGCAGTTTCTGCTCTTTGACGATGCGGGCAATCTGATCAGCGTAATAGAGGGCATTGGTGGCGGAATTCTTATAGTAGGTCTGAGCGACGGCCAGGGATTCTTCGAGGGACGTTTCTATTTCGGCATTGAACCAGTTTTCAATGGTGCTGGAGATGATGCCGGCCGCGACAAAAAACAGCAGCATGGTCGGCACCAGGGAGAAGGAGACAAAGGCCACCACCAGCTTGGTGCGCAGCCGCGCACCGGGAAGTTGTCGACGTCGCTCCAGCAACAGCTTGAACAGGTTGCGAAAGACCAGAAACAGAATCAGGATGATCAGCAGAATATTGATGTTGATCAGGGCCAGGACCAGAATGCTTTGGGAGAGGGGCAACTGAGCGGAGATTTCGAACAGCTCGTGTTCGTACCGCCCCAGCAGCACCACCAGCACCGTGACCAGGCCGGCAATCAACCATTCGCGGCGGCGTTTGCGTTGTTCTTGATTTCTTTTTGGAGGGCTATCGATTGTAGGTTTCATGACACTCTTGGAATGAGTAAATAGCCAATTCTAGGACAAATATTGCCACGATTGCAAGTTCTATCGCTGGCTGCTGCAGGCAAAAAAAAAGCAGCCCAAAGGCTGCTTTTTTGCTGATCGATGATTCGACCTTAAGAGAAGGCCATGTCGGGCGCAAAGGATCGCTGGCCGGCCACGGCCCGGGACTTTTTCTGCGGGCTTTCACCCAGTTCCACCAGCTGCCAGCAGTCGGGAGAAGCGAGGATCTTTTCCACCGTCTGATGGTTAATGTCGTGTCCGGCCTTGTAGGCCTTGATGTGGCCGAGGATCGGATAACCCACCAGGCTGAAATCGCCGATGGCATCGAGGATCTTGTGACGGACAAATTCGTCGTTGAAGCGCAACCCCTCGGGGTTGAGAATGCGATCTTCACCGATGACCACAGCATTTTCCAGCGAGCCGCCACGGGCCAGGCCGTTGGCCTTGAGATACTCCACCTCGTGCAGAAAGCCGAAGGTGCGAGCGGGGGCCAAATCTTTTGCAAACAGACTCTGCGAAACCTTGACCGAGCGGTGTTGCAGAGAGATGCAGGGGTGGTCAAAGGCGATATCGTAGGAGATGCGGAAGAACCGCGAAGGAATCAGGGTGACGCGTTTTTCTCCATCGACCACGGTGATCGGTTTGCGGATCGCCAGGTATTTGCGGTTAGCGGTCAGCTGGCGCGTGCCGCAGTCCTGCAACAGGGCCATAAAGGGGGCGGCGCTGCCGTCCATGATCGGAACTTCCGGCCCGTCGATGTCGATGTGCAGATTGTCGATGCCGCAGGCCGAGAGGGCTGCCATCAAATGTTCGATGGTCGAAACGGACAGGCCGCCTTTGCCGATGACGGTCGCCATGCGGGTATCGACCACATGGGCGGAGCACGCTTCGATGGTCACGGTCCGATCGCCTTCGCTGCGATGAAAAACGATGCCGGTGCCCGCTTCGGCGGGACGCAGGGACATGGTGATCTCCTGCCCGGAGTGAAGGCCGATGCCGGAGATCTTGACGGGCTGCTGCAGGGTCGTTTGATAAATCATGATAAAAGGGTGTCCTCCCTCAAATTAAATACGAGATGCCATAGTCATGTGCTTTGAGCTTATGCAAAGAACTTGCCAGTCTTGAATGAGTCTGTAATGTCCGGGAATTGTTGAACTCTGTCGGAAGGGATGACGGCAGAATGAAGGCCAGTGTGGCTATTTAGGCAGGTGGCGTGTGCTTTTTTCAACACACTTGGTCACAGGCGCCCGGATCGCAAAATGCCGATGGCCAACCATAAGCCGAGCACCGCTGCGGTGGAGTAGCCCAGAATGCCGAGGGCCGGAAAGCCGAATAGCAACGGCCCCTTGTCGGTCTGCATAACGATGGATGAGCCGATGATCAGAGCGGCGATGAGCAGGCTGAAAGAAAGGCGGTTGCTCGATTTGTCGACATCGGTGATGAGTCGTTCGAGACCACGGTGTTCCAGGTCGATCTTGAATTTGTTGCGGTTGATGCGAGTGATCAGTTCCTTGAGGTCGTCCGGCAGGGCTTTTAGCAGTGCGCCGTAGGACTGCAGCAGCCGCATCCCCTCTCGACCCAGATTGGCAGGGCTGGCCTTTTCCTGCAACAGACGGCTCATGAAGGGCTTGAGGTGGACCACCATGTTGAAATCCGGATCGAGTTGCCGACCGATACCCTCCATGACGATCAGGGTCTTGGCCAGCAGCATCAGGTCGGGAGAAAAGGGGATGCGGAACTGGATCAGGATTTCGACGAATTCGATAAGTAACCGGCCGGCTCGTATCTCCTGCAGCGGTACCTCGTAATAGTCGTCGACAAAATCGCTGACCGCTTTTTTCAATTCGGGGCGGTGAATCTCCTCCGTTAAATCACCGGAATAGAGAAGGATTGCCACCAGCCGTTCGACATCTCTTTGCAGCACCGCGGTCAGCAGATCGGCGAGGCGGTATATCAGTTCCTGATCGAGGCGCCCGATCATACCGTAGTCGATAAAGCAGACTACGTTATTCGGCAGGATAAAGATGTTGCCGGGATGGGGATCGCCGTGAAACAGGCCGTACACCAGGATCTGCTGCAGAATGGCGTCGGCGCCGTTAGAGGCGATGGCCTTGAGGTCATAACCGTCCTCGCGCAGCCGGTCGAAGTCCGACACCTTGATTCCATCTACATATTCCAGGGTCAGGACCGTTTCTCCGCAATAATCCGGATAGGTTTGCGGAACGTAGACCGTGGTCGCTTGAAAAAAGTTTTCCCGAAACCGATCGATGGTGTGTCGTTCCCGGTTAAAGTTCATCTCCCGCTCAATAGTGCGGCGAAATTCCTTCACCAGCGCCACCGGATTGAAGATCGTGCCGCTCGCCAGGTGGCGTTCGACCAGATAGGCCAGACCCTGCAGAATATCGATGTCCGTCTCGATGACCCCGGCGATATTCGGCCGTCGCACCTTGATGACCACCTCTTCACCGCTGTGCAGCCGGCCGCGATGGACCTGGGCGATGGAGGCGGCGGCCAGCGGGGCGAAGGAGAATTCGGCATACAGAGCCTCGACCGGCCGGTTGAATTCGGCCTCGATCACCTCTCTGATGGCGGTGGCCGGCACCATCGGCACCTTGTCCTGCAGTTTGCCTAGCTCTCGAGTGTATTCCGCCGACAGAATGTCGGGACGGGTGGAAAGCAGCTGGCCGAGTTTGATAAAGGTCGGCCCCAGCTCTTCGAGGGCCAGCCGCAGTCGTTGCGGAGCTGTCAGGCGTTCGATCTCTTTGCCGGCGCTGCCGAGCCGTTTTCCGCGGCGCAGGTAGTGGTGGATGTTGAGCTGTTCAACGATGTGGCCGAAGCCGTACTTGATGAGAACGCCGAGCACCTGACGATAGCGGCGCAACGAGCGAATATTGCGGTTGATCCGCGAAAAGATCTGCATGGTTGCT
>JAUWLU010000192.1 GCA_030613545.1 Desulfuromonadales bacterium
CATGCTGATCATGCCCAACCCGGCAAGCTCCGGACCCGGTTTTTTACAGGTCGCCAGCCTGCTTGAAACCCTGGACCCGGATTACAAAACCATCCCGATTAAAGACAACAAAGCCTGGGCTTTCCTGAAAAAACTGGACAAGAACATGGGGCAGTATATCAAGAGCGGTTCCAAACCGGGCAAGCTGACCGCTGCCGGTGAGTATGCGGTGGGCTGCTCCTTTGCCTTCGTTTTCTCCTCCCTGAAGAAGAAAGGGTTCCCTGTTGAGATGGTCATCCCTGAGGAAGGTTATGCCTACGAGCTGGAAGCCAATGCCCTCCTTAAGGGGGCCAAGAACAAAGCCGCCGCCAAGAAATTTCTCGACTGGGCTATCAGCAAGAGTACCATGGAACGCTACGCCAAGTTCAAACTGGGCGTGACCTATCCCGGTATCCCTGGTCCCAAGGATCTGCCGCAGCTTGCGACCATCAAACTGGCACCCATGGATTTTCCGTGGCAGGCAGAAAACCGCACCGAGATTCTGGAAGTGTGGTCCAATATGTTTTTAAGGTAATATTCATTAGTTAAACCATACAGTGTCATGGCCCCATCAACAGGGGGCCATGACACTGTATATTTATTTTACCCTGTTTTGTGTATAGATCTATGACAAAAATCGGGCAATTTGCCGAATGCTTTTCCCAGCCTGCAGCCGGATTTGATTACCCCCATTTAGGGCTCGGTAAAAAATAAATTGGTATTTTAGGCGCTCAGATTTAGACTGGATTCGGAGTCTGCGCTTACCTGGTCGATCCGATTGAGCGAAACCACAGGAATAGTGAGCTATTTCGAGGATTTCGCGATTGAGGAACGGCCAAAACCGGCCAGAATCTGGGATGTGCTGCGAAGCAAATGCCCTTGGGGTGCATAAAATACCAAGTTATTTTTTACCGAGTCCTAAGCACTGTATGGAGTCGCCATGTCGAAAACGCTGGTTTTAGAAAACGTGACAAAAACCTTTGGTTCACTGGTAGCGGTGGACGATGTCAATTTGCAAATCGAACCGGGAGAGTTCATCTGTTTTCTCGGTCCCAGCGGGTGTGGCAAAACAACGCTGCTGCGGCTCATCACGGGGTTCGAACAGGTGACCTCGGGCAATGTCATTTACGATGGCCAGATGATCAACGACGTGATCCCCCAGAAAAGGGATTTTGGCATTGTCTTTCAGTCCTACGCCCTGTTTCCCAACATGACCGTACGGGAAAACACCGCTTTCGGCCTGAAAATGCGCAAGATGCCGCAGAAACTGATCGATGAACGGGTGGATGAGATCCTGAAGCTGTTGGGGCTGAGTCCCTGGGGGGACCACTACCCGTCTCAACTCAGTGGCGGGCAGCAACAGCGTGTAGGCCTGGGGCGCGCCATCGCCATCAAGCCGAATGTGCTGCTGCTGGACGAACCGCTGAGCGCCCTGGACGCCAAGATCAGGATACGCCTGCGTATTGTCATCAAGAAACTGCAGCAGGATTTGGGCATCACCCTCATATATGTCACCCACGACCAGGAGGACGCCCTGGCCATGGCGGACCGCATTGTCATTATGCGCGACGGCCAGATTCGCCAGATCGGTGATCCCCGGGAGGTGTACAAGCACCCCAGGACCAGTTTCATCGCCGAATTCGTGGGCATCTCTAATTTCATGACCTGCACCCGTAAAAACGGAACAATATTATTCGGTTCCCACGCACTGACCGTCAACAGTCCCGACCAGGTAGAGGGCGATACGGTTTATCTGGCCATTCGCCCCGAGCAAATTCAGATCGTCGACCCTGATCAGCCGGAGGGGGTCTATGACCCGGCCAACATCATCGAGGCAACCGTGGACGTGGTCACCTTTCTCGGTCCCATCGTGCGGGTTACCTTTCCCATCGAGGGGGAGGATATCCACATGGAGCTTCCCGAGAAGGTGTTTGCCCAGGCTCCTCTTAAAAGCGGCGCCACCTGCAGATTGTATTTCCCGCCGGATGCTTTTAATACCTATTCGGAGCTTTTCAGGAAACTGATATAGCGTCCGCGCAACAATCGCAATGATGGAACAGGAAAGACAATACTGGGATAAAAAAATGAATTCAGTTGAGAGCGCCATCGAAAAGAAATATGAAATCTCATCACGGCGGATGGAAGTGGACAAGGTGGTCGTCCCTGCCGTTACGCTGTTTATTGCCCTGCTTCTGCTTTTTTTCATGATCTTTCCTTTGTGGAAGATCCTGACCCTCAGTTTTTTCAAGGGCGGTGATGTGGGATTTGCCACTTTTACGCTGGAAAACTATGTCAAATATTTCACCAACGCCTACACCATGAAAACGTTGTGGCACAGCCTTTATGTCTCCATCGTCACCACTATCATCGTCACTATTGTAGTGTTCTTTTTTGCCTACGCCATGACCCGTACGACCATGGCCGGTAAAACCTTTTTCAGAAATGTCATCATGATGCCGCTGGTGGCGCCTTCCATTGTGCAGGCCCTGGCATTGATCTACCTGTTCGGTCGCAACGGTCTTGTCACGGCCCACTGGCTGGGGGTGGACTGGAACATTTATGGCTCGACGGGTATCATTATCTCCGAGGTGCTGTATTGCCTTCCGCATGCCTTCGTTATCCTGTTCACTACCCTGTCCGCCGTTGACATCCGGCTTGACGAGGCTGCTGAGAGCCTCGGGGCGACACCCTTCAAGGTGTTCACCCGTATCACCCTGCCGTCCGCCAAATACGGTATCCTGAGTTCCGCAGCGCTGACCTTCAACCTGACCATCACCGATTTCGGCAACCCGGTCGTCATCGGCGGCAACTATTCGGTCCTGGCCACCGAAATCTACTCCCAGGTTACCAACCTGTATCGCTTTGACCTGGGTGCCACCATCAGCATTATCCTGCTGGTCCCCTCGCTGGGGGCTTTCATGCTCAACTACTACATCTCACGCAAGACATTTTCCATGATCAGCGGAGCGGCCAAACCGGAAATTCCGCCCTCGCGGCCCCTGAAGAAATACGGGTATACCGCTTTCTGCAGCCTGGTGGCCTTCTTCATCATTGTCATTTTCGCCACGGTCATCATGGGATCATTCGTCAAAGTGTGGCCCTACGACTGGTCACTGACCCTGTCCCATTATACATTTCCCTCCATCGGCGGCTATTCGGCCATCTGGACCAGTCTGTGGATATCGCTGGTCGTCGGCATCGTCGGCTCTTTCATCACCCTGGTAGCCTCCTACGTTATGGAGACCCGGCGGCCCTATTTCAGGCAGTTCATCTATTTCCTATCGGTCATGCCGGCCGCCATTCCGGGGCTTGTCATGGGTCTCGGGTTTATTCTGGCGTTCAATAAACCCTATTATTTTTTCTACGGGACCCCATGGATCGTGGTGATCAACATTGTTATCTGCAACTTTACCCTGGGGATTCTTTCCAGCATCTCGAACATGCGTAACATCGATCCCTCGGTGGAAGAAGCCTCCATAAGTCTCGGCGGTGATACCATCCGGACCTTTTTCCAGATCATCTTTCCCCTGTCGAGGGTGGCTTTCGTTCAGAATTTTATCTATTTTTTCATGCGTTCCATGACAACCATCAGCGCGGTGATATTCCTGGTGTCGGCCACCGTGCACCTTGCCGCCATCGAAATCATCATGCTCGACAACGACGGTTGGTCGGCCAGCGCCAACGCCATGTGTACCTGTATCATCGTTATTGTTTTGATAATGCTTGGCATTCTTCATATTATAAATAAAAAGACGGGCCGGCGCCCTTCAGAGCTCATCTCTGAAGTATAGCAATGTATTAAAAGTTGATCTAAAATAAAAAGGAGTGCTTAGGGTAGTCGAATAATCAGAACCGGGATCGAGGAATGCTTGATTACCCATTTGGCGGTACTACCGATGAAGACATCGGCGAAGGTGCCGTGACCGTGGGTGCCCATGATTATGAGATCACAATTTTGTTCCTGTGCGGTTTCAGCTATAACTTCAGCGGGTGTTCCGTGTTTGATTAAAACTTCGTCGGTGATAAAAGTCTGATTTTTTTCATCGGCTTTGGTCTCTTCGGAAAATGCATCGAGAACATCCTTTAGGACGACATGATCTCTTTTTTTACCGATCAACTGATCCCGGGCTTCGGAATAATGTCGGTTTTTGATCTCTTCCCAGGTGTCGGTACTGATCATGTTCACTATAAATTCTTCCCCGGGAAATTCAGCAAGCACATGCAGGATCGTGATGCCGGCGCCATACATATTGGCAAGGCTGACCGCATAGGAAAAGGCGTGAACAGCGCTTTCCGAAAGGTCGGTTGCATACAGGATTTTTTTTATCTGGAT
>JAUWLU010000321.1 GCA_030613545.1 Desulfuromonadales bacterium
ATAGTCACAACGTTGTTAGCCTTGCGCAGCCAATTTTGAAAGAGGGTTTACCAGGCATTTCAGCCGACATCTACTAATCTGACGGATAAACCACGATGCAAGACTCTCTACGAAGCATTCTTCTGGTAAGCGACGACCCCTCTAAGCGGGAAGAGCTTGCGGTGCTGTTGCGTGACAGAAGCGACTGTCTGGTTCTGGAAGCAAAGACCCCGGCTGAAGCCCTTGAGATTGCCCTCAATGAAGAAATCTGCGTACTTCTTACGGACCTTTTTCTGCCTCAGAAAAAGGGGATCGAGCTGTTAAAAAAGATCCGGAACGCCAACCCTCAGGTTGTGACCCTGACCGGTGTTCCTGCCGATGATCGCACCGGCCAGGTTGAGGCACTCAAGGCCGGGGCTTTTTTCTGCATCAACAAGCCGTACAATCCCGAAGAGGTGGTTCTCGCCACCTCACGAGCGTTCAGCCATTACGAACTGTTGACCGACAGCGAACCGAGAGGCCGAAAAATTCGAAAAACGGAAGGGTTTCACGGCATTATCGGTAATTCGTCAAAGATGCAGCATCTGTTCAAATGCATTGAGCAAATAGCCAAAGAAGGAACTGCTTCAGTTCTGATATTGGGTGAAAGTGGAACCGGCAAGGAACTGGTGGCTCGAGCCGTTCATGCCCATGGTCCTCGACGGGGCAAGAATTTTGTTCCGGTCAACTGTGCGGCGATCCCTGAAGATCTACTCGAAAGCGAACTGTTCGGATACGTCAAGGGGGCTTTTACCGGAGCGGCTCAATCGAAGATGGGGCGCATTCAGTACAGCAACGGCGGCACCCTTTTTCTTGACGAAATTGGCGATATGAAACCGTCTCTGCAGGCAAAATTGCTGCGAGTTATTCAGGAAAAGGAATTTGAACCGGTTGGTGGAATCAAGCCGGTTTCGGTCGATATGCGCATCGTGGCCGCGACCCATCGCAATCTCGAGAAGGCAGTCGAAGACGGCTTGTTCCGCGAGGACCTCTATTACCGCCTGAATGTCGTACCCGTCACTATTCCGCCGCTGCGAGAACGCAAAGAGGACGTTCCGCTCCTTATCGAGCGCTTTATCGCCATCGTCAACCGCAATAAAAAGCAGGGCCTGAAAGGTTTTTCACCAACCGCTATCGAGGCGTTGCTCAGCTACCCGTGGCCGGGCAATGTGCGGGAGTTGGAAAACCTGGTGCAACGGATGGCGATTTTCCATGCGGGAAACAACGTGGGCTTGAAGGATCTGCCGGAAAAATACCAGCAGGGCAGGAAAGAAGAGCCGCAGGACGATATGATCGACTTTGCCGATGAGCAGGTGACCTTTAACAGCGAAGGGATCGACTTCAATTCCACCGTAAGCCGCTTCGAGAACAAGCTTATTCACCATGCACTGACACTTACCGGCGGCAACAAGCGCGAAGCAGCCAAACTTCTTAACCTCAAACGAACCACTCTGATCGAGAAAATCAAACGCAAAAAAGAAGAGGACGGTTCCCTGACCGAACTGCTCTTCTGACCCGCCTCACGCATCGATCATCAAACAGCGACATTCTGAACAGCCTTGAAATGGGCCTCGACCTTCTCCAGGACTTCCTCTGCGCTAGCCGGGGTCAGCAGAATATCACAGACCCCGTATTTCACTGCCTGCAATACCTTGCTACGAGTCCACTGGCTGCCGGCCGCCATCAGGGGTACCGACTCGCCAAAGGCAGTGCGAACCTTGATGGCAACGGAAAAACTCTGGTCGCCAATCTCATCCATGGCCAAAACCAACCCCTTTACCCGCCCGTTCAGCGTCCTTGACAGATCATTGAAATTTTCTTTGCGATCGACCAGGGTAGCATTGTAACCATGCTCATTGATCATGGTGCTGATGGTCTGACCATAACTGCCATCGATGGCAACCACCAGAATGACCGGTTCTGACCCTTCAAGGTTCGGCTCCTCTCCCGCAAGGATCGGCTGCCCAGCCTGAACCGGCTTCGCTGCCGAGGTCGTCTCCACAGCAATGCCAGCCGCAGAGGCACTATCCGGCGAAAGCTCTCCTAACAAAGCCGCAGCTTCTTCCGGGTTTACCAACCGGCCAGCAGCTGCCTCTGAAGCCTCTTCGCGAGGCTGTGCTTCCAAATCCGGGGCTTCAGGAACCGTTATCCCGAGCATCGCCGCCGGAAAGAGCATT
>JAUWLU010000373.1 GCA_030613545.1 Desulfuromonadales bacterium
GTCTCCGGCTATGTCGTCTTGCCGTCCCAAAGTGAATTTCTGATCGATCTCGATGCCAGCCACGGCGTCGCCGTCGGCGACCTCTTCGCCGTGGTGCAGCCCGGCGAGCAGATCGTCCATCCGGTGACCGGCGCGGTGCTCGGTACCCTCGATGTGCGCAAGGGGCTGCTGCAGGTGACTCAGGTCAAGGCCGGTTACTCCCATGCGCGGGTCATCGGTTCTGCCGGCAAGATTGTTCGGGGCGACCAGATTCGCCGCTTTGAAAACCTGCGGGCCACCTTCTGGGATTATACTGGCAAGGGCGAGGCCTTCTTTGCCCAGGTTAAGGAGGCTCTGCCGGCCCTTACCTGGCAGGACTATGCCGCCGCCCAGGCTGCCAAGCCTGCTCAGCCGAACGCATCCGCGGCGGCGGGCCTCGATCTGCTGCTGATTCTGGACGGCAACAATCTAACCGTTAGGGATGGCTCTTTCGGTATTCTGCATGCCTATCCGGCCCCGGCTGGGTTCAAGCCCGCTGTCTCCGCCCCTTTGCAGCCGACTGCTCCTTACAAGCTCGAGGCGGCCCCTCAGGCACTGTCCGTATCGGGGGTGCGCTATGAAGCGGCCTTCCCCGGCTTCAAATCCCTTGGTTCCTTCGGTTTCCCGGCGGTGATGGCCGATTTTCTTGATATCGATGGGCGCTTGCTCCTCGCTGCCACCGATGGCAAGACGATCAAGCTTCTCGATGTCGGCGAGGCTGCGACTCCCCTGGCCGAGGTACTGCCTTCCGACCTGGCCCAGGTGCTGGCCCTGACCTGGTGGCAACCGTCTGCTGATCAGATCTGCCTGGCGGTGAGCGGTTGGAAGGAATACAAACTCAGCTCTTCCCTTTACCTGTTTGCCGACGGCCGCCTGATCCTGGTCGATGAATTTCTGCCCTTTCTATTCGGCAGCTTCGACCGCAACGGCGATGGCCAGCGCGAGCTGCTGCTGACCCAGAACTTCGACCGGGATATGGTCTGGGGTACCCTCATCCGGGAAGGCCGCCTGGCCGGCCGGAAATTTTCGCTGCAGGAGCTGTCCTTTGAGTTGCCGCGGCGCTTTACCGTTGGTGGCAGTATGATGGCCGACCTGACCGGCGACGGCAAGCCAGAGACGGTTTTTGTTCGCGGCGGCCTGCTCTATATCTTTGCCGGTACCAAACAGCTCTACAAGTCGCCCAAGGTGATGGGCGGCACTTTGTCGCGTTTTCTGTTCGATAAAGATCCTAACGCCCGTGAGACCGAGACCAACTATGCCGCCTTTGAGGTGCCGCCGGTGGCGGCCGATCTTGACGGGGACGGTCAGTTGGAGGTGCTGGCGGTGGCCTCCGACAGCTCCCTGCTGTCGACGCCTGGCATCGGTTCCGGGGTGAAAAAGAGCTGGCTGGCGGTGTTGAAGCAGCGTGACGGCATGATCGTCAAGGGCACCCTTGGCGAGGAGCTGGATGTACCCCTGCAGGGCCTGACCGTGGCCGGTGACCGGGGGCTGTTCGTGGCTACCGAAATCGGATCC
>JAUWLU010000087.1 GCA_030613545.1 Desulfuromonadales bacterium
GCAAAGTAGCTGTCCACCCCCCAGGACAACTTCAGGCCGCCCAAGACCAGTTCGATGCCAAGGGGCATCTCGTCTTCGATGCAATATCCGATCGTCGCGTCCCTGCCGAGCACCTTGCGCAGGCCGGTTTCGAGATTGCAGCGGATGGATTCATCCAGCGTTACCGCGCTTCGCACCAGGACTCCGGATTTTTCCGCCGCCGCAAAACAACTCGCCTGCTGCGCCTGGTCCAGAGCCGCGAAACGGGCGACAAAACGCTCCGCCAACAGCGTGGCCAGATCGCAACCGGTCAGATCGTTGAGGGATTTACGGGCGATCTGCAACACCTCGCTGCCGATGCGTTTTTTCAGTTCGGCCATGAACAGCTGCCGATCCCGACAGACCGCTGCCTTCCACGCCTCCGCCAGGGCCAGGGCTTCGGCCCGCCCCTGATCGATAAGCTGTTTACGGTGCTGCGCGGCTTCCTCAGTGACCTGACGCAGGCGTTCGGCGCGCCCTTCCTCCAGCTCCTGATTCAGGCGCCGGTATTCGGCGGCCTCGTCTCTAGCGGCCTCCTGCTCTTGGCGAGCCTCCTGCAGACGGGATTCGATACGGGCCTCGCGCCGCTCCATGGCCCGAATGATCGGTCCATAAAGAAACCGTTTCAACAGCCAGATCAGCAGCAGAAAGTTGACCGTCTGTGCCGCGACGGTGAACCAGTCGATGAGCATAGCCTAGCCTCCCGCTACCTGGCCGAGAAAATGCTGCCAGAAGGGGTTGGCAAAAATCAGGATCATGGCTACGACAAAACAGTAGATGGCCGTCGACTCGACCATCGCCAGCCCGACAAACAGGGTGCGGGTGATGGTATTGGCTTCATCGGGCTGCTGGGCCAGAGCGCTGAGCGCCTGCGCCAGCGCCCGGCCTTCGCCGAGAGCCGGGCCGATGGCGCCGATGGCGATACACAGCCCGGCCGAGACGATCGAGGCAACGGCCACCCATCCGAGACTATCCATGTGAACCTCCTTCATGTGGCTGTCCGGCACCTTCCCGAACCAGTTGCACCTTGGCGGCGGCAGCGATATAGACCGCCGCCAGCATGGCAAAGATATAGGCCTGAATAACGCCGGTGATCAGCCCGAGCAGTTGCATGACCACCGGAAAAAAGAGCGGCGTGACCGACAGCAGAATGCCGGCGATCATGCTGCCACTCATGATGTTGCCGAACAGCCGCACCGCCAGGGCCAGGGTGCGCGACAGTTCGCCGAGAATATTGAAGGGCAGCATAAAGATCGAGGGCTTGATATAGAGCCCGAAAAAGCCGCGCAAGCCCCGACGCCGAATCCCCCACCAGGGCACCGCGACAAAGACACTGATCGCCAGAGCCGTCGTGGTCGACAGAGAACCGGTCGGCGGCCGATAGCCCGGCACCACCGCCAGCAGATTGGCAAACAGCACGAACACGAACAGGGTGCCGAGAAAGGGCAGAAACTCCCGGGGCGGGGACAGCCCCATATCGGCGATCTGCTGCTCGATACCGGCGACCAGCACTTCGAGCAGGTTCTGCCAGCGACTGAGCTTACCGTCGTCCCGCAAACGCCGGGTCACCAGTGCCGAACCGACCGTCAGCAGCAGCATATTCAGCCAGGTCAGGGCGATGGTGACATTGAGCTTGGCGAAGCCCGCCTGCCAGAGGATAATGCCATCGGGGCTGAGTTCCATCATGGGTCCTTGTGGTTGGCGGGGGCCGATTGCCCTGCTCGAGACCTCTTGGCGATCAGCCACAGCTGACGGGACACCATGAAGCCGACGCCAGCCGCCAGCAGCTCCCCATAGCCTCTGGCCGCCAGCAGATAGAAGCCCCCCAGCACCAACGTCAACCGCAACAGCAGGCTCAAGCCATAGAAACGGTAGGGCGAACTGGCGTTGGGCAAGCGGCAAACGGTCAGCCACAGCCCGGCAAAGTAACCGGCCCCCAGCGCAGCGCCGGCGGCGAGCGCCATCCCCAATCCGGTCAAATCAGTCCCGATCATCTTGCTCCTCCTTCAGCGGCCCACTACGATCCTTGGTAATTTCGCTGCGCTCACGGCTCACCCAGAACCAGGCATTGAGGCAGCCGAGGGCAATGCCGATCACCAGCAGCATCAGGGTCCAGGAATAAGGTCCGTGCCAACGCCGGTCGACCCAGAGCCCCAACGCGGTCAAGCTCACCGTCGGAATGGCCACCGACCAGCCGACCAGGCCGAACATGCCGAGCCCGAACCAGGCCGGGCGTTCCCCCTGCTGCCTGGCCCGCAGAAACCTGCTGCGTCTGGCGGCCAGCCGACGGCGAAACTGTTCCTCCGAAAGCGGCCTCCCTCGATCGCCCGGCTGTTTATTACGGTTCATTTCAACTCCATGAAGCGGCGCAAGAAATCGGCTTCCAGCCGGCTCATGGCCGATCGGACCATGCGCTGCTGGTCGTCCATGACCCCGAAACGCTCATCGACAATGTCCAGCAGATCTTCCAGCCGCGGGCCGAATACGGCATTGCGCACCGAAACAGTAACCTGCGAGCCGTATTTGACCAGCACCCCCTGGTCGATGGCGACAAACCCCTCTGCGCCGTCCTGTTGCTCGACGAAATAGAGCAAGCCCGGCACCAGGGGAGCAACAAAATCGATGTGGCGGGGGCGCAGACAAAAGGAACCGTTTTGCCCCTCGGCCGTCAGACTGGCAACCTGCTGTTCCAACAACACCTCGGTGGGAATCAGCACCTTGAGGATCATGGACCGACCCGCCGCGCCTGCTCAGCCTCCTGCAACCGTCGATCGGCCTCATCCATACCACCGATCATGAACAGCAGCTGCTCCGGGGCCTCGTTGAATTCATCGTTGAGAATCCGTTCGCAACCGACCAATGCCTCTTCCCGGGCGACACTGCGTCCGTCCAGACCGGTGAACTGTTCGGTGGTGTAAAAGGGCTGGGTAAAAAACCGCTCCAGACGCCGGGCCCGCATCACCGTGCGGCGGTCTTCCCAGGACAGTTCCTCGAAGCCGAGCATGGCGATGATATCCTTCAGCTCCTCGTAGCCGGCCAAGGTCTGCCGGACGACTCGAGCAATAGCATAGTGACGCTCGCCCACCACGGTTGGGGTCAGCATCTTGGAGCCGGAGGTCAGTAGGTCGACGGCCGGATAGAGACCTTCCCCGGCCCGTTTACGGGACAGGACGATGGAAGCCGACAGGTGGGAAAAGGTGTGCACCGCGGCCGGGTCGGTGAAATCGTCGGCCGGCACATAAACCGCCTGGAT
The DNA here is from genome assembly GCA_030613545.1 of Desulfuromonadales bacterium. GTDB lineage: Bacteria > Desulfobacterota > Desulfuromonadia > Desulfuromonadales > Syntrophotaleaceae > Syntrophotalea_A. The sequence continues at coordinate 3,272 of JAUWLU010000087.1, forward strand.
AGAGGTAATGGCGCCGCGCCGAGTGTTACCGATGCGCTCCTCCAGTTCGGCCAGTTCGGTGGCCATAGTCGGCTGATAACCGAGCCGCGAAGGCATCATGCCGAGCATCCCCGACAGTTCCATGCCAGCCTGTATAAAGCGGAAAATATTGTCGATCAGCAGCAGCACATCCTGACCGAGGTCATCGCGAAAGTATTCGGCCATGGTCACCGCCGCCAGGCCGACCCGAAAGCGGGCGCCGGGCGGTTCATTCATCTGGCCGAACACCATCACCGTGCTGTCGAGTACCCCGGAATCCTGCATCTGCCGATAGAGCTCTTCTCCTTCCCGACAGCGCTCGCCGATACCGCAGAAGATCGACACGCCTTCGTGGCGACCAACCATGTTGTGAATCAGTTCGGTAATGAGCACGGTCTTGCCGACCCCGGCCCCGCCGAACAAACCGGCCTTACCGCCCCGCTCCAGAGGAGCCAGCACATCGATGGCCTTGATGCCGGTCACGAAGATTTCCGCCTTGGTGGCCCGCTCGGCCAGTTCCAGGGGCCGACCATGGACAGAACGGAGTAGAGCGTTGGCGACTGCGCCTTGCTGGTCAATAGGCTGGCCGAACACATTGAACACCCGCCCCAGAATACCCTTGCCCACCGGTGCGGTCAGGGGCTGTTCAGTTGCTAGAACCGGCGCCCCCAGGGCCAGGCCGTGGGTCGGGGTAAGGGCCGTACCGCGCACCAGATGATCTTCCAGATGCAGGGCCACCTCGATAACAACATCCTGCTCCTCTCCGGCCAGCAGCAGCGACCTGAGGTGCGGCAGCTTTTCGCTGAAGCGTACATCCACCACGCCGCCGCGAACCGCAACGACCCGGCCGCGACTGGCATCATGCTCGACCATGAGCTTCTCTTTCCAAGGGTGCGCAAGACTTTCATTGTTGCAGGCCTGGCAGAAGACTTGCTGGAGACCGTTGCCACAGGCAGACAAACCGGCTAACTGTCCGATAATCTTAATTCTAACAGGCCGGCTCAAAATGCAAGTCGGCGGCAGCTGCGGTGGTTGGCACCATGCCGACTTAAACCGGAACCAGCGGCTACAGCCTCAATCGGTACGATTATTCCTGGCAAGCTGGAAGCCTGGCACTAAACTATACGCAGACGCCACCCGCTTCAAATAGCTTTCGAAGCGGGGTGGCAACCTGTCCGTTGCAATTTTTCTCTATCTGGAGATCGTTTATGAAAGTCCTATCCGGCAAATACTACTGTCTGCTCCTGCTGCTCTTGCTGGTGCCGACGCTGGTTTTTCCCGCTGAACCGGTAGAACCGCCGGCGCCCCAGGCCCTGCCAAGAGCCGTCGAAATCATTCCGCGGCTGGCCGTTTTGCACTTGAAAGTCGGCGCCGTGCAACGCAAACTCGGCGCCCTGAACGAAACAGACTCGTTTGCCAAGCCCCTGGCCAGGGCCAGCCAACAGCAACAAAAGCTGACCAAAGGAATCGCTCAGTTCGAAAGTACAAACGGGTGGAGCTTCGACCGGCTTCTCGCAGGCCGCGAACATCTGGAGGAACAAAAAAACAACCTCGCTGAACTGCTGGACTCCATTTCCGTCAGGCTGGTCGAACTGGACAGTCTGCGCCAGGACTGGCAGAAGCAGCAGATTTTTTGGGAACAGTGGAGCCAAGCTCGAACCCCCGGCTTGCTCCAGGATCAGAAAGAAGCTTTTGAAGAAGCCGCCAGCGATATTGCCGGCGTCCTCGGCCAGATCACGGGGTCCGGCAAACCCCTGGTTGCCTTGCAGAATGAGGTCATCCAGTTGCAGGAGCAAAACCAGCTCTCTCTGGCGAAAATCGATGAAATGCTGCAGGCCATGCGCGGCGAAACCTTCGAGAAGACTGCGAAGTCCTTTACCAATCCAGATTTTTACCGTCAGTTCGACCGGGAACTGCTGACCGAGGCCCAAAAAGGTCTGCGGCAGGCGGCCAGGCTTGAGAAAGACTTTTTTCGTCGGAAGGGCTGGATCGTCGCCCTGCAGTTTTTGCTGGCTGCCGGCCTGGCCTGTTTCATTGTTTTTCAACGGCACAAAGTGCGAGTGTCCGAAGAATGGCGGTTCATCATCCAGCACCCGCTGGCTACCGGGATCTTTGTCGCCGTCGCCGCCCTCGGTCCTTTATATGGGGCCACCCCCGGCCCCCTGCTGTTGCTGTTTACTGCCCTGGCGGCCTTTTCGTCCGCCATTCTGGTCTCCGGGCTGCTGAAAAGCCGCTGCAAGGTGTTCATGGTCTACCTGATGGCCACTTTGCTCGTCGTTTCGACCGCCTTGCAGGTCATCTCCCTGCCGGAACCGCTGTACCGGCTTTACCTGACCCTGCTCTCTTTAGTGGGGGTTCCTTTTCTACTGCAGTTGGCCTCCCGCACCCGCAAAACCCTCGGTGGCAGAACGGACGGTTTTGTCCTGGCGCTGCGCCTCGGGGCGGCCATACTGTCCCTGGCCTTCCTGGCCCAGTTCGGCGGTTTTACCAACCTTTCTTCACGGCTTTTCGAGTCTTCAAATAAAACCGTCTTTCTCGGCCTATTCGCTGCGATGGGCATCCGCCTGGGCCGGGGCGGTCTCGACTACCTGTTCGGCCAGCCTTTTTTCCGCCGTCAGCCTTTTTTCAGCCGGTTCGGCGACGAATTACTCGCCCAGCTGAAAAAGGTTTTCCGGCTCTTTGTCCTCGGCTACTCCACCCTTTACCTGCTGGTGATCTGGGGATGGGGAATCTTCGATTCGGCCGGAGCAGCCTGGGCGGCTTTCATGCAGCTCGGCTTCACCCTCGGTGAAACCAGGGTGACCGCATACATGGTGCTGATTGCCGCGGTGGCTCTCTATGCGACGGTGCAGTTTTCATGGCTGCTGCGGGCCTTGCTCGATACCGAATTTTTTCCACGCAGCGCCATCGACCGGGGCGTCCGGGATTCGATCAAAAAGCTGCTCCACTACAGCGTGATGCTCATCGGCTTTGTTTTCGCCCTGAGTCTGCTGGGCGTGACCTTGCAAAATTTTGTCGTGCTGGCCGGCGCATTCGGTATCGGCATCGGTTTCGGCCTGCAAAACATCGTCAACAACTTCGTCAGTGGCCTGGTGCTGCTGTTTGAACGCCCGATCAAGCTCGGCGACATGATCATGGTCGAAGGCGAATGGGCGGTTGTCAAAAAAATCGGCCTGCGCTCCACCACTATCGAAACCTTCGATCTGTCGGAAATCATTGTGCCCAACTCGGATTTGATTTCGCAGAAGGTCACCAACTGGACTCTGTCCAATGAACAGAGCCGGGTCGTCGTTCCGGTCGGGGTCGCTTACGGCAGCGACGTGCCGCAGGTACTGGCCATTCTCAAGGAGTGCGCCGGGCGGCATCCAAAAGTGCTCGAAACGCCTGCGCCTTCGGTCATCTTTACCGCTTTCGGCGCCAGCTCCCTCGATTTTGAGCTGCGCGTCTGGGTCGCGAATGTCAACTTCCGCCTAGCGGTGAAAAGCGACCTGCTGCAGGCGATCGACGCCCAATTCCACCAGGCACAGATTGAAATTGCCTTTCCGCAGCACGATCTGCACCTACGCTCCATCGATGCCGCTGTGCTGGACGGGCTCGCCGCCGGCAAAAGCGGCCCTAAGACCTGAGCGTCCGGAGGGCGCGCCCGGTTTGTTCATACCGAACAAGTGACTGTGCAGGCTTAAATAATCCGCCGCCCCCTTGAGGAAACGGCCTAAACGTGCTACTTTGACAGCGCTTTTTAACGCCTTTGCCAGGAGAGCAGGATGACTAACATACCTCAGACCATGATTCTCGGTAGCGGCCGTGCCGTGCCGGATAGAATTCTTACTAACGCCGATCTGGAAAAAATAGTCGACACCAACGACCAGTGGATTATTGAGCGCTCCGGAATTCGTGAGCGACATATCGCCGAAAAGGGCGCCCCCCTTTCCGAACTGGCCACCGAAGCTGCCCAAAAGGCCATCGAAGATGCCGGCCTGGAAGCGCAGGACATCGACCTTATTATCCTGGCCACGGTCACCGGTGACATGAAGTTTCCGGCTACCGCCTGTTTTATTCAGGAACGGCTTGGAGCCAAAAATGCGGCGGCTTTTGACATCTCCGCTGCCTGCTCCGGCTTCATCTATGCCTTGCAGATCGCTGACGGCATGTTGCGCAGCCAGGCCTATCGCCACGCCCTGGTGATCGGCGGCGAAATCCTGACCTCCATGGTCGATTGGCAGGACCGCAATACCTGCGTGCTGTTCGGCGACGGTGCCGGTGCAGTAGTCCTCGGACCGAGCCAGGATGAGCGTGGCATCATTTCGACCCACATCGGCAGCGATGGCGGTTACAGCAACCTGCTGTACAACGCCGGTTGCGGCAGCATCAACATGCCGACGGTGGAGAACGTTGAGGAAAAGATTCATACCCTGCGCATGGAAGGCCGGGAGGTTTTTCGTCATGCGGTGGTCGCCATGAGCAAAGCCATGAAAAAGGCTCTCAAGCAGGCCGACATGACCAGCGACCAACTAGACCTGGTGATCTCCCACCAGGCCAACCTGCGCATCATTGAGGCCCTTGCCAAGCGGCTTAAACTCAGCGCCGAGCAGACCTACGTTAACGTCGATCGCTTTGGCAACACCTCGGCAGCTTCCATTCCAATTGCCCTCGATGAAGCCCGACGCAACGGCGTCATCGACTCCGGATCGCTGGTCGGTCTAGTTGCCTTCGGTGCTGGCTTTACCTGGGCTGCCGGGATCATTCGGCTTTGATTGCCAATCGATAATACGCTGAAGGCCGGTCGGATATTTCCGCCCTTCCGAAAAAAACTTACAACAGAAAAAGCCTCTGTAGAAAATACAGGGGCTTTTTCTGTTGTAAGTTTTGTGAAAGCATCCTCTATTGCTCCCGCCTCTTATTCGGCGGGTTTGTATTTCAGCATAAAAAAAGGGAGCCGGTGCAGAGCGCCGACTCCCTTTAGATAATACTTACATGAGGAAAACTGCACCCCACTTTTTCATCTTTCGGAGAAGGTCTCCGAAAAACCAATTGTCTTTTTTAGAAAGGGAAAGCCCCTTTGGATATCAGGGAGAAGCCTGGCCAGAGCAGGCAAACCAACGCTTGTATGATCAGCAACCAAGCTACGACAGTGCCCGAAACCTTACCATAACCATTCATGAATACCGCTATACAAAGAACGGTAAACGCAGCGAACATGAAGCTTAAGAAGTAAGAGGGGGCAACCGCCTCTGCGCCGGGTAAAGTAAGCACCGTCGTAATAGCACACACTATAGCCACAACCAGGGCTGCATTGGCTACAGACCGCATATCTTCGACGCCGGTCATCAGGGCATAACCAACCGAAAGGTAGAGAATGCCGAATACAAACAGAGCAGCACCGGTAAGCAGATCATTATTGGCGCTTTGATATAACGCCCCAATCAGCGTCAGTGTGCCGACAAGCGAGGTCATGAAGCCACAGCTCTTGGCCTCACCCTTGCCGAGAAAAAGCATTCCCAAGGGAATCCACATCATACTGATCATAATCAAAATTGCAGGTGTCATTTACTTTCCTCCCATACAGTTGTTGAATTAAATACAGCGCTCCTAGTCCACTACAACGGCAGGCCCTGTCCGATACCGACCCTCAATCGCTTCATGCCGCTGTCCGTCCCCCTGACCGACCGCCCTCCCACGCGGTAACCGACCAATAGAGACTGAAAAAACAACGGCAGCGGCGCTGAAAAATCGATGCCGACCAAAGGCAGCAACACATCCGTCCAATCGCTAAAGCGATCACTGAAGAAAAACATGGCAGGGGGCTTGCCC
>JAUWLU010000287.1 GCA_030613545.1 Desulfuromonadales bacterium
TGGCGGGCGCGGCGGTGCGCCCCGGATCGAAGCGGTGCCGCCCCGGCATGGATGGGCGCCGATGGGCGGGCACCGAGAAGCGGCCCGGGACCTGTGCAACAGGCACTGCTGCGGACAAATGTCGAGCGGCCCGGCGTGTACGGATTGAACATTACCGTAACTGAAGATCGCTACGGTGAGAATGTTTCATGGGGATTCAGAAGCAACTGCCGGAAATATCTGGTTGAGACATCGCGAGGGCACAAGGATGCGCGCCATGAGGAGCCTATAGTCTTGCGCAACACCGGGCGGCAAGGTGATGTTGGGTTTGTGCCGGGGGTCAAGCCATTCTCTGTTGATGTGAGCGGTTTGACAAGAAGTGTCAAGGATTTGCCTGTCTATGACGGGGACGGCAAGAAGATGATGACACTCGCCGTATCACCCGAGAGAAAGGTGCGGCATGATTTTCCCGCCGACAAATCGCGCAAAGGAAAGTTGTGGCGATTACATTTGAATGACGCTCAGGCCATAGTCAACATCGACGGTGTAACTCGCTGGCAAAGAGGCGAGGCCCGGGAAAATCTTTCTTTGTGGACGCCTGATTTATCTTCATGGTTTGCCTTTCATCAAAACCGGTGGCTGCTGACTCCCTACAGCCGGAACGTTTATGCCGATGCCGGAAGCGAAGGTGCGGTCAACTTTGCCGTACACAACAACAGCCCTGCGCCAAAGCGAGTGAAATTGTCGTTGGAGTTTGACGACGATGCCGTATGGTCGGCCAAATTGCCGACGACCGAAGTCGAACTCAAGGCAAACTCCTCCGCGCAGGTGCTCCTTGAATACAGGGTGCCCTCGAAAGGTACCGAGTGGAAATGTTACGTCCGGGCCTCTGTTCTCGATGAAACCGGATTTTCGACATGGTCCTCGGTAACGCTGCGCCGCGGAATCGCTCCGGCGCTGTCGCCCGTGAAAGTGCCCGTCAAGCTTGAGCCATACCGACACGAAAATGAGCAGTTCGGGTACCTGCCTGAGTACCCTCTGGACAATCAGGTCTATTTCGATATGGAAAACCGGCCTTTTGTCGTTTCCAGCGATGGCGTGTTCTACCTGCGCGGCCGGGCTTGGATCAAAATAACGAAGGCATATCGTCCCGATGCTGACCGGATCATCCCAATCAGACCGGTCAGCACCAAGATCGCTTTCGACCGGGACAACGATGTTTATCTGTTGGGACGAGACAGTAGCTCGATCGTTCTTCTGCACTCCGGTGATCACGGTGCGACTTTCACAGCATGGCCTGTTCCCGGTTCGGGCAGTTTCGATATCGAGCAGTTTTCCGGGCACAACATTATAAACGGACCGCCTCCCTTGGCATGTTTCCATCAGACGGCCAGAGATCCGAAATTGATATGGCGCCACATCAATAACCTCGATTTGATACTGCCGGCCAAGAAACGTGATGGCTCGATCGTCATGGGCGCCCCGCTTGCCGTCTCGAAAAAGTGCCTCGGCCTTTCCGCTCATTCAGGAATACCCTCTCCGAGCGTATCGCGCGGAGATAACGTTCACATCACCTGGGGCGAAGCGACACCCCCGCAGGCCAAAGCGCCGGGCGTACCTACGTATGTGTCGACATACAACCGCTCAACCGGCCAACTCGGATCGCCAGCACTTGTCGGGTACGGCCCCCCGGCAAACGATGTGCACAATTCGCCGTGCATAACCATCGACAGCAAAGGCCATCTCCACGTGCTGATCGGCACCCACGGCCGCACCTTCAAGTACGTCCGGTCGCTGCTACCCAACAGTGCGAACGGCGGCTGGACAAAGGCTGAGGATGTTGGAGCAGGCCTTCGCCAAACCTATGTCGGCATGGTCTGCGATCAAAACAACACTTTGCATCTGGTGTTTCGACTTTGGCTGAACGACAACAAGTATTACCCCGCAGGTTACTACGCTAATCTGGCGTATATGAGCAAGCGTCCGGCAGAGAAATGGTCCGACGCCTGGCCCCTGATTGTCGCCGCGTTCTCGGAATACAGCATTTTCTACCATCGACTGACCATCGACCGGGAGGGCACATTGTTCCTTTCTTATGATTACTGGTCGACGTTTTGGTTCTATCGCACCGATCACCGTGGGAATCGCAGATCACTCTTGATGTCGCAGGACGGCGGCAATACCTGGAAACTTGCGCCGTCAAGCGAATTTCTGCGACGAAGATGACTTCAACAAATGCAGAGAATCTCTTTCTGAGCAATATTCTCGGTGCCGATTGGCTATGAAGGCACCATATGCACAGGCTCATTTGGCATTAGTGGAATTACAGCGAGACTTAACAGCATGCGGTGTTAGGATGTCTGTTCGCCGTGCTGACCGAGACCGGATCGTCATCCTGGTCAACGAAGATGACCGCCCTTACTTGGGAGTGCAAGTCACAGGCTTAGAAAAACTGAACGGCCGCACCTTGGAGTTACTCTACGGAGCTGAAAAGGCTACGTATTTTTACAGACAGAATCATACCTTCTTGGCCTGAAAGGTCAAACCGTAGCATTTTCTTCCGCCTCATAACACGTATCATCAGAGTTACAGAGCCTCTGAAGACCTTTACAGCCTTCAGGATTGGCTTCCAATCCTATGAACTTCAAGCCAAGGCAAATATTCTTGCCATCTGCTGTTGGCAAAACCTCTCTGATCTGGGCATCAAATGCC
>JAUWLU010000032.1 GCA_030613545.1 Desulfuromonadales bacterium
CCTTGCCGGCAGCCAGGCCCAGCTATTCAGCGAAAAACTCAGCGACTCCATTGAAGTTCACGGGGTCACCCTGATTGCAGTCTGGGCTAGAGTAGACAGAGGGGAGAGGCCCCCACCGGAGGAAGTCGAAGCTTGCGGAGCGGAGAATGCCGCCATGGCAGGCGATGCCCTGATCTTCGGCTGAGACTACTGCCCCAAACCGTTGGCCCATCCCAGCGAACGGGCCACCGCCTGCTTCCAGCGGCCATGCAGATGGTCTCGCTGCGCTTGTCCCATTTGCGGTTCATAGCGCCAGGCCATCTGCCATCTGGCTGCCAGCTCTTCGCGACTCGACCAGAAACCGACAGCCAGACCGGCCAGATAAGCAGCGCCCAGTGCAGTCGTCTCGGTAATGGAAGGGATTTCCACCGGCACCCCAAGCACATCGGCCTGAAACTGCATGAGAAAGCGGTTGGCCACCGCGCCGCCATCGGCACGGAGTTCCTGCAGGTCAACACCCGATTCCCGACTCATGGCGTCGACCACGTCGCGGGTCTGGTAAGCGATGCTCTCCAGGGCGGCCCGGGCCAGATGGGCCTTACCGGTGCCCCGAGTGAGGCCGATGATCATGCCCCTGGCATACGCATCCCAATGGGGCGCCCCCAAACCGGTCAGGGCCGGCACGAAATAGACATCGTCGTTGCCTTGCAGAGAAGCCGCCAGCTGTTCGCTCTCCGCGGCACTGGCGATCACTCCCAGACCGTCCCGCAACCACTGAATCGCCGCTCCGGTAATAAAAATCGAGCCCTCCAGGGCATACTCCACCGGTTCATCGCCGATTCCCCAGGCGATGGTGGTCAGCAATCGCTGCCGACTGGCCACCGGCTGGCGGCCGGTGTTCAGCAGCAAAAAGGAGCCGGTGCCATAGGTGTTCTTGGCCAGTCCCGGACGATAACAGGCCTGGCCGAACAGGGCGGCCTGCTGATCCCCGGCGATGCCGGCAATCGGCACCCGGTGGCCGAAAAAGGCCCGCGGATCGGTCTCGCCGTAGACCCAGGATGACGGCTTGACGGTCGGCAGCATGGCACGGGGGATATCGAACCGCGCCAGGATCTCGTCATCCCAGTCGAGCTCATGGATATTGTACAGCAGGGTGCGGGAGGCATTGGAATAGTCGGTAACGTGGCAACTGCCGCCGGTCAGCTTCCAGACCAGCCAGGTATCGATGGTGCCGAAGGCAATCTCGCCGTTGGCGGCTCGCGAACGCAGACCGTCTATGTGCTCGAGCAGCCAGTGCACCTTGGTTGCGGAAAAGTAGGGGTCGATGAGCAGGCCGGTCTTCTGCTGCCAGAGGGGCTCCAGACCTTCCTGCTTGAGTTCGTCACAAAGCCGGGCGGTGCGGCGGTCCTGCCAGACCACGGCCCGCGCTACCGGCATACCGGTATGGCGATCCCACAGCAGGGAGGTCTCCCGCTGGTTGGTAATACCGATAGCCCGCACCTCCCCCGGGCTGGCGGCCGCCTGCTGCAAAGCCGCCCCTACCACCTCAAGGGTGACCGACCAGAGCTCCTGCGGATCGTGCTCCACCCAGCCGGGCTGCGGGTAATACTGGGTGATTTCGGCACTGGCCCGGCCGCATACCGCTCCGGCCCGGTTAAAAACCAGCACCGTCGACCCCGTGGTACCCTGATCAATGGCCAATACGTAACCGTTATCCATTAAGTCACCTGTCAGGCCGAAGCGGCGCCTTCGAGCCAGTGATCGATTTTGCTCATGAGGGCATCGTGGGTCTGGTAGGAGATGTCCGGCAGCGTGCCGCCCCATATCTGCTCGGCCTCAGCGAAACCGTCTTCGATGCCTTGCAGGATTTCATCCAGCATGGACGGGTCGTTGCCAGCCAGGCCGACAGCGAATTGAAAGATCCGCTCGGAGGTCTGTTCGACGCCGAAATAGCCATCCTCGGCGACCAGCGCCTGGGCCTCCTCAGGAGTCAGGCTGGCGATATCGATCTCTCCGCTACCGGTGGCAATCTGCATCGCCACCCCCTGCTCCTGCAGCAGGGCAACCAGGCGGCTGCGCAGCAGTTCGTAGGGCGACTGGAGATCCCCTTCCTGCAACCCGGCAGTATAAGTAACCGCACCACTGCCACTCTGGCCGAAGGTCACCCGGTCGCCGCTGGCAGCGGTTTCGGCTGCCGCTCCAGGCTGCGAGGAGCGCTCACGGGCGGTCTGGTTGAGCAGACTCCTTGCTTCGGACTGAAACTGCACCAGGTTGGATGTATCGATAACGCTCATGATATCCGTTCTCCTTTCCGCTGTATTAACACTTCCATGTCAAAGGCTCTGACAGGGTTTCCGGCCGTAAACCAGTGCCCCGTGCGGCCAATCCTGTCTTCTAATTCTGGCCCTTTTCGGCGCTGCCTACGTTGCGCCAACTTGACTTAACGCGCGGCTAGGCCGGCGTTGGCGACGCCTTGGCAGCACCCAAAATGCCTCAGAATTCATTGAGATGATTAACCGCACGGGACACTAGCGATTCAAATCGACCAGCGTTCTCCCCTTGAGCCGCCCCTGTAGAATGGCATCGATACGGCCAGCGAGTTCAGCCAAAGCGATTTCCTGATGAATCTCTTCCAGGCTGGCGATCTTCCAGTCGCCGGCCAGCCTGGCCCACACCTTTTGTCGCAGATGCATGGGGCAGTTCTGCGAATCGATGCCGGCGAGGGTTATGCCCCGCAAAATAAAAGGATAGACGGTCAGGTTGAGTTCAGCAGAGGCGACATTGCCGCAACAGGTCACCAGCCCCATAGGTTCCGTCGATTTGATGGCTGTTGCCAGGATCTCACCGCCCACGGTGTCAATGGCACCGGCCCAACGGGCTTTCAACAACGGCCTATCATAGCGATCGGTAACCTGGTCGCGGCCGATCACTTCCCTGGCTCCCAATTTTTTCAAATAGGGCTCGGCATCGGCCTTGCCGGAAACGGCAACTACCGCATAACCGAGCCGCGCCAGGATACCGACGGCCACGCTGCCGACTCCCCCCGTCGCTCCGGTGACCAGAATCGCGCCGCGGTCCGGTGCAACGGCGGTACTCAATTTATGGACAGACAGACCGGCCGTGAAGCCGGCCGTGCCCAGGATCATGCTCTCTTTCAGCGTCAATCCGGCGGGCAGCGGCACCACCCAACTTGCAGGCACGCGGATATACTGTCCGAATCCGCCCGGCGTGTTCATGCCCAAATCGTAACTGGTTACGACAACAGAGTCGCCCGGCCGCACATCGGCCACCGCACTCTCCGCAACAATGCCGGCGGCATCGATCCCCGGCGTGTGGGGATAGGCGCCGGTAACGGCTCTGTTGCCGGTGGCGGAAAGGGCGTCTTTGTAATTCAAGGAGGAATAGGCGACGCGAACCAGCACCTCGCCGGCCGGCAAATCGGAAATGGCCCGCTCTTTTACGGTTTTCGTAAATATGCCATCGGCGCTTTCCTCAACGACCAACGCACGAAATCTGCGAGTATCCATAGTGTTTCCATATCCCCATCGTGGCAGCAGCATGACCCTGGACGTGCTTCTGAAACGATCAATCGGTTGAAAAGCAGCCTGTGCGAAGCCCATGGAGAGCCTTTTCCACAGCCTGCTAAGGGACTTTCGGGACAATGAGATGCGTCTTTCAGGGAGTTAGCGCAATCCAGCCGACAATAAACACCAGCAGCACGGCCGTACAAATGGCCCACAAAACTTTTTTGCGGCTTTTTCGGAAATGCTGTCTGGTTGATTGCACAATCCAAGTCCAGTTTAACCACATGTGGAAAAAAATCAGCACAACAAAAAGCAGAGCCAGATAAAGGTGCATATCGGTCCACGCATGGCGGTGCAGACCAAGAAGGAATTTTTCCCCATGCGGCACCCGGCCAGTGGGAATGACAAAGCCCAGCAATAACCCGCTTACCGCAATCGCAATCAAGTCGATAAAAAGAATCATATCGACGAAATATTTAACAAAACTCTTCATCGTCTTGTCTTTCCCCCCGACCGAAGTCAACTGCCGGCGGACAGGCTTCTCGCGCGCACCGATGCCCCTTGACCCTTCGTTCCATAACAGATGGCGTCGCAAAAAGTCCGGCCTACTGCGTTGCAGCGCTTTTTCAGGACTTCGACATACCATATGTATGCCTTCACCCCTGAAAAACCACTACGCCTTGCAGGTCGAAATTTTTACTTAGCCATCACAGGACTTTTTGCGAGTCCATCATAACAAGACTCATCGATATTAACAGATTCATATGCTACGCCGATCAAAAAGGAAGATCAATTCCCTTTATGTCGAATATAAACAGCCTCTCCTGCCGAAGTTGCAGTCTCGGACCGGCTTGCAGAAACCAGAATCCCCACTCAAATCGATCCGCCCAGTGGCAGGGTGAATGCCACCTTGGTTCCCCTTCCCACTTCACTTTCGATCCAGATCCGCCCGCCATGGGCTTCAATAATACCCTTAACAATGGCCAATCCGAGACCGAGCCCTTCTCTGGCCGTGTTGGAGGCATCAACCCGATAGAATTTGTCAAACACCTTCCCGGCCTGTTCCGGGGTCATGCCGATCCCCTCATCTTTGACAGCGATGCAAACCTCATCCTGCAGTTTTTCATACGTCACCTGCACCATGCTGCCGGCGGCCGAAAAACTGACCGCGTTATTAAGCAGGTTCTCCAGTACATGACAGATCTTCCTGTCGTCCGCCAAAAGGGGCAGCGGCTGATCGATGCCAACGCTTTCAAAGCCATGACCGGGAAAGATTCTCCGATAGTCCACGACACATCGCCGGATGAGTTTTCCAATGTCGGTCAATGCCTTATCGATCCGGACCACCTGTCCCGAATCGAGCCGGGCAAGGTCCAGCATGTCGTCGATAATTTTGCCCAGGACCACGGATTTACGATGAATGATGGTCAGATATTCCGCCTGCTCTGCGTTGCTGATTCCTTTCTGGTTCAACAGCAGTTCAGAAAACCCCATAACAGCGGTCAGGGGGGTACGCAGCTCATGGGCGGCGGTAGAGATAAACTCGCTCTTCATCCGGTCGAGGGCTCGTTCCTGACTCACATCCCGCAGCAGGGTAATGACCCCTGCTGTCGCACCCCCGGCAGCCATTACCGCGGACGATTTGGCCTGAATGAACCGTCCCGGGCCATCATGCCGCCCGACCAGCTCGATCTCGATCATCCCTTCAGCGCAGTCCCCCCTGCCTATCCGGTCTAATTGGTCGATCAGCAGGCTGCTGTCGATCGCGGTGGTCAGCGGCTTGAAAAAGACCTCTGTCATCTGCTTGCCGAGCATCGCTTCAGCAGAATCGCTCATCAGCACAATTCGCTTGTTCATATCGGTGAAGATCAGACCATCCGCCACGGACCGGAGTATGATTTCTATCTGGTCCCTGGCCCCACGAGCTTCTACAAGGGCCTTTTGCAGCGCATCATCCGCCCGCTTTTGGTCGGTTATATCCATGGCGGTGAAAGTTGTCCCGGCAGCCTGATCCAGAGGATCGATCAGGGCCGAACCCAATAGGATATCCACAACCTGGCCATCCTTTCTCACCCAGCGGGTTTCGATAGATCCGTTGCCATGCGCGGCGATGGCCCGATACTTGATCCGACCGACCCGCTCGAACTCCCACTCGCTTTCATATAGCATCCGGGCGCTCTTTCCAAGCAACTCGGACGAATCGTAACCGAGCATCTTGAAGAGATTGTCACTGGCCCAGACCAGCCCCCGATTTCTGGCCACACCGATGCCGATGGGCGCAGCGGTCAGGATACTGGTCAGGAACTGCTCGCTGTCGCGCAAGGTCGCCTCGGCGCGCTTTTGTTCGGTGATATCCCGGCCAACCCCCTGAATCTCGATAAGCTGTCCACGGTGGTCGCATATCGCCCGATTGGTCCATTGCATCCAGCGAGTCCCGTCGTCAGCAGCGACAACCTGGTGTTGATAAGTGGCGACAGGGTTGTCGGCCCCAAGACCTGCGAAGTGCTTCTCGACTATGGACTGATCCGCCGCTGCCACCAGAGGCAGCAGACTGCTGCCGATAAGGTCGTGGCGTTCCCGGCCGAAGTAGCGGCAATAAGCTTCGTTGACAAAGGTCAGGGTGCCTTCCGGCCGGTTGCGGCAAACGAGTTCTGTCTGGTCTTCGACGATGGCGCGATAGCGCTCTTCACTCCTCTGCAGGGCTTTTTCGTAACGTTTTCGATCACGGATATGTAACAGCAGGATTGTAACAACGAGGCAAAGCCCGAGGACAAAAGCCGCCCACAGCCAGGTGTATTTCTTGTCGAGATGATAAAAAACCGACGGTTGGTGCAGCAGGACGCTGTTTTTCGGCAGGCTGTCGACAGCGATATCATAGCGCCGCAGTTGCCGGTAATCGAAAACGTAGCGATTGGGGCTGGTTTCCTGTACCTCAATGTCAGCAACAGGGCGGTTGTCGAGAATCTGCGAAACCAGGTTTGCCGCCGCCTGGCCCTGTGCCCGATGGGAGATCACCTGGCCGCCAAGGACGCCATCGCCAATGCCGTGATACCAAAGATGATACAGAGGGCGAGCCAGATGCTCTTTAATCAGCTTCAGGCTCTCGTGAAACAGCATGGTACGGTCGTTTTTATCGCGATATGCCGACAAGAGCAGAACGGCGCTGTCCTCATCGAGCGTCCGCAGCCTTGTGACAAGTTCAGAAAAAGAGAGGTTTTCCAGAGAGATGTGAGTGAGTTCCGCAGGGCCGGCTTTCGGACCAAGGCGGTAATAGGTCTGCAGATCCCCCTGTCCGCTCGGCGTACCGTCGACCAGGGCAATAATCTTGCTGATCCCTGGGTGCAGACGCATCATCAAGGCCAAAGTCTCCTGCATGGAAACAGCTTCCACCACCCCGGTTATGAACCGGTTATCGTTCTGGCTCCGGGCCAGATCCAGATTGTTAACCCCGGTAAATACAATCGACTGCAGGGCAAAAAGCTCTTGCTGGTGCTCAATAGCAAACCGCAGGGCAGCATCGTCACCGGTAATAATGGCATCGTAAGGTTTGGTATGAGCGAGTTTGTAAGCCAGCGAACGGTGGAAGTTGACCAGGTTTTGCTCATGGACGAAGCGTTTCGTGTCCATGAACTCAATATCGAGGAGGATATCCAGCGGCTCAAAGACCGACTTGATCCCCTCTATCTGCTGAAAAAAAGTGGGGAACTGCGGATGATAGGAACTTATGAACAGAACCCGCTGACCGGACTCCCTGGCTGCCGACGCAGAACGCAACGGCATGACAAGAAATATCAGCGTGATACTTGCGACAATAAAATACAGGTTTTTTCGTAGCAATTAACGCATTCCTCTGTGTGTTCCATGAATCGACTTGAGCGGCTACCATTCGGCACGCTCAAAAGCGAGATATGTAACCCTGCCGGCGACAAACAACTCGCCCACTGGCAAGTGGCGACGCATTGGTTACCCATTGAAGTAAACCGTTGCAAGCTCTTTAATAAATTAACAGAGAAAACAGTATTTTCATCCTCTAATGGACAGAGCAGGTGACCGGCAAACAACTGAGAAGCTGCCAGAACAGCAGGAATCCGTCCGGGCCTGCCTTCGCTCCCGAACCTGAACGGAAAAAGGCCCGGCAGGTTGCTACCTGCCGGGCCGAAACCGACTGAATATCGTCGATCGAAGCAAAAACGATTATCGGAAAACGAACTGCGGAGTCCACGAATGGACGAACTATTGCGCTATCCGGCTAGCCCAGGCCGACGTCGAGGCTCATCATGACCACGAAGCCGAGCATGGCGCACAGGGTGGCAAAATCACCGTTCTCACCTTGCTGGGTTTCGGGAATAACTTCTTCGATAACGACAAAGATCATCGCTCCGGCGGCAAAGGCCAGCGCATAGGGCAGAATGGGCCGGGCGATCAGAACCAAAGCCGCCCCGAACACCCCGGCAACTACCTCGACAAAGCCGGACAACTGGCCGTACCAGAAACTTTTCCCCACCGACAGGCCATCGCGACGCAAAGGCATGGAAACCGCCACCCCTTCGGGAAAATTCTGCAAGCCGATGCCCAATGCAAGGGCCACGGCGGCCGCCATGGTGGCCGCCGGCAGGCCGGCCGCCACCGCACCGAAGGCCACGCCGACCGCCAGCCCCTCGGGGATGTTGTGCAGGGTCACGGCCAGCACAAAAAGGGTGCTGCGCGGCAACTCGGTCTTGATGCCCTCGGCCTTGCTGCGCGGCAGCCCCCGGTGCAGGTGCGGCAAAATCATGTCGAGGCCTCTTAGAAAAACGCCCCCGGCGAGAAAACCGATGGCCGGCGGCAGCCAGGCGATGTAACCCATTTCCTCGGCCATAGCGATAGACGGGGCCAGAAGCGACCAGTAACTGGCGGCAATCATCACCCCGGCAGCGAAGCCGAGCATGCCGTCAAGGAGCTTGCGGCTCGGCTGGCGGGCCAGAAAAACGGCGCTCGCCCCCAAGGAGGTGACCCCCCAGGTGAAACAGGTCGCCAAAAAAGCCTGCAATATCGGATGAAGTTCCGCCAACCCTGAAAGCATCGCTATCCCTCCTTGAATGAGGTCGCCTGACACGGAATATTAATGTGCCGTAGGCTAGTGTCCCGTGCGGCCAATCCTGTCTGCTAATTCGACTCAGAATTCATTGACACGACTAAGCGCTCGGGACACTAAGAGGAGTCGTTCTTGACTTTCCCCCGCCCCGCTTCTATATTTGAGTCCCATGAAAGACATCTTCCTTGCAGATGCCCACCTGCTCGATCCTGCGGCCGGCAACTATCAGCGACTGCTGACCTTTCTGGAGCAGCAGCGAGGCACCATACGCCACCTGGTCATGCTCGGCGACATCTTCGAGTTCTGGATCGGCTACCGGCATACCGTTTTCGCCCCCTTTGTGCCCTTGCTCGAGGAACTGCGCCGGCAGCGCGACAGCGGCACCAAGCTGGTCTTCGTCGAGGGCAATCACGACTTCCATCTCGGCCCCTATTTCAGCGAAACCCTCGGTTGCCGTATTCTGCCCGACGGCGGTGACTTGGAGCTGGACGGCCGGCGGGTGTTTATCGCCCACGGCGATCTGGTCAACCCTGCCGATCGCGGTTACCGGCTGCTGCGCCGGTTACTGCGCTGTCGCCTGAGCCGCCTGCTGCTGCCGCTGGTGCCGCCGGACTGGGCCTGGCGGGTGGCCCGCTGGGCCAGCCGCTTAAGTGCCCGCCGCAAAGGATGCAGCCGCTGTTATCTACCGGAAAAGGAGCTGCTGAATTTCGCCCGTGAACGCTTCGCCGAAGGCTACGACGCGGTTCTCACCGGCCATTTCCACATCCCCCTCTATCGCCAACTCGATGGCAAGGTGCTGATCTCCCTCGGCGACTGGATCGAGCAGGACTCTTACGCCGTCTTCGAAAATGGCGCCTTTGCCCTGAAGCGCGCCTGACCTCCCCTGGCGACGGTCTTGCCCCAGCGCAACTCATCCTTTGGCCGTGCCCTCGGTCTCCTTGTCGGCAATGCGCCGCAACACCAGGTCCTGCACGGTCAGCTCGCCCAAGGTGCCCTGCTCCGCCTGCTGCAGTTGCTCCTCCAGTTCGGCAACCAGCTCGCGGGTCGGCAATCGGAAATGCTGGGGATAGCTGGCACCGTCTTCGCGCAACTCCAGCAACAGCCCCCGCAAAGTCAGGGCGTCGAGAGCCCGTCCCGGCTGATACTGTACCTGCTCCTCCATCCCGTCACACAGCACCGCTAGCAAGCCGAGGCGTACCAGACCGTCTAACAATTCTCCCACCACCCGCGGGGGCAGCTTCAACTCGCCGCCGATCCGCTCGCGGCTCCAGGCCGCCTCACCGCGGTAGAAAGCCTCGCCGGTCAGCACCAGCACCGTCAATGCCAGCCGCTGCCGACAGGCGAAATTGATCCGTTCCGCCCCCAGGTCCTGGCGTACCGTGCCGATATTCTGGATGGCATAGGTCAGTTCGACACCAAACAGCACAATCATCCACGACAGATAGAGCCAGACGATGAAGATCGGCAGGGCGGCCATGGTGCCGTAGATGGCGTTGTACTTGCCCACCCCGACCTGAAAGTAGACGTAGCCCCACTGCAACAACTGCCACAGGGTGCCGCCGACCACGCCACCGACCAGTGCGGCCTGAATACGAACCCGGGTGTTGGGCATGAACAGATAAAGGAAAATAAACGCCGCCCACATGACCACGAAGGGGATCAGCTTGAAGAGCAGCAGCAGTGCCTCGCCGACGTAGGCCGTCTCCAAAAGCTTCAGCACCAGGGTCTGGCTCTGCAGACTGGTACTGATGGAAACCGCCGCCAGAATCAACAGCGGGCTGAGCAGCACCACCGAGAAATAATCCGCAAAGCGCCGCATCAGGGTGCGGGTCTCCTGGACTCGCCAGATATGATTGAAGCTCTTTTCGATATTGGACAGCAAGGCCAGGACGGTCAGCACCAGAACAATCAGGCCGATGGCCCCGAGACGGCCGAAGTGGGTATTTTCGATGTAGCGGAAGATCGTTCCGACCACCTCCTGCGAGCCGATGGCCAGGTTCTCGACCAGAAAGGGCTCCAGCACATTCTGCGCGCCAAGCCCCTTAAGCAGAGAAAACATCAGCGCCAGCAGAGGCACGATGGACAGCAGGGTCGCATAGGTCAGGGCCGAGGCCCGCAGCATGCAGTTGTCAGCCTTAAAATCGCGGACCACCAGCCAGAGGATCTGGGCCTGGCGCAGCCAGAAGACCCGCCAGCGGGTCAACTCGTGGAGATCGATACGCCAAAGATCGTAGATCAGAAACTTCCTGACTTTCTCCAGGTGGCTCTTTAAGCGGGTCATGCCCCCTCCCCTATCAAGCCGCCACAGCAAAACGATCCTCGCGGCGTTAATACCAGTATGTGATTTTCCTTAACAATCAGCGAAACCCGCAAGGAACCTCCGCAAAACACCTTCACTCCTCATCCGGCAGCCCGGCCACCGGTAAGCCGAAGACCTCGGTGTTGCCTTCCCAAGCGGTCTGATCCCCGACCAGAACGATGGTCTGCCGATCCAACAGCAGGTGCCGGCGGGCGACAGTCAGCACCTCATCAGCTGTCACCGCCGCCAGATGGTCGCGGTAGCGTTGCAAATAATCTTCGGGATAGCCGTAAAAGTCGAGCCTCATGGCCTGACCGACCACCTCGTGAGGGCCTTCAAAAGCAAAGACGAAGGAATTGATCAGACTCTCCCTGGCCAGTTCAAGTTCTTCGCTGGAGACCGGTTCCTCGGTGATGCGGCGCAATTCAGCCTGCATCAGCTCAACCACTTGGCTGACGGTTGCGGTGCGAGTTTCGCAACCGGCAATAAACAGGCCGGGTAGACGACGCCCGACCTGAAAAAAGGAATAGACCGAATAAGCCAGGCCGCGGTTGGAACGCACCTCGCGCATCAACCGGGAGTTGAAACCGCCGCCGCCAAGGATAAAGTTCATCACCCGCAGCGCATAGAGGTCGGGATGGTCTTTGGTGATGCCCCGCTGACCGAGCAAAATGGTGGTCTGGGGCAGTTCCTTGTGCACCGCCAGCACAACCGGCTCGAGGGGCCCGGTCAGGGGCGGAACATCCTGCACCGCAAAGGGCTGCAGAGGCCAATCACCAAATACATTGTTTAGCAGCTGCTGAATATTGGCGGGATCGAAATCGCCGGAAACGGCCAACCAGAGGTTGTTGGGGTGAACGTAACGGCGATGAAAGGCCAGCAGATCACTGCGCTCGACGGCCCGGACGCTGTCCTGGGTCGGCGTCCGACCGAGAGGGTGGTCGCCATACAGGGTACGGCGCAACGCCCGGCGGGCAACGGCGCCGGGTTCATCGTTCTGGCGCCGGATCCCTTCGAGCATCTGCCGGCGGGCCAGTTCGAACCGCCGGGCATCGAACCGGGGGCGGCGCAGCAGATCGGCCAGCACCGCCAGTCCCGCCTCGAGGTCAGAACGCTGCAGGGACAGACCAAAGGAAACGGCATAGCTGTCGCTGCTCACGGCCAGATCAGCAGCCATCCGTTCGAGTTCCTCATCGAAAGTCGCTGGATCACGCTCGCCGGCGCCGCCGCTGCGCAAGGCAGCGGCATAGAGCCGGACCAGGCCGCTTTTGGCGGCCGGCTCACCGATACTGCCGGCACCGACCATCAACGAAATCCGCACCAGGGGCAACTCATGATCCGGATTGAGATAGAGGCGCAAGCCGTTGTCGAGCACCAGTCGGTCGACTTTGGGCACGGCAAAGCTCAGCGGCGGACTGGCCACCCGATCCGGGCGGGGCAGCGGGCGATGGGCGGCACAGGCCGGCAGCAGCACGAAGAGTAACAGCAGGGCGAAAAAATGCAGACGCATGGCTCAGGGTCCTTTTTTCTGCAGGGTCGCCACGGTGCGGTTGCCTGGCACCAGATAGGTGGCGGCGGCGCGCATGATGTCCTCGGCCGTTATCGAGGCGATCTGGGCATCGTAGTCGACCAGGTAGCGCCAGTCACCGCTGACACTCTGATTGAAGGTCAGCATCCGGGCCAGTCCGCTGTTGTTCTGCAGATAGCGCAGGCGGTCGACCCGCAGGCGGTTGCGAACCCGCTCCAGTTCCTGCTCGCTGACCGGCTCTTTGGCCAGACGCTGCAATTCGGCGTAGAGGGCCGCTTCGACCTCAGCGCTGGCATGGGGATGGCGCGGCACGGCGCTGATGACAAACAGGTTGGGATAACGATAGCCGGGGGCACCGTAGGTCGCCACCGAGGTGGCAAGCTGCTGCTCGACGACCAGGGCACGATAGAGACGACTGGTACGCCCCTGGGAGAGGATCTGATCGATAATATCGAACACGTAGTCGTCCCGCTCCGGCAGGGTCGGCTTGTGAAAGGCCACGGCCAGCC
Organism: Desulfuromonadales bacterium; assembly: GCA_030613545.1. Lineage (GTDB taxonomy): Bacteria > Desulfobacterota > Desulfuromonadia > Desulfuromonadales > Syntrophotaleaceae > Syntrophotalea_A. Next base: position 12,914 of record JAUWLU010000032.1, read on the forward strand.
GCGGTTCGGCATCAAACTCCACCGTCACCCGCTTCTCCCCCCGCTGTGGCGGTTCGATCACGATAACCTCGGGCACCGGCGTACCGGCGGGGATGGAGCCGAAATAGCTTTCGACCAGGGCCACGGCCTGCTCGAAATCGACCGCCCCGACCAGGGCGATGACCGTGTTGACCGGGCTGTAGTAGCGCTCCATGAAGGAACGGGTCACCGTCGGGGACAGGTTGGCGATATCGGACGGCCAGCCGATGGTGGGGTGGCGATAGGGATGCACGGTGAAAGCCGTCGCCAGCAGCGCTTCGTAGAGCAGGCCGTCGGCATCGCTGTCGTAGGACCGGCGCCGCTCCTCCTTGACCACCTCCCGCTCGGTGTAGAATTCGCGCAGCACGGTGTTGCGCATCCGGTCCGCCTCCAGGGAGGCCCACAGTTCGAGTTTATTGGCCGGCAGGGAGACGATATAGGAGGTCAGGTCCTTGCTGGTAAAGGCGTTGTAGCCGACGCCGCCGTTGCGGGCATAGATCCGGGCGAACTCGTCCTTGACCACCAGTTGCCGGTGGCGCTTCTGCAGATCGGCCAGCCGCTGCTCCAAGGCGGCGACCCGCTCCGGTGCTGCATCCTGTTCGTTGCGCAACCGGTCGAGGGCGCTGCCGGTCTGCTCGATGGCTTCCAGAAGCGGCCGCTCCTGCCGGTGGTCTGTGGTTCCGATGGTTTCAGTGCCCTTGAAACGCAGGTGTTCCAGCAGGTGGGCGACACCGCGCTCGCCGCTCGTCTCGTGCACCGCGCCGACCCCGACAGTCAAGTAGGCGGAAAAGATCGGCGCACCGGGCCGCTCGACCACCAGCAGCTTGAGGCCGTTGGCAAAGGTATGTTCCTGAACCTTTTGCGCCAGGGTAGCAGCCTGCAATGACGGCACCCCGGCGCTCAATAACAGCAAGGCGGCCAAAAGCCGCCCCATCGATCTGATCAGCATACAATTACTCCCCTGACACGATCCGGCTAACTGCAAGAAGCTATCTAGTGCCCATCCGGAAACCCCGGAGGGGCATGAGGTCAGTTTCCATATGGGAAACGAGCGATTTTTCGCAAGGGCAAGGAAATCAAGCGGTTGCGCGGAGGCGTAGCTGTCTACGCCGCACAAGCAAGCGTGCAGATTGACGCCGAGATTGCGGAAAAGGGCCGTTTCCGGATGGAAACTATCTATATGATTCAGTATATACCGAAAGGGCCAGCCCACCGCAAGGGCTAATCGGCTGAAGTCCTCAGGGCAGAGGATTGGGCGGGAAGATGGGGCTGTCGGTCAGCAGGCGCTGCACTTTGACCAGAGGATTGTCGATCAGAGCCTCGGCTACGACCTCCGCCATGCTGTCGACCAGCACCAGTCGCACTTCACGACGGATATTCTCATCGATCTCCTGCAGATGGTCGCCGTTGCTGGCCGGCAGCAACACGGTGGTCACCCCGGCTCGATGGGCGGCCAGAACCTTCTCCTTGATGCCCCCGATGGGCAGCACTCGGCCGGTCAGGGTCAACTCGCCGGTCATGGCCACATTACGCCGAGCCGGACAATTGGTAAGCAGGGAAATGAGGGCGGTGGCGATAGCTATTCCGGCGGACGGTCCGTCCTTGGGGATGGCGCCTGCCGGCACATGGATATGCAGATCGCTCTGCTCGAAGAAGTCGGCTTCGATACCGAATTCGGCATGATGAGCACGGACAAAGGACAGGGCCGTCTTGGCCGATTCGCGCATGACCTCGCCGAGACTGCCGGTCAGCAGCAGTTCTTTTTTGCCGACCATACGGCAGGCTTCGATAAAGATGATATCCCCGCCCGTTTCGGTCCAGGCCAGGCCGGTGGCGACTCCGACCCGGTCCTCCTCGCTGGCAGCATCGGCATAGTAGCGCCGCGGCCCGAGCAACTGGTCGACATTCGCCGCGGTAATCAGGGTGCGGGGCTCGGCCCCTTGAGTGATTTCCTTGGCGACCTTGCGACAGATGGAAGCGACCTGGCGTTCTACAGCGCGCACTCCGGCTTCACGGGTATATTCGCGAATAATCTTGAAGATCGCCTGCTGCTCAAATTCGAGGGGATAATCCTGCAGACCGTTTTCGTCGAGCTGCTTCGGCAGCAGATATTTGAGAACGATCTGCAGTTTCTCCTCGTCGCTGTAGCCGGGCAGGCGAATGGTCTCCATGCGGTCCCGCAGAGGCGCCGGTACCGGATCCATGACATTGGCGGTGGTGATGAACATGACCTGCGACAGATCAAAGGGTACATCGAGATAATGGTCGGTAAAGCTGTCGTTCTGTTCCGGGTCGAGCACTTCGAGAAGCGCCGAAGAAGGATCGCCACGAAAGTCCTGGCCGATCTTGTCCACTTCATCGAGCATGAAGACCGGATTGTTGGCCTTGGCCCGGCTTATCTCCTGAATGATACGGCCCGGCATGGCCCCGATATAGGTAAGACGGTGGCCGCGAATTTCCGCCTCGTCCTTCATGCCGCCGAGAGAGATGCGAATGAACTTGCGGCCCATGGCCCGGGCGATAGAGCGACCGAGGGAGGTCTTGCCGACCCCGGGCGGCCCTACCAGACAGAGGATCGGCCCCTTAAGGGTCTTTTTCAGGCTGTGTACGGCCAGAAACTCCAGAATGCGTTCCTTGACCTCCTTGAGGTTGTAGTGATCTTCGTCAAGGGTCTGCTCCGCTGCCGCGATATCCAGCACATCATCGGTGCCGCGATTCCAGGGCACGTTGCTCAGACATTCAAGGTAGGTTCGCGCCACACTATATTCGGGCGAAGAGGGGTTGATGCGCTCCAGACGTTCCAACTCCCGGTCGGCGACCGTGGCCACCTCTTCCGGCAGGTCGGCATCCTCCAAAGCCCGGCGCAATTTGCTGAGCTCCGCCCGGTGAGGATCGTCATCGCCTAGTTCATTCTGTATCTGCTTGAGCTGCTCCCGCAGCAGATATTCTTTCTGATTCTTGCCAATCCGTTTGGCCACCTCGGACTGCACCTCACCCTGCACCTGCAGCTTCTGCACCTCGGCGGTCAGCAGCAGATAGATCTCCTTGAGTCGCTCCAGCGGCTCCAGGGTATCGAGCAGCCGCTGCTGATCGACAAAATCGAGGGTCAGATAGACCGCCACCAGGTCGGCCAGTTCACCCGGCTCATTGATCTGGTTCATCATCTTCAGAACCTCGCCGGGCAGCGGCCGACCGTAGGCCAGGGCCACCTTGAGCAGAGCCTTGACACCTTGAGTAAGGGCCTCGGCGATCGGCCCCCGGCCCTCCGGATCGTTGAGCACCTTGACTGAAGCAAGGACAAAGGGGCTGCGCTGGCGAGCACCAAGCAGCCGAATACGCACCAGCCCTTCGAGCATCACCTTAGCGCCCCCCTCGGGAAACCGGAAAACCTGAGTGATGCGACAGACGGTACCGATGCGATTGAATTCGTGCAGGCCGTCCGGAGTATCTTCGGGCAGCACCGGCACCAGACCGAGCAGATGATCGCGGCGCAGGGCCTCTTCGATGGGAACCATCCCCTGACTTTGCACCAGCAGCGGAAAAGTCATATGGGGAAAGACGATCTGGTTGCGCAGAGGATAGATGGGCAATTCCGGTGGAATGGAAAGGGGTTTATTGAACATCCGCTCGCTCCGTCTGAGGGGGAGGCTATGAATGAAACCGGCTCTTTCCGACAGTGTTGATCGCCTGGCAAAAGATCAACCATACTGGCCTGAGGCAACCACGGACCTGCTCAAAAAGCATAGCAATGGCCCATGGTGTGTCAAGAAAAGCGGATCAAAAGGAGAGAGAAGGCTGGAAAAACGGCAGAGGAAGGGTGAAGCGAAAAAGGGCTGCAGCCATGACTGAGGTTTGAAGGACAGGCCCGCCCATCAATGAGCGAATCAAAACAGTCAGGGGCGCCCGGTGGCTGAGGCTATTATGTCACTCCGGGGGAAATTTCATTGTTCAAGTCAAAGCCAAACAATCCACCAAGGGCCGTTAGGCAACCGGCTAATAGCGGCGAGCAACCACATAGTCGGCCAGTTCCAGCAGAGCATCCTTTTCCGGCCCGTCGGCAAAGGCGTTCAAACGGTCCTTGGCCCGACGGCACAACTCTTCGGCTTGCTGCCAGCAGTAAGCGATACCGCCGGTCTGTTCGATGATCTGCAACACCTCGGCGAGGTCGACTTCCGGCAATTCCGCCTGGCCGATCACCGCAACAATACGCTGCCGATCCTCAGCCGTGCCGTTTCGCAAGGCATGAATCAGCGGCAAAGTCACCTTGCCTTCGGCCAGATCGTGGCCCCGCGTTTTGCCGAACTCCGATTCCACAGCAACATAATCGAGGGCATCGTCGATGAGCTGAAAGGCCAGACCAAGCTCGGTGCCAAACTGATGGAGAGTATCTGCCCGCGGCCCGTCATCGACCAACAGAGCACCGCAACGGCAGGCAGCGGCAAACAGGGCAGCAGTTTTCTTGCCGACAATGTCCAAGTAGCTTTGTTCTTTCAGATCAAGGTCAGAGCTGTTGACCAGCTGCTGCATCTCCCCCTCGGCGAGCAGGGTTGCCGCCTCGGCCAGGGTCTGAAAAACCGGCAGATTGCCGCTCTCGACAATCATCGAAAAAGACTTGGCAAACAGAAAGTCGCCGGCCAGCACCGAGGCCTGATTACCCCACACCACATTGGCCGAAGGATTACCGCGCCGCAAGGTGGCTTTGTCTACCACATCGTCGTGCAGCAGGGTAGCGGTATGAATAAACTCCACCACACTGGCCAGAGGAATATGGCCCGCTCCCTGATAACCGCTGAGCCGAGCACAGAGCAGCAGCAGCATAGGCCGAACGCGCTTGCCACCACTGGCCAACAGATACTGACCAACCTGATTGATGAGAGCGGTTTCAGAGCGCATACTTTTGGTAAAGTGTTCCTCGACAGCCGCCAGGTCGTCGCGGAGCAACCGCAGGGCCTTTTCCATAAACCGTTTGTTTCTCCTCAGTCAGGCTGTGAACGCACAAACTGCATAACCCATGGTTTGATGGCGTCGCAAAAAGTCCGCCCTACGGCGTTGCAGCGCTTTTTCAGGACTTCGACATACACTATGTATGCCTTCACCCCTGAAAAACCACTACGCCTTGTAGCTCGAAATTTTTGCTTAGCCATCTCATGACTTTTTGCGAAAGCATCATGGTATGGGCGAGCAGCTTTCCCATAATCGGTACTGAAAGAGTCATGAAAAGACTTTTTCAGCAATCGACAAGCGCTAAAATACCGCTCATCCTAAGAATTCCGGCCAACCTTGTCAAAGCATTTCTCCTGCCGCAAAATTAACGGACCTTGCATTGGAAAAGGACAAGGTTTAGGGTTGAATTTATAATACTATCCAGTAAAGGGGACGACTTCATCGAAACGGGCGAAAGAAAGGGGCAATAGAGGAAGAAAAGACTGAGCGCGGTTGTGTTGCTGGGCCTGGGCGCCCTTTTGTTCTGGGCGGCAACGCCTTCAGCGGAAGCGGCCTGGGGAAACCTGTTCGAAGGGGTAAAAAGCCTGATTAGCGGCGGCAGCCTGCAGGACAAGGATATTGCCGAAGGCCTGAAGGAGGCTTTGCGCATCGGCGCCGGCAACAGCGTATCGCACGTCGGGCAGATCGGCGATTACCTGAACAATCCCGATATTCGTATCGGCCTGCCGACACCTCTGGAAAAAACAGAAAAAATGCTCCGTTTAGCCGGCTACGGCGACCAGCTCGACGCCTTTGAAGCCAGCATGAACCGGGCGGCGGAACAGGCCGCCCCCCAAGCCAAGGAAATCTTCTGGCAGGCGATCGGCGACATGACCTTGGACGATGCCCGCCAGATTTTGGACGGCGGAGACACGGCCGCCACCGACTACTTTGCCGACCGCACCCGGCCGCGGCTGGCGGAGATCTTCACCCCCATCGTCCACGACTCTCTGGCCGCGGTGGGCGCCACCCGCAATTTCCAGCAGCTCGACACGACCCTCAAGAGCCTGCCCTTCGGTGAGAGCCTGAGCTTTGATCTGAATCGTTACGTTACCGACGGCGCCCTGGACGGGCTGTTCGTCATCCTCGGCGAAGAGGAACGTAAAATTCGCCAGAATCCGGCGGCACGGACCACGGATCTGCT
>JAUWLU010000401.1 GCA_030613545.1 Desulfuromonadales bacterium
GTCTCCCCCGGCCGCAGACCGGCCGCCATCAGCGCTGGGGTAAATCGCTTTATGTCACAGGACAGTTCCTGCCAGGAAAGACATTCCGCTTCGCCATCGCGAAATCTGATTACGGCCCACCCGGACGGACGCTCGGCGAGACCGTCAATCAATTGCCAAAGGTTCTCAAGCTGTTTCATGACCTTGCTCCCGAAGGCCCGCGCGGCCAAACCGGCGGGGGGACAGCCCTATCGCTTAAAGGATATCAGGTCTCAACTCCGCTTTCGGAAACCGGGTTTGTGATGCGGTGCAGTTCTCTGCCGGTCAGGTGGTCGATGCGCAGTCTGCCCAGGCGAACAACGGCCAGCTGTTCAGCTGAGCGGCACAGGCTGAGCAACTCCAGGCCGTCGGCCAGGATCCGCGCCACCACCGCGGCTCCGAGGAGCAAGCCCTGCCGGTCGATCAGGCCGGCCAGGCAACCCGGTGCCGCATTCTGCCATCCGTAAATCGGTTTTTGCCCCTTGCCGATGCGAAGAAGCTGCGTCTTCTCGAAAAAGGACCGGAAAAGGAGTTGCCGCCGACTGGCTCGCTCCTGCGGCGATCGCCGGCGTACCCCGGCGGCCACCGGCAGCAAATGCAGGCGAAAACGAGGATCGTGCCGCCACGGTGCCAGCAGATGGGCCAGCTCCCGCCCGCGCTGCAGGGCGATAACGGTGGTCGGCAGCAGCAGCTCGGCTTCCCATTCCTTGAGGGCGCCGCCTCCGGACTCCTGGGCACCCAGTCCCGAGGGGTCGTTGAAGACCGGGGCGGCCCCATGGGAGCGCGCCTCATCGCGCAGCCGGCGCAGGCCGGTAAGGACCTGCAGCATATGGCCCCGCGGCGAACGGCTGCCGACAAAAACTGCCGCCCGGTGCAATTGGGCTGAAGATTCCCCGGCCACCGTGACGAGGTTCAGGGTGCCGGGAAGGCCCAAACTCGACTGGCCCAGGCCGCCATCCAGCCAGGCCGCGGTCCGGCCGCGACCGCGGGCCTGTTCCAGCAGCCAGCGGGCCAGGGTGCTCTTTCCCGTGTCCGTCGCTCCCACGAGCAGAACGGTACCGCTGAGCGTCTTCC
>JAUWLU010000338.1 GCA_030613545.1 Desulfuromonadales bacterium
ACGGATTTTAAAAAGGAATCAGTAGATGTTTTTTATCCCCCTCAATCAGCCGGAAAGCGTTGCCCTGGTCATCCATTCTCTGCGGGTTGCCGGCGGCGAAGCCGATTGTTCCACCTGTCCGGTGCAACGGGTCTGTATGAAGCAGTGCCTGACCATTGCTAATTCGTTGCAGCAGATGATCGACGACGGCACCCTGCCGGCCCTGGAAGAAGAGCCCCTTCCCGAAGCGGCCCCCCTGGCAACGGCCTGCGAGCCGTCGGAAGCGGCACAACCGTCGGACAAAGGCAGCCACCTCAAGATCATCAAATAGTTCGGGTTCGCAGCTCGGCTCAACAAGTTGAACGCAAACAAAAAAGCGGTCCCGCAAGGGCCGCTTTTTTGTTGTGGGTTGTTGCGCGTATGTGCAGGTGGCTAGCGAAGCTATCCGCCCTCTGTCCGCATCAATAACGGCCCCTCTTGCGGCGGGATCAGTTCCGCCTTTGCTGCGCGCCCGAGCAGCTCTTCAATCGCCGCCAGTCCTTCCGCCCCCAGATCCAGCGTGAAGTCGTTGACGTAAAGGGCGATGTGCTGCTCGATGGCCTCGGCAGCCAGTTCCTGGGCATGTTGGCGGATGTAGGCAGCAGGCTCGCCAGGGTTGCTCTGAGCATAGCGAACACTGGCGGCGATGGCTTTTTCGATGGCGGAGACTGTCTCGCCGCCCAGTCGTCGCTGGGCTACGATGGCGCCAAGGGGCAGGGGCAGGCCGGTCAATTCCTGCCACCAGCAGCCGAGATCGACAAGCTCGATAAGCCCGTGCTGAGCGTAGGTGAAGCGTCCTTCGTGAATGATCAGGCCGGCATCGACCTGGCCGGCGCAAATAGCCGGCACGATGCGCTCAAAGGGCAGAACGATCAGATTGCGACAGTTCGGCTGCCACAGGCGCAACAGCAGGCTGGCCGTGGTCAGGCTGCCGGGGATGGCGATGCGGCCGGCGGCCAGATCCTGCGAGTCAAGGCCGCGACGGGCCACCACCAGCGGTCCGCAGCCTCGGCCGAGGGCGGCGCCGCTAGCCAGCAAGGCATAGTCGCGGCGCACATGGCCGAGGGCGTGGCAGGAGATCTTGCTGATGGCAAGGCGAGCGTTGCGCACCAGGCCGTTAAGGGTCTCGACATCGGCCAGCAGCGGCGGCCTTTGCAGGCCGGGCAGTGGAACGATGCCGTGGGCCAGGGCATAAAAGAGGAAGGTGTCGTTGGGACAGGGTGAATAGCCGAGGGACAGGGACTCGGTCATGCGGATTCCGGAGGGGATTGGCAGCCTTTCAAATAGGCCATCAGGGCGCGCTGGGCGATTCTGGCCGCCGCCGGAAGATCCCAGCGGTCGAGGTTGCGGTTTTCGACCCGGTTGGAGATGCCGCGCAGCTCGAGAAAGGGCACCTCATAAAGGCGGCAGATCTGGGCCACGGCGGCGCCCTCCATGTTCTCGCAGATGCCGCCGCTTCGCCGAGCCATGGCCTGGGCGGCCTGGTCGGTGCCCGAACAGGTCGAGACGGTAACCAGCGGTCCGGCTGCCAGCTTGGCACCGGCTGCGCTGGCGGCAGCGGCCAGCCGCGGCTGTGCTGCAGCCAGCAGTTGGGGGTCAGCAGGGAAGCGCTGTTCCATGACCGGTCCGCCATGCTCCAGCAGCGGGAAGCCGAGGGTAGCGAAATCGACAAACCCCTGCGCTGTGACGACTCCTTCGTCGGCAAGGATTTCTTCGGTGGCCAGAGCCAGATCACCGGCCACCAGGCCGCTGTCCGGATAGGCGCCACCGCAGCCGATGGCGATCACGACATCGGGCTCAATGGTCTCCAACAGGGCGGTGACGGCCGACGCGGCGTTTATTTTGCCGATGCCGCTGTGCAGCAGAGCGACTTTCTGAGCGAACAGGGAACCGAGAAAGAGCTCTCTGGTGCCGCAACGACGCACCTCGCAGGGCGAGAGGGACTGGCGTAACAGAGCTGTTTCCGCCGATACGGCGGCAACGATGGCGATCATGGCGTTA
>JAUWLU010000072.1 GCA_030613545.1 Desulfuromonadales bacterium
TCAGGGAACCAGGCATGGCAATGACCTATCTATTTTCGAGCCGGGGGGCAATAATTTATGCCGGAACAATATAGTTCAGCCGGGGCAGGGGCAGCGGATGCCAGTCGGAATGTGCAGACGGTTGGAGAGGTGCAGTCGTTAATCAGCCAGAAGATAGAACTTCCCTCTCCACCCAACATCGTTGTTCGCATCCTAGAAGCAGTGCAGGACGATGACAGCTGCTTTGCCGAGTTGGGCAAGATCATTTCCGCCGATCCGTCGCTGACCGCCAAGCTGCTGAGGGTGGCCAATTCCTCCATGTACGGTTTTGGCGGCCGGGTAAAGAGCATCGAAAACGCCCTGGCGATACTCGGCATCAATACCCTGAAGAACATTGCCCTGTCCTTCATTATCGTTCGAAAGTTGCAGGGCGATTCAAGTAGTGCTTTCGATTTTGAATATTTCTGGAAACGCTCCGTCACTGCGGCGGTTGCCGCCAGGATGCTCGCTCCGCTGGCCAATTATGACAGTGACGATATCTTTGTCAGCGGCCTGCTGCAGGATATCGGCGTTCTGGTGTTTTTTCAGCATTGTACCGATACTTATATGGAAGTTCTGACGCTGAAGAACAGCACCGAAACGCCTGGCCATCTCATCGAGCGGCAGCTGCTCGGTCTGTGCCATGCCGAACTGGGTGGTGCACTGCTCAAGGGGTGGGGACTGCCGGAGAGCATCTACCTGCCGCTGTTTTATCACCATCGCGAGGATTGCGCGCCGGACCGTCACCGGGTGGCCGTGGATATTTTGAACCTGGCCGGCAAGATTTCCGCTGTCTACCACAGCAGCCAGAGCAGAAATAATGTGGCCGATGTTTACCGGGCCCTGACCGACGATTACGGCCTGGCCGAAAAGGACATCAAAGATCTGATCGATGCTGTTGCCACCCGTTCCAATGAAGTGCTGAGTTTTTTTGATATGCCCGGTGGCGATATCACGCCCCTTTCCGAGATGCTGCAGGAAGCCAATCAGGAACTTGGCAAACTCAACTGCAGCTACGAACAGCTGGTCATGGACCTGAAACAGGCCAAAGACGAGTCGATCAAATATGTCGGCAAGCTGCTCGACGCCAACAAAAAATACCGTGAACTGGCCTATCGCGATGAATTGACCGGCCTCTACAATAATCGCTACTTTCAGGAGGTAATGGACAAGGAACTGGAGCGAGCCAGGCGCTATGAGCATGCCCTGTCACTGTTGTTTTTTGATATCGACTGTTTCAAACAGATTAACGACAATTTCGGTCATCTGGCCGGTGATGTGGTGTTGCGCCGGCTGGCCGAACAGATATTGCAGATTATGCGCGGCTCCGATATCGTTGTTCGTTATGGCGGCGATGAATTTGCCGTCATCATGCCCGAGACGGGCAGGGAAGGGATCGAGATCTTTGCCGAGCGAATTCGGCGCGGCATCGAGGAGATGACCATCCCCGTCGACCAGGCACAGTTGCAGGTGTCTATCAGCGTGGGCGGGGCGACCTTTAAAGGCAAGAATCCCCAGGTCGATAAAATGACCATGCTCAGCGCTGCCGATAAGGCGATTTATCAGGCCAAGCGGGCCGGGCGTAACAGGATCAATATTGTCGAAGTCTGACCGTTTGCTTATGGCTACAGCAGGTTGAACAAACAGCCCCCGCCGGCAGCGCAACCGGTGGGGGCTGTTCGTTGACGAAGGTGGTCGTCTATTTTTTTCTTGGTTTGTTGCCGTTGGCGGGGGAAGAGTGCCCATTTTCTCAACCTGTCACATAATTGTTGTTCGTTTTGTAGCCCTTGCGGCAGAAGCTGTTGTTGCTGCTGATTTAAGTAGTTGGGACAGAAAAAACTCCAGCAGCCGCATAATTAATGACGAATGTTAAAAAGGAGGACATATGTCGCAGAAACAAATCATGATGAAAATGGATAAAAACCATCCCCTCGAAGTTCATCCTTCCTGCAAGACCTGTGGGGGAGAATCCGATGGGGCGGGGTATCTCTGTGGTAGCGATGAAGAGGGCAACGGTTTTGTCCTCTGGATCGAGGACCAGGAGGTGTTTGATATCGTCGCCAAGGTTATCGCTCAGAAATCCTGATCTGCGCTGTAGGCAGGATAACCAGGGGGGGGCTGTGGTGAAGATTGTGCTGGCCTTTGATTCCTTTAAGGGCAGTTTGTCTGCTAAAACCGCCTGTCGGGTGGTGGCCGACAAACTGCGTGCCTTGCAACCGGCTTGGCATATCGAGAGCGTGCCGCTGGCCGATGGCGGCGAGGGTACGGCAGCGGCCCTGGTTGAGAACTGTCGCGGGCAGTGGCGGGTCGTTAAGGGGGTGACCGGTCCGCTTCCAAAAATGCGTCTAGGGGCATCCTTCGGTTGGCTGCCCGGGGATATTGCCGTGGTTGAAATGGCCCACGCCAGCGGTTTGACCCTGCTGGAAAAGGCGCAGCGCAACCCCCTGCTGACTACCAGCTACGGCACCGGTCAGCTGCTCGCCGCAGCAGCGGAAGCCGGTGCCAAGCGGATTATCCTGACCCTGGGGGGCAGCGCCACCGTCGATGCGGGGACCGGCGCGGCCTGCGCCCTTGGCTGGCGGTTTCTCGATGCCGACGGTCGCGAGGTACCCCTCGGTGGCGCAGGGCTTCGTCAGATTGCCCAGTTGCAGAGGCCAAAAATGAATCTGCCGCCGGTCGAAGCTTGGTGCGACGTGCGCAACCCTCTGTGGGGCAGGGAAGGGGCCGCTCGCGTATACGGGCCGCAAAAAGGCGCCGATGAGGCGATGGTGGCGGAGCTGGAGGGTGGCTTGCAGCACTTGGCTGAACTGGCTGAGCGTCAGCTTGGCCTGCCATTGCTCGATTTACCTGGCGACGGGGCCGCCGGTGGTTTCGGCTTCGGTGCCCGAGCCTTCTTCGGCGCGCTGCTGATCCCCGGGGCGCAAGGAGTGATGGAGGTGGTCGGGCTTAAGGAGGCGCTGTCCGATGCGGACTGGGTGATTACCGGAGAAGGGTGTCTTGACGAGCAATCCTTGCAGGGCAAGGTGGTCGGCGAGGTGGCGCGACTGGCGCGAAGCCGGTCGGTCAGGGTAGCGGTGTTGGCCGGGCGGCTGCTGCTTGAACCTGTCCGCTGCAGGGAGGCCGGTATCGCCCTGTGCGAGCAGAGCATGGCGAGCGGAATGAGTACTGAGCAAGCGATGGGGCAGGCCGAGTCGTTGCTGGCTGCCGCTGCGCAGCGGTTGGCGAAGCGTCTCGCTGAATAAAAAAGGCAGCGGCCCTCAGTCGTACAGGATTGCCCGATTGCGCCCGGTTTTTGCCTCATACAGGGCGTCGTCGGCCTTTTTGAGTAGGGCCTCACTGTCCGCCATCTCCGCTCGCCCTTCGGCAATACCGATGCTGATGGTCATCTGCAGGCTCACATCCCGACAGACCCAGTTTTCCTCGGCGACGATTCGGCGCAGATCTTCGGCCAGGATCAGGGCCGACGAACCGCTGGTTTCCGGCAGCAGACAGGCAAACTCTTCGCCACCGTAGCGGGCCAGCAGGTCGGTTTTGCGGAGGCGCGCCAGCACCTTGGCGGAAAAGGCCTTGAGTGCCTCGTCACCGACCTGGTGGCCGTGATTGTCATTCACCTGCTTGAAATGGTCGATATCGATCATGATCAGGCTCAGCGGCCGGTTATGGCGCCGGCTGCGAATGAACTCTTCCTGCAGCTTCTGTGCAAAAAAACGGCGGTTAAAGATCCCGGTCAGCGCATCCTTACGGTTCATTTCGATCAACTGTTCCTCGTAGTTGACCACCTCGGTCACATCGTTCACCGATAAAAAGAGGTAGCGAACAGTCTTGTCTTCAGCCCGAATCGGTCCCATGGTGCAGCTCTGCTGCATGTAGTCGAAGCGCGCCTTGTCGCTGTAGGCGGGGCGAAAGGGAAACAGGAAGCGGTGCAGCTTCTGTGAAAAGAAGGCGAAATTGCCAAAGGCAAAGACCGACCGGCAATTGCGCAGGAACTTGGGCTCGTTGAGATTGGGGAAGAAGTCAAACAGGCTTTGTCCGACGATCTTCTCAGGGTCAATGCCGCTGTGCAGGGCCATCCAGCGGTTCCAGAAGTGGACCTTGAGATCCTTGTCCAGCACCACCAGGCCCATATTGATCATGTCGGAGATCTGGTTGAAGATCATTCATACTGCTCCATGAAAGCATGTAGCGCCGATTTCAGCCAGACGATCGATTCCTGGTTGGCGATCAAAAACAGCTGGCCGCTGATTTCCTGTTGCTCAAAATGGAATACGGTTTTCATGGAGATGGCCATGCTGGACGGCGCAAAGAGGTTTTTTGGCAGGGCGCTGTTGCGCAGGTCCTGAATCATGGCTCGCGGCGGCGAATAGATGACCACATCGTTGAGCAGTTCGGTGATCTTGCCGACGCAGGCCCCGATGAGGATGTTGCCGATCTCTATCATCGCCTCTTTTTCCAGCAGCTCGAGGTGATACGACGGCGAGCTGCGCTGATCCTGCAGGCCGAAGAGGGAAACCAGCTGTTTGCCGGCTTTGGCCGGAAAGACCAGCAGCGCGATGCCCTTGAACTTGCCGAGAAAGTACTGCTCGACCAGGCTGAATTCCTGGTCGCTATCCACCTCGGTGGCAATATGCTCACGCAGGTCGCAGGCTTTAAAGAGTTGAATGTCGGGGACGCTGAGCTCGATGGACAGGTCGATGACTTGGGCCAGGTCGGCCGCGGCCTGGCCGAAGCCGATATTCATAAGCTCCTGAAGGATGTCCTTTTCCAGGACGGAAAACTGAACCTCTGCCATCATGCCTTCCTTAGATCTGTCCCCGCAGGGCTTGTTCGGCCTTGGCCAGGGCATCCCTGACACCTTTGGGGGTTACCGGCTTGGGCAGATGCATCAGGGCGCCGAGTTCGGCAATGCGCTGCTTGGCTTTTTGCTGCACATCGGCCGTGGCCGCGATAATTATGGCTTGCGGGTCGATCTGCTTGATTTCAGCGATGGCCTGAAAGCCGTCCATAACCGGCATGGTCATGTCCATGAAGGTGATTTCGGGACGGTACTGGCGGAACTTCTCCAAAGCCTCTTGGCCGTCGCCCGCTTCGATGATAGAGAGGGTACTCTCTTTGGGCAGGCATTTCTTGAGGATTTGCCGGGCAATCGGTGAGTCGTCTACGATCAGTAGCGTTATCATAATAGTATTGGTCGATGGTTGGCCGCCCACGATCAAGCAGGGCAGACTCTGGTTGCAGGCGTTGCCTGGCGGTCTTGGACAGTGGGGCAGCGTCCGGCGGTTGCGGCGTGCGTCAGGGGTTCGATGAGCCATGTGGCGCATTAAAATAGCATATTATAATGGTGTGACGAAAGGTGAAAATGCTTTCCCTGGCAAATTTCCCAGGGGCTGCGAGGCTGCCGGCCTGGACCGTGTCATTTGTCATTTCATTTCTGCAGTGACCAGGGTTTGCTGGGCGACACTCAGTTGAAGGGACAACCCCAGGGTGTGCAGTTCCCAGAACGGTAGTTTTGCCAATCATAAAGCAAACCAGACGACGGGGGACTATCTCTGAGCGATGCAACGCGCGTTGCCGGCGAATTGCTGCTGGAAGGTGTGCCCCAGTTTGGTAAGGTTATGCAAGGTGTTTGCTAGTGTTCATCCGGAAACTCCGGATGAACACTGGCGAGTTTCTGATTTGGAAACGAGCAATTTTTCGTAAGGTCAAGGAAATCAAGGTATTGCGCGGAGGCGTACATCGGTACGCCGCACAAGCAAGGCCGTAGATTGACGCAGAGATTACGAAAAAGGGCCGTCTCCGGACAGAAACTAGCTAAAAAACGACGGCCGGGTACCGCTTGAGCGGTACCCGGCCGTTTGATAAGCAGCGGTCGCAAAACCGACAGTAACCTGGTCAGTTGCTGAAGGCTTGTCCCCACTCTTCGTCAAAGACGATCTCAGCGAGTTCCTTGCGCGGCCGCAGCTTGCTTTCCTTCTGGGGGTAGCCGATGGGGAACAGGCCGACGATGCGCATGTCCTCCGGCACCTTGAGAGCCTTTCGGGCCTGTTCCTCGACAAAGCAGCCAACGAACACCGTTCCCAGGCCGAGGGCGTGGGCCGTAAGGCTCAGGTTCTGGGAGGCGATGCCGATGTCGGTGAGGTAATAGTCCATATCCCAGAGCCGGCCCGATTGCTGCGGGTCGGCACACAGGGCGATGACCAGCGGGGCCTCGGCCAGGCCTTGAGCCGCCGGGTTGGCCTTCACCCCCAGTGGCGCCAGGTAGGATTCCACCCAGGAGGCCGCGCTCAGTTGCTGTCGGGTCGTTGCATTACGGACCACGATCAGCCTCCAGCATTGGCCGTTGGTCCAGGACGGTGCCCGCTGGACCGCCTCTAACAGGGTATGCAGTTTGTCTTCTTCCACCGGTCGGTCGAGAAAACGGCGGGTGCTGCGCCAGCTTTTGATGGCTTCGATGGTTTCCATGAAATGCCCTCCTTGCGATATGGATTGTTTAACTATGATGGTTTCGCAAAAAGACATGAGATGGCTAAGCAAAAATTTCGATCTACAAGGCGTAGTGGTTTTTCAGGGGTGAAGGCATACATATGGTATGTCGAAGTCCTGAAAAAGTGCTGCAACGCAGTAGGGCGGACTTTTTGCGACGCCATCAACTATACGTCAGGGACGAGGCTGGTGAAAGATTCTTGTCGATTCCGTTCATCGGCCTCGTTGGCAGGTGGGGCAGATGGCAGGGAGGGACAAGGTGCTGCTTAGCGTCCGCGGCGTTTCAGTTCGATCTCTATCAGCTGTTTCTGGGCAGCGGACAGCTGCTGGGAGAGCAGCAGGCTGTTGAGGTCGCTACGCCGAAGAGACGGCAGCCACAGGGTGTGCCAGACTGGCGGGGTGTGGCGGTTTTTCAGCATCGCCAGGCGGAGATTGGGGCGGTTTTTCCAGCGTGGGTGGCGAGCGATGGCCGAAATGGATTCGGCCGCCGCCCGTGGCCCTCGCAAAAATTGAACGATGGCAACTTCCTTGAGTCGCGGATTGCCAAGACAGGGCTCCATCAGGCGCGGCTCGCCCGTTTTGACAAGTTCGCCGACCACGGCTGCGGTGCCGCGTCGGGCCAGGGTAATTTTGTTGCCCAGGGGCAGGGATTCAAGACGCAGCAGGATGGCCCGCTCGGCAGCCAGCCTTTGGTCCGGAGTGACCCCGGGCAGGTAACAGAGATCGACCAGTTCAAAGAGGTGCAGGTGGGGCAGCAGGGTCTGGACGATGGGGGTCGGCGTGGCCGGGTTTCTCACCAGTGCCAGTTTGAGTCGGCGGCTGGCCCCGGTATGGTCGAGCTGATAGATGTTTTTGAGCAGGTCTTCCGGCAAGTCCCGTCGCTGCAGTAGCACCAGTAGATGCTCCTGTTGCAGGGCGGGATTTTTCAGGACGGATCGCAGCACTTCCGGCGCGGGATCCTGCAGGCAGCCGTAGAGTTGCTCCTTTTTGGCGGTCAGGGCACCGTGCAGACGCCGGGCCAGATCGGCCGGCAGTTGTCGGTTGCGCGGTTGGACATTCATGATCTCATTATCGACAGAACCGTGGCCGTGGTCAATCTCCGGCGAGATACTCGCCGAGAAACTCTGTCTTGAAGGCCTTGAAATCATTCTGCTCGATAGCCTGCCGAGCCTGGCTCATCATGTTCAGATAAAACTGCACATTGTGAATGGCCGCCAGGGTGGCGGAGAGGATTTCATTGGAGCGGAACAGGTGGTGCAGATAGGCGCGGCTGAAGTTACGGCAGCAGTAGCAGTCGCAGGAAGGGTCGACGGGGAAGAAGTCCCGGCGGTAGCGGCGGTTGGTCAGGCGAATTTTGCCGCGCTTGGTAAAGAGGGTGGCGCTACGGGCGTAACGGGTCGGAATCACGCAGTCGAACATGTCCATGCCGCGATCGACGCTTTCGAGAATATCTTCCGGCAGGCCGACCCCCATCAGGTAACGCGGTTTATGCTCCGGCAGCATGGGCGCCGTGTAATCGACGACCTTTTTCAGCAGCTCCAGCCCTTCGCCGACGCTGACGCCGCCGACGGCATAGCCGGGAAAGTCCATGTCCCCCATGGCCCGGGCGCATTCCTGGCGCAGGTCTTCGTAGATCCCCCCTTGAACGATGCCGAACAGGGCTTGGTCCTTGCGCGCCTGATGCTTGATACATTCTTCGGCCCAGCGCAGGGTTTTGCGGATCGACTTGGCGGCGTAATCGTGAGTGGCAGGGAAGGGGATGCACTCGTCAAAGGCCATGATGATGTCGGCCCCCAGGGTGTTCTGAATCTGCATCGCCTCCTGTGGCCCGAGAAAAATTTCCTCGCCAGTATTTTCATGGCGGAAGAAGACCCCCTGTTCGGTAATGCGTTTTTTCGGCAGGGAAAAGACCTGAAAACCGCCGCTGTCGGTAAGGATCGGCCCCTGCCAGTTCATAAAGCGGTGCAGGCCGCCGGCTTTCTCCACCAGTCCTTCGCCGGGCGACAGGTGCAGATGGTAGGTGTTGGAGAGGATGACCTGAGCCCCGGTCTCCTCGACCTGAGCCGGAGTCATGGCTTTCAGGGCGCCGTGGGTGCCGACGGGCATGAAAATCGGTGTTTCGATGACCCCGTGGGGGGTAGTCAGCCGGCCGCGCCGCGCGGCGCTGGAGCGATCGGTGTTGAGCAAATCGAATTTAAACATAGAGCGGTCCTCGCCGGGGGTGTACTGATGGGCAGCCTGTAAGAGATGATGGCGTCGCAAAAAGTCCGCCCTACAGCGTTGCAGCGCTTTTTCAGGACTTCGACATACTATATGTATGCCTTCACCCCTGAAAAACCACTACGCCTTGTAGGGCGAAATTTTTGCTTAGCCATCTTATGAGTTTTTGCGAAAGCATCATCTCATGCCTTTTTGCGAAAGCATCAGAGATGGAGCGCGACTCTAGCAGAATCGGCCGGTAAAGGCAACCGCTGGCGCACTTGAAATGGCCTTTACAACAGGGGCGGCGCGGTTGCCAAGTTACGGTCCATTGGTATAATTGTATCTCATTTAATTAAAGAAAAGACGGGTGTGCGCGGACGAGTCAACAAAGCGATAACAATCCGATCGGAAAAGGCGATATGAATAAAAATTTCTGGCGCCAGATGGTGGTCCTGGTGGTGATCGTGGTCTTTTTTAACTATCTCTATCTGGTCATGGCGCCCAAGCAGCAGGAACCGGCGACCAGCATCAGCTACAGCCGCTTCAAGGCGGAACTGGAGCGGGACAACATCGAGCAACTGGTGTTTCAGGGGCAGGGTATGAGCGGTCGATTCCGCGAAGCGGTAGTGATCGAGCCCTCCGGTGCCGTGGTCGAAGAGACCGGTTACCTGAATTTCGAGACCGTTTTGCCCCCGGTTCCCGACCCGGAGCTGCTCCCGGCACTGGAGCGGCATGACGTAGAGATCGAGGCGCGGCAAGAAGAGCAACCCTCGCCCTGGACCTCGGCGTTGATCTACATTTTGCCCTGGCTGCTGATCATCGGCGTCTGGTGGTTTATCCTCAAGGGCATGCGCAATCGCCAGGGTCCCGGCGGCGGGCTGATGGGCGGTTTTTCCAAGTCGGGCGCCAAACTCTATCTGCAGCAGCGCTCCCCCATCACCTTTAAGGACGTGGCCGGCCTCGATGAGGTCAAACAGGAGCTGCTGGAAATCGTCGAATACCTGCGCAACCCCAAGAAGTTCGCCCGCATCGGTGGCAAGGTGCCCCGCGGGGTGCTGCTGGTCGGACCGCCCGGCACCGGCAAGACCCTGGTGGCCCGCGCCGTGGCCGGCGAAGCGGAGGTACCGTTCTTCTCCATTTCCGCCTCCCAGTTCATCGAGATGTTTGTCGGGGTCGGCGCCAGCCGGGTCCGCGACCTGTTCAACACCGCCAAGAAGAGTGCGCCGAGCATCATCTTTATCGACGAGCTCGATGCCGTCGGCCGTTCTCGGGGGACCGGCCTTGGCGGCGGCAACGACGAGCGGGAGCAGACCCTCAACCAGCTGTTGTCCGAAATGGACGGCTTCGAACCCCACGAAGAGGTCATCGTCATGTCGGCCACCAATCGGCCCGACGTGCTCGATACGGCCCTGCTGCGTCCCGGTCGTTTCGACCGCCAGGTGTTTCTTGGCCGGCCCGACTGGCGGGCCCGCGAGGAGATTCTGCAGGTCCATACTCGGCGGGTGCCGCTGGCCGAGGATGTCGATCTGCGGGTTATCGCCCGGGCCACCCCCGGCATGTGTGGCGCCGATCTGGAAAACCTGGTCAACGAAGCGGCTCTGCTGGCCGCCCGCGAGGATGCCGAGCAGGTCGCCATGATCCATTTCGAAAACGCCAAGGACCGGGTGCTGCTCGGCGCCGAACGCAAGCTGGTGCTCACCGATCAGGAAAAGCGCATCACCGCCTTTCACGAGGCCGGTCATGCCCTGCTGGCCAAACTTTCCCCCGACGCCGATCCGGTGCACAAGGTCTCCATCATTCCCCGCGGTCGAGCCCTCGGCGTCACCCAGCAGCTGCCGGAAAACGATCGCTACCACTATCCCCGTTCCTACCTGATGACCCGCATTACCGTCAGCCTCGCCGGTCGGGCGGCGGAAAAGGCCACCTTCGGCGAATACTCCACCGGTGCCGAGCAGGATCTCAAGGAGGCCAGCGAGCTGGCCGAAAAGATGGTCTGCCAGTGGGGCATGAGCGATAAGGTCGGGCCGCTGACCTTTGACCGCGGCGAAGAGCACCCCTTTCTCGGTCGCAAGCTGGCCATCAGCAAGACCTTCAGCGAGCAGATGACCTGGATCATCGACCAGGAGATCGAAAAGATCGTCAAGGGGGCCGAGGAGCAGGCCGACCGGTTGGTGGCCGGCCACCGGAAGGCTCTTGACCGTCTGGCCGAGGCGCTGCTGGAAGAAGAGGTGCTCGATGGTCCGCGAATCGATGCCATTTTGACCGCTGCCGGAATTTCCCTGCCGGCCGAGAAACCGATTGCTGGCGACCAACCTGCGGTAGAAGGTTAAGGAGAGAAGTCCCCCTCCTGAATCGTTGATCTCGATCCGCTGGAGTTTTACCAGAATCCCAAAGAGCGTAAGATTCGCCAGGCCGGTGTGGCCCTGAAAACCCCGCCCGACTTTGCTGCGGATTGCGACCTCGATACCCAAAGCTTGGCCGGTGCACCGCCAGCTAGTGTCCATCCGGAAACCCCGGAGGGGCACGGGGTCAGTTTCCATATGGGAAACGAGCGATTTTTTGCAAGGGCAAGGAAATCAAACGGTTGCGCGGAGGCGTAGCTGTCTACGTGTCAGGTCCCGCATGATTCCTGACCTGTTTGCGGAAAAGTTCAGGATTGGTTTTTTGCCAAATTTTCAGGGCCTCCACCGGGGTTTTGTGCCCCAATGCCCTTTGGGGTATGTGCTG
>JAUWLU010000333.1 GCA_030613545.1 Desulfuromonadales bacterium
TCTTCGCGAGTTTCGAAGCAGCAAGGGTGAACTAGTTCAGGTTTTAGGGTGTGGAAAAAGCTCTCAGCTACGGCATTATCCCAGCAATCACCTTTTTTGCTCATGCTGGCTTTAGCACCGGGGGGTTTGAGGGTTTGCCGATAATCGTCGGAGGCATATTGTTTTGCCTCAGTTGGAAATGGAGAATTGTCCCTGTTGACTTAGTGGGTTGATGTGCTCCCCCTTTGGGGCCTTCTGGTGTTGGGAGGGGCGAAGTTTCCCTTCCTGCCGTTTTTGTTTTCTGGCCGCCCTGGCTGCCTCAAGTTTGCGGTCTCGCTCTGTGAAAACCTGTTTCTCACGGCCTTCCAGTTTGTCCTTGGGGGCAACATAGCCGATAGCGCTGTGTAGCCGTTCCTCGTTGTAATAGATGATGTAGTCAGCGATCTGGCCCCTGGCTTCTTCAATGGACAGCGCAACCTTGGGGCGAATACATTCATTCTTGATGGTTTTGTGAAAACGTTCCAGCTTACCGTTGCTTTGCGGGTAGAAGGGCGAAGTCCGAACATGGGTCATACCTGCCACCCGGATAAACTCTTTGAAGTCCTTGGCGATGAACTGGGGGCCGTTGTCGGAAATGATCCTGGGGGTGGCTTGGGGGAATTTCTCCCTGGCCCGCTGCAGGATGATTTCGATGTCTTTTTCGGTCATCGCCTCGCGCAGCTCCCAGTGAACGATGTAGCGGCTACAACCGTCCAGGATGCTGCACAGGTAATAAAAGGTGCCGCAGATATTGACGTAAGAGACGTCAATATGCCAGTGCTCATGGGGCTTAAGCGGCTGAACGAAACCGGTCCCCTTCTTGGACGGTTTACCATTCCAGCGCCGCAGCAGATCCGCCGCGCTCAGGACACGATAAACGCTGCTGGGGCTGACGGCAACAACATCCTGGTCAAGCATCATGAAGGTCAGCCGACGGTACCCGTCCAATCGATGGTCGAGGTAGAAGTCGATAATGGCCTGTTTCTCCCAGTCCTCCAGCCAGAAGTCACGGGGGATCAGGGCATTGTGCTCATTGGCCTTACCGTAGCGTTGCTGCCAATTGTAATACTTGCTGGCGGCAATGCCCAGCCAACCGATAAAGAGCGTCACAGCGATGCCGGTGCGCTTGGCCCAACGTTTAACGAAGTCGACCACCGCATCGCGGATATCGTGGGGGACCCAGGACGCTTTTAGAGTTCCCCACGTTCCTTTTTTAACCGAACGTGTTCCTCCATCAGCTCGGAGAGGACTTCGTTCTTGACTTGCAGCTTCGCTTCCAGCTGCTGAATTCGCTCCTGTTCCGCCTTTTTCTGGCGGCAGTTGGATTTCTCGAAAGAAGCCGCACCGTTTTCAAAGAATTCCTTCTGCCACCGGTAGAAGACCGTGGGTTGCAGATCATATTCATCGCATAAATCAGAAACCGAAACATGGTCGAGCAGGTGGCGCTTGAGAATGGCGACCTTCTCCTGAGCCGTGTAGTTACGCCGCTTTTTTCGCATGGTGAATTCCTCCGTTCGCGTAGTCTAACTCAAACGACGGGATTCTCCAATTCACGCTGAACCAAAACACCCTTGCTAGGCGGTCGAGCTTGGTCACCACAAAAATGTCTTCATCCCGGACAAAGTCCAATGCTTTTTGAAGTTCCGGGCGGTCCTTTGCCGAAGCACCTGATGCCTTTTCATAGAAAGTTCGATCGCAGTCGGTTAAACGATCCATTTGTACATCCAGCTTTTGCCCTGCAGAACTCACCCTTGCATAACCGATCCTCATTCCCATGACTACCTCCTTTTTCGCTTTCGGTTTGAACTCCGCTGCGGGGGGGGAAGTCATGAAAATTTATCCAAAAACAGTATGCTTTATTCTGTAATGCAGGTATTGCAATAATCCTGATGCGTTGCTGAAAACTTTCTTGTCCTAACAATGAGCCAACATACGGGACATATCAGCTTTACAGCCTTACCTGCCCTGTTATCGTTTATGGCAAAGGCTCCTCTTTTCTCGTTCCTAAGAGCGTAACAATTTTGCGCCGCCAATCGACCGACCAACGATATTTTCC